>CAJMRD010000058.1 GCA_905215725.1 uncultured bacterium | reverse complement strand
GGTATCCGCATCGCTTGCCAGGCTGCCAGCCAGCACGGCTACAAGGTCGACGAGAACGTTGTCGAGCGCTACACCTTCGAGCGCAAGACCCACAACGCCGGCGTCTTCGATGTCTACACCCCCGAGATGCGTGCTTGCCGCTCGGCTCACATCATCACCGGTCTGCCCGATGGCTATGGCCGCGGCCGCATCATCGGCGACTACCGTCGTGTTGCCCTGTACGGCGTCGACTACCTGATCAAGGACAAGGAGGCCCAGAAGGCTTCTACCCCGACGGTCATGACCGCCGACAACATCCGCGATCGCGAGGAGCTGCAGGAGCAGATCCGCGCCCTCGGCGAGCTCAAGATGATGGCCGAGACCTATGGTTTCGATATTTCCAACCCTGCTACCAACACGCAGGAGGCCATCCAGTGGATGTACTTCGCCTACCTCGCTGCCGTCAAGGAGCAGAACGGCGCCGCTATGTCCATCGGCCGTACCTCTACGTTCATCGACATCTACGCTGAGCGCGACCTTGCCAACGGTACCTTCACCGAGGAGCAGATCCAGGAGTTCGTGGATCACTTCATCATGAAGCTCCGCATGGTCAAGTTTGCCCGTACCCCCGAGTACCAGGCCCTGTTCACCGGTGATCCGCAGTGGGTCACCGAGTCCATCGGCGGCATGGGTGTTGACGGCCGTACGCTCGTTACCAAGATGAGCTACCGCTACCTGCACACGCTCGAGAACATGGGCACCAGCCCCGAGCCCAACATGACCGTTCTGTGGTCGACCCGTCTGCCCGAGAACTTCAAGAAGTTCTGCGCCAAGACTTCTGTCGCCAGCTCCTCGATCCAGTACGAGAACGACGACCTCATGCGCGTTTACCACGGCGACGACTACGGCATCGCCTGCTGCGTGTCCTCCATGCGCATTGGCAAGGAGATGCAGTTCTTCGGCGCCCGTGCCAACCTGGCCAAGTGCCTGCTGTATGCACTCAACGGCGGTGTTGACGAGGTCTCCAAGAAGCAGGTCGGCCCCAAGTATCGCGCCGTCGAGGGCGATACGCTCGATTACGACGACGTTGTGGCCAAGTACAACGACATGATGAAGTGGCTCGCTGGCGTGTACGTCAACTCGCTGAACATCATTCACTACATGCACGACAAGTACTGCTACGAGCGCATCCAGATGGCTCTGCACGACAAGCACGTGCACCGCTGGTTCGCTACGGGTATCGCTGGCCTTTCCGTCGTGGCTGACTCCCTGTCCGCCATCAAGTACGCCAAGGTCCACCCCGTCCGTGACGAGAACGGCATCATCGTCGACTTCGAGACCGAGGGCGAGTTCCCCAAGTACGGCAACGACGACGACCGCGTCGACCAGATCGCTCACGACGTTGTGCACCAGTTCATGGAGTACATCCGCATGAACGACACCTACCGCAACTCCGTGCCCACGACCTCGGTTCTGACCATTACCTCCAACGTCGTGTACGGTAAGAAGACCGGCTCCACGCCCGACGGCCGCAAGGCTGGCCAGCCGTTCGCCCCGGGTGCTAACCCCATGCACAAGCGCGATAGCCACGGCGCCATCGCTTCGCTGTCTTCGGTTTCCAAGCTCCCGTTCCGCGATGCTCAGGACGGCATCTCTAACACCTTCTCCATCATCCCGAGTGCGCTCGGCAAGGAGGACCAGGTGTTCTTTGGCGATATCGACCTTGATCAGCTGGGCGAGTAACTATTGTTAGTGCTATACTAACAATAACGATTACTGATTAGCGCGCCGGTTTCGGCCGGCGCCTATCAATCGAAGGAGACACATTATGAAGGTTTCTGAAGTTTCTGAGACTCAGGCCGATAACCTGGTCCACATGCTCGACGCTTACGCCGAGAAGGGTGGCCACCACCTGAACATCAACGTCTTCAACCGTGAGACGCTGCTCGACGCTCAGGCCCACCCCGAGAAGTACCCGCAGCTGACCATCCGCGTTTCCGGCTATGCCGTGAACTTCCACACGCTCACCAAGGAGCAGCAGGACGAGGTCATTTCGCGTACCTTCCACGACAAGTTCTAAAGGGATTTAACTCCCGCAGGGTTACTGGGGCCGGTTTTGGGTTATTTTCCAAAACGTCCTCGGACATGCGAGAAGCCCCCGCTGCGCACTACGTGCGGCGGGGGCTTCTCGCGTCCTGCGGGATGTTTTGGAAAATAACCCAAAACCGGCCATGTGGGGTCCTTTGGAGTCACCCTTTAGGCGGAACTCTCCAAATTATTTGGATGAGTCGTCTACTTACTTGTGCTGTTACCGTCTTCCCGCTGTTGTTGGGGTATGCTTTGTTCGTATGTAAACGTATGACATGTTGATGGGGGAGGGTGCTATGGCTCGCGAGAGTGCTCGTTCTAAGGATACGGCTAAGCCTGGCATCAAGGAAGTTGCGGCGGTGGCGGGGGTTTCGCCTACTACGGTATCTCGTGTGCTTAATAATCGTGGCTATATTAGCCAAGAGACCCGCGATAAGGTCCATGCCGCGATGAAGCGCATCAACTATACGCCCAACGATATCGCCCGTGCCATGCTCAACGGTCGCCTGAATCTTATCGGTATGATCGTCCCCTATGTCAGCAGTCCGTTTCATGCCCAAGTGGTTCAAGTCATTGAGCATACCCTGGCCGAAAACGGTTTTAAGATGCTGCTGTGCAATAGCGCCAATCGACCTGAGCTTGAGCGCTCTTATATCGACATGCTTCGACGCAATATGGTTGATGGCGTCATCGTCAACTCGCTTAATATCGGTGCCGAGGCGTATGCCGAGATGGGCTTGAGTCTGGTTGGTATCGACTGCGACCTTGGCGAAGCCTCTGTTCAGATTGCGAGCGACAGCTATAGCATCGGCGAACTTGCCACGCGTCGCCTGATCGATGACGGATGTTCGCGCATCCTGTGCCTGCGCAGCAATAGCCGCATGCGCATGCCTGCCAATAAGCGTACCGATGCCTACCTCGATGTTGTTGAGCAGGCCGGTTTGCCCGCGCTTGTCCGTGAGGTCGAGTTCGTTAAGCCCGACGACGAAAAGAGCGCGGTCGTTGCGAAGATCCTCGATGAGAACCCCGATATTGACGGCATCTTTGCGGGAGACGACACGATGGCGGCTATCTGTCTTAACGTGATGAAGCAGCGCGGCTTGAGCGCTCCGGATGATATTAAGGTCGTGGGCGCGGATGGTGCCCGCCGCACTATGACGTTTATGCCTGACTTAACAACCGTACGCCAAGATATCGATCGCATCGGTGAGCTCGCGGCGCAATCCATCGTCGCTCTTGTTAACGGCGAAAAGCCCGAATCGAATATCAAGCTCCCCGTTGAACTCATTGAGGGTAAAACCGCGTAGTTCATCCAGCGCCAAAAGAATTCCTCAAACACCTCTGATGACCGTTCGCCGGCATATGTCAACCGTTTGCCGACGACTGGAACTGCGAAAAGACGTATTGGTGTGAAAACGTTTGACATATGAAAACGATTGACATATCTTGCAGTTGTACCGAGTTAGTATCTCGTGAGAAAGGAAGTCTCGGATGCACAAGGTGTATTACCAGCCTGAGGGAATTTGGGTAGGCGACATCATGCCGTACGGCGAGGACGGCACGTTCTATCTCTATCATCAGCGTGACACGCGAAACCCCGGACCTTTCGGAGAGCCGTTTGGCTGGGCACTCGCGACAACCAAGGACTTCGTCAATTACAAAGACTTTGGCGAGAGCCTTGAGCGTGGCGGCGACGAGGAAGTCGACCAGTATGTTTATGCCGGCACGGTGTTTAAGGTGGGCGACAAGTACCATGCGCTCTACACTGGTTGCAATCGCGATAAGGTCAAGGCACGCTTGATGAAGCAGGTTCTTCTTCACGCAACGAGTGACGACGCCGTCAAGTGGGAGAAGAACATCGCCGAGACGCTGCTTCCGCCCCAGGAGGGTTACGATGACCGCAACTGGCGCGATCCCTTTGTGCTTTGGGATGAGGAGAACGAAGAGTACATGCTCATCCTCGGCACGCGTGTGGGCGAGGACAAGCGTCTGATGACCGGTCGTCTGGTCAAGTTCACCTCCAAGGACCTGGATACCTGGGAGTTCCAGGGCGACTGGTGGAATCCGGGCCTGTACACCATGTTCGAGATGCCTGATCTCTTTAAGATGGGCGACTGGTGGTATCTGGTGTTCTCCGAGTACAGTGATGGCAACAAGACCCGTTACCGCATGTCTCGCTCCATCAACGGTCCTTGGATCACTCCTGCGGACGATTCCTTCGATGGCCGCGCGTACTATGCCGCGCGTACCGCATTTGATGGCGAGCGCCGCGTTCTCTTTGGTTGGGTTCCTACGCGTGACGAGGGCGGCGATCCCAGCTCTTACCTGTGGGGTGGCACCTTTATGCCTCTCGAGATCGTTCAGCGTGCCGACGGAACGCTCGGCACCAAGCTCCCCGACAGCATGCTTGGCGCCTTTGGCGAGGCTAAGGCAGTCGAGGCCTTTGAGCTTTCCTGCGAGTCGGGCAAGGTCGAGCAGGTGCTCGCCGCGGATGCCGGCTCCACCTATATGCTCGACGCCGACATCGAGCTCGCCGGTGACGCTGCCGGCTTCTCGGTGAAGCTTGCCGAGGACGCCGAGTCCGGTCTTGCCTATGAGTTCCGCGCCAACCTGCGCGAGGGCAAGCTCGAGTTTACGGCGGCCCCCCAGTATCCGTGGTTCCAGGTCAACAACATGGGCCTCGAGCGTCCGTTGTTCTTTAAGGGCGAGGGCACTCACCATGTGCGCCTAGTCGTCGACGACGATATCGCGACTATCTTTGTCGATGATGTTGCGCTTAACGCTCGCTTCTGCAATAAGCAGGGCCAGGGTGTGGCGCTGACGGTCACCGACGGTACGCTCAAGTGCGCAAATGCAACGATCGCGTCTCTGTAATGGCATCAAAACGTTTTATGATTTCGTAAGGGAATGGAGAGGAACATGGACTACAAAGTAGTGTCTCAGCAAGTCGTCGATAACGTCGGCGGTCTGGAGAACATCGAGGGCGCCACGCATTGCGTTACGCGTCTGCGTCTGGTGCTCAAGGATACGAGCAAGTACAACAAGGCCGAGCTCGAGAACATCGATGGCGTCAAGGGCGTGCTGTACAACAGCGGCCAGCTCATGATCATCTTCGGTACCGGTACCGTCAACAAAGTCTACGACGAGTTTATGGCTCTGACGGGCGTTAAGGAGATCAGCGCTTCCGAGGTCAAGGGCGCCGAGGCGGACAAGAAGGGCAAGTTCTTCTCGGTCCTCAAGGTATTCTCGGACATCTTTATCCCCATCATTCCCGCTTTCGTCGGCGCTGCTATCATCATCGGCCTTAAGTCGCTGATCGTTGCCAACGGCCTCTTTGGCATGGAGGGCAGCCTGGCCGACCACAGCGAGTTCCTCAAGAACCTCGCAAGCTTCTTTGCCATTATCGCCACCACCTTCGACTACCTGCCTGTCCTGGTTATGTACAGCGCGGTCAAGCGTTTTGGCGGTAACCCGATTCTGGGCATCCTCGTCGGTATCGTCATGGTTCACCCGAGCCTTATGAACCGTAACACGTTCGTTATGGACCCGACGGGTGCTGAGTACTGGAACTTCGGTCCGCTCTCCATTCCCATGGTTGCTTTCCAGGGCGGCGTGTTCCCTGCAATCCTGACTGCCTGGTTTATGGCCAAGGTCGAGAAGATTGCCCAGAAGTACATCCCCGAGGTCGTTTCGTTCGTCTTTGTCCCGACCGTTACCCTGATTCTTGCTAACGTCGCCCTGTTCACCGTGTTCGGCCCGCTCGGCAACCTGATCGGCGACGTCCTCGCCGGCGTAATCGATATCCTGTACAACAGGATGGGCGTCTTCGGTGCCTTTGTCTTCGCCGCGTTCCTGCAGCCGCTTGTCGTTACCGGTACGCATCAGTTCATCCAGGGTATCGAGGCAAACCTCGTTGCCACGACTGGCTTCAACTACATCCAGGCCATCTGGTCGGTTTCCATCATCGCCCAGGGTGGCGGCGCCATCGGCATGTACCTCATTCACAAGAAGCATTCCAAAGAGCGCAACATCTGCATGTCGTCCTTTATCCCGACGCTGGTCGGTATCTCCGAGCCCGCAATCTTTGCTGCAAACATGCGCTACTCGATCATCCCGTTCATCTGCGCTTGCATCGGTGCAGGCTGCGGCGGTGCCTTCGTGAAGCTCTTTGAGGTGCGCGCCATCGGTCAGGGTCTGACCGGCGTGCTTGGCCTGCTCATCGTCACGCCCGAGACGCTCGTGTGGTATGTGGCTGGCAATCTCATCGCCTTCATCGTGCCGATCGTCTTGATCTTTGCCTACAACAAGGCAAAGGGAGTGCCGACCACTGATGAAGAGGGCGCTGGCGCTGGCTTCGATGTCAGCTTCTAGTTGAGCCGTTCAGCGTAATCTGAGGATAAGTCCATTTGAGGAAGGGCGTTCGGCTCGTGTGAGTCGAGCGTCCTTTCCCATAGACGAGAAGGTCAATGGCGATGTTTAATCAAAAAAACAAGGTGATGCGTGCGGACTATGAGCAGTGGCGAGCTGGACAGGATGAGACGGCGGCTCGCATCGCGTCCGACCCCGATAGGCTTTTGTTCCATGTGGAGCCTGAGCTTGGCTGGCTCAACGACCCCAACGGTTTGGTTCAGATTGGTGATACGTATCACATCTATCATCAATACGATCCGTTCGATGCTGCGCATGGCGGTCCAGTGCTTTGGAACCATCTGACGACAAAGGATTTTGTGACGTACGAGAATCACGGCCCCGTGTTGTTCCCCGATTCCGATTTGGATTCGAGTGGAGCGTATTCTGGTTCTGCCTTTGTACGTGATGGCAAGATTCACTACTTCTATACCGGCAACGTTAAGCATTTTGACCGTGATGATTACGACTACGTGTTGACGGGCCGTGAGCAAAACCAGATTCATATGGTTGCCGAGAATCCCGACGAATTGGGCGAGAAGCGCATAGCTGTTGGGCCGGTCGATTACCCCGACGATATCGGTACGCACGTGCGCGACCCCAAGATCCTTGAACACGACGGTATCTACTACATGGTTCTGGGCGCTCGTACGAAAGACGATCGCGGGTGCGTGCTTGTCTATACCTCGCGTGATCTAGAGGACTGGGGCTATGCGACGCGCATTGAGCTGGGCGAGAAGTTTGGCTTTATGTGGGAGTGTCCTGATCTGTTTGAGCTCGATGGCGAGCTTATTCTCGTTTGCTGTCCGCAGGGCGTGCCCGCCGATGGCTGGCGTTACCGCAATCCGCATCAGTGCGTGTGGTTCTCCATCGAGGCCGATTGGGGGGCGCCGAGCTTTAAAATCGTCGGCCAGGGCATGCCCCCGATGGTCGATGCCGGCTTTGATTTCTACGCACCGCAGTCCTTTGAGGATGCTGCGGGTCGGCGTTTGATGATCGGATGGTCGGGTTGTCCCGATGCGACGGCAGAAAGCCCGACGGTGGCGCGCGGGTGGCAGTGCGCGTTGACGGTGCCGAGAGAGCTGAGCATGCGCGATGGTAAGCTCTGCCAGCAGCCAGCGCACGAGATTGAGAGGATGCGCGGCGATTGCGTTCGTGCTGTAGGCGGTGAGACCGTTGAAGAGCCTGGGCGCCTGTTTGATGTCGTGGTTTCCTGCGAGGACGCCAAGATGGTCGAGCTCGAGATTCGCAAGGGTGTCTTTGTGCGCTATGCGGACGGGACGCTTACCCTCGACATGGGTGACGAAGGCTATGGGCGTGACCGGAGGTCGATTGAGCTCAGCGAGCTCCGCGACCTGCGCGTGCTTTCGGACACTACGATGGTCGAGATTTTTGTCAACGGCGGCGAGGCGGCACTTACGAGCCGTACCTATTCGCCGGCGGTACCGGCGATGGAGCTGCGCGCCGAGGGTGCGGCATCGATGGATTTTTACCGTCTTGCGCGTTAACCGTGCGTGGAGCACGATCGGACTTGCTGGGCGGAATGTGTCGCAGTTGCCGCAGCGAACTACCGTTTATCGCGTATAGCTACCGTTTGCGGAATAAGTAACGCTCCTTAATAAACCGTGTAGAATCTCAGATAAGCACGGAGTTTTCCAGGGAGACGCTGTCCTTTGTTGTGTGCAAGGGGCGGCGTCTCTTTGGCGCTTGGACGCCGTTGTACAACAGTGCGGCGGCGCGTGCCATGTATTGAAAAGCCAATGTCGAGATGGGTCGTGATAAGAATGGGCAAGTACGTAATCGTGGTTGAGTCTGGGTCGGATGTGACGCCGGAGCTCTGCGAACGCTATGGCATCGTGCGCGTGCCCATGCATGTCACGATTGGTGATGAGACCGTCGAGGACGGCTCGATCGATCCGCTCGAGATTTATTCGCGCTGCAACGAGTTTGGCGTGATGCCCAAGACCAGCGGTTGCTCGCCGGCGGATTTTGCGCATGTGTACGACCGCATCCATGCCGAGCAACCCGACGCGACTATTTTGCATCTTGCATATTCTGAGGCCACGACCTGCTCGCATCAATCATCGAAGATCGCCGCCAAGGGTCGCGATTACGTCTACTCCATGGACACGCGCTTTGTCTCGGTAGGCCAGTCGCTCGTTGTCGTCGAGACCGCCAAGTATATTGAGGTTCATCCCGATGCCACCGTTGACGAAATTTTCGCCTTCACCAATTCGGTCATGGACCGCGTACTGTTGGGCTTTGTCCCAACCGATCTCGCCTTCCTTAAGGCCGGCGGTCGCTTGTCCAACGTGGCATTCCTCGGTGCCCATCTGCTCAAGATTAAGCCCTGCATTGAGGTGACGGGTGGTAAGTTCGTGGCGACCAAGAAGTTCCGCGGTTCTATGCTTAAGTGTGCCCGTGCCTTTATTGATCACATGGTAGAGAAGGGCGAGATCGACTACTCGCATATTGGCTTGGCGTATTCGGTGGGTCTTTCCGAGGAGTTGCGCGACGACATGGAAGTCTATGCACACGATCTTGGCTTTAAGGACGTTACCTGGACTCAGGTCGGCGGCGTCATCTCGAGCCATTGCGGCCCGACCGCCTTCGGCGCGGTGCTCACGCTCAAGGCGTAAGGCCTGGCGTCTATCGATATCTATTGCCTCGGCGGCGGGCGGGAAGAAAAAACCCTCCCGCCGCTTTTGTGTGGGGCCAAATAGAACAACCCAATTGACCGCTAAACCATTTCACCATCATGCGTATGGGCTAGAATGGCTCTGGCATTTTAATTGGTTGCATCCAAGGAGAGGCAAGGTAGCGCGAATGGCAGAAATGACGCTTGAGGGTGTGGACGCTCATCCCGAGGACTCTGCGTTTGCCCTAGGCCGCGTGCATTCAATCGAGACGATGGGAACGGTCGACGGACCCGGCATTCGCTTTGTGGTGTTTGTTCAGGGCTGTCCCATGCGCTGCGCGTATTGCCACAATCCCGATACCTGGTCGGTCAACGGCGGCACCATGGTGACCGTCGAACACCTGATGGACGAGTTTCAGAGTAACCATGAGTTTTACCGCAGCGGCGGCATTACCGTTTCGGGTGGTGAACCGCTCCTGCAGCCTGAGTTTTTGGCCGACCTATTCCGTGCAATGCACAACAATCCCGATGGCCGCGTGCATACCTGCCTGGACAGCTGCGGCTATGCGTTCGATCCCAACCACCCCGAGAAGTTCGATGCCGTTCTCAACGAGACCGACATGGTGCTGCTCGACATCAAGCATGCCGATCCGGCTGAGCATAAAAAGCTGACCGGTTGTGATCCCGCACGCATCCTGGCGTTTGGCGATGAGCTTGCACGTCGCAAGATCAAGGTCGTTATCCGCCACGTGGTGGTGCCGGGCATTACCGACACGGTGGAGGAGTGCGAGAAGCTCGGTCGCCTCATCGCTCCATGGCACAACGTGGTGGGCCTGGAAATGCTGCCGTATCACACGATGGGTGTCGTCAAGTACGAGCAACTGGGTATTCCCTATAAGCTCGAGGGCGTGCCCCAGATGGATACCGCGCGCATGCCCGAGCTGCGCAACGCCGTTATGACCGGCATGAAAAAGCGCCGTGCGGAGCTCAAAAACGCTATCGGATAGCATGCCATAGCCCTCATATCCCCTCGTTCCCAGCTGAGTTGCGGTGGAATAGTTCTTGTTTTTAGGCCCATGTCGCCCAAACAGGAACCATTTCACCGCAACTTCGTTTTGGGTAGAGATGCGCAACAGAATCGTGCCATTTGGATAAATACGCTTGTGGTTTCTTTAAAGACACCTTAAACGCTGCTGGATATCTTTGGAAAGAAATGCCTGCTCGGTATCATACTGCTCGTATATAAACGGTGGCAGTCAGGAGACCACGTGCGAAACATCGCATCGCGGGACGAGTATGTGCCGCAGCATGGCAGCAGATATAAGACGAAGGGCACGTCTTCGCGTGGCCTTGCCGGCGCTCGCATCCGCGTGAGGAAGATTGCCGCCATTGGGATGCTAACGTCGGCGGTTATTATCCTCGGAATTACCGTTAAAACCTACGCCTCGGAGCGAACGGTGCGCCCAGATGCGTCAACGGTACAGCTGCAAAACGAGAAGGTTTCAAAGTCCAAAGCGTCGGCAGATCAAGCTCTGTCGACGGCAGATCTCAAGACGAGACTTTCGAAGGCGGACTTCAACGATATCCCTTCGGGTGATACCGTTCGGACCTTCTCGTTGGTGGATAACAAGACTCCCGCCTTGGAGGATGAGAGCCTTGCCTCGCTCCAGGATGCCCTGTGTCGGGCGCAGGAGCTGGGCGACGTGGGTGTAGTGTTCTACGACCTATCGAGCGGTAGGGGCGTGACGTATAACGCCGATGTCGAGGTGTATGGAGCGAGCAGCTACAAAGCGCTGTATGCGCTCTATATTTGCGAGACGTTGGTCGAATCGGGGCGGGTGTCGCTCGATGGGCCTTTAGCCACGTATGGTGGTTGCAGCATGGGCTGGCAGACGGTGCGCGACCTTATCGAGAATGCCGTCGCCAACTCAGACAACGATTCGTTTATCGCGTTACGCGCGGCGTTAGACCATGATGGCTATGAGGATTGGATTGCCAATCTGGGTGTTGATGACGAAACGGCACTGAATCCGATGAGTGATTTTCCGACCTACTGCCCGCGCACTTCTGCGAGGTTATGGCGCGAGATGAGCGAGTATCTGAGCATGGATACCGAGACTTCACAGTGGTTGTCAGGCCTTTTGGCATCAACATCGCGCTCGTTTATTCGCGATGGCATTGCGAACGATCAGGTCTTGGTGCGCAACAAAGCGGGTTGGATCAGCGAGGACGGCTACTATTCGACATGCGATGCAGGCCTCATCGACATCGATGGCCGTACCTATGTCATGAGCATCATGACATCGATGCCGTGGAGCGACCGCTCGAGCGAGGTTACGGCTGCAATTGCAAAGGCTCTGTTTGATACGCGAGCTGCACTGGCTTAGCGTGTTCGTTTGACGAGGTCAAACAAAATGCTGGTACCATACCGTGGTTGAGAATTTCGAATAGGTTTGGGGAATGGCATGGCTACCATTGCGATTATCGGTGCGCTCGAAAAAGAGATCATGCAGATTAAGGAAGAGCTGAGCGACGTTTGCGAGGCACGGGAGGCAGGCTTGACCGTTGTGAGCGGTGAGCTCGACGGCCTGACAGTTGTCGCCACAACGGCGGGCATGGGCACGGTGAACGCCGCCGCTGCAACACAGCACCTCATTAGCAAGTATGCTCCGCAGGCTGTTGTGTTTTCGGGCATTGCGGGCGGTTTGAACCCCAAGCTCCATATCGACGACGTGGTCATTGGCAAAAGCCTACGCTATCTGGATACCGATACCGCGCTTATCGCCGAGTCCGCACCGGGGCTCGAGGAGTTTGGCTCGACGCCCGCGCTGGTCGATATTGCCGCCGAAGTGCTTGCTGAGCGTGGGTTTGTTGACGCTTCGACAAATGCAGTCGCTTCGAATGAGGGCACCAAGCAGTTCCTGGTCGGCACGATTGCCACGGGTAACCGCTTTGTGACGGGCGCCACCATGCGCAACGACGCTATCGAGGCGACGCATGCCGATTGTGTCGGCATGGAGGGCGCGGCAATTGCCCATGTCGCAACCAAAAATGGTGTCGATTGCCTGGTGTTGCGCGCTATCAGCGATAATTGTGACGAGGCGTACGATGCAATTTGCGAGCGCGAGTTCGATCTGTTCGAGTACGCGCGTGTCGCAAGTGACATCACGCTCGATATCGTCCGCCGCATTGCCGCTGCGCAATAGCGCGTCTATTTGTAAGAACCTACGACCAAGGAGTGTCCATGGCCGATTCCATTAACTATCAGCTTGCCAAGTTCGTCGCCAGCTACGGCAAGGTTTCGCAGATTCCCGAGTCCACCTGCCCCGAGGTGAGCTTCGTCGGCCGCTCCAACGTGGGCAAGTCGTCGATCATGAACAAGCTTTTTGGCCGCAAGAACCTCGTCAAGGTTTCGAGCACGCCGGGCAAGACGAGCAACATCAACTTCTTCGAGGCTGACGACGTGCACTTCGTCGACCTGCCGGGCTACGGTTTCGCCCGCCGTTCCAAGGCCGAGCGTGACCGCTGGGCAGAACTTATCGGCGACTTCTTCGACTCGGAGCGCAGCTTTAACCTGGTCGTGTCGCTGGTGGATATTCGTCACGACCCGAGCAAGCTCGACCATGACATGATCGACTACCTGCAGGGCAACGAGTTCAACTTTATCGTCTGCCTCACCAAGGCCGACAAGCTCAGCCGCACCCAGCAGGCCCGCCAGGCAGCAGCTATCAAAAAGCAGCTCAACGTCCCGGCCGAAAACGTGATCATCACAAGCTCCCAGACCGGTACCGGCATCGACGAACTCAAAAAGCGCATCGCCGAGGCCTGCCTCTAATCAGGCCTAACCTTTCAAAAGCCCCTATCTGTATCACCTCAGTGATAGTTTTTTAGGAGACCTAGGTATCCAATACGCGCTTATGAGTGAGCGTGCGTTTTCAGCGATTACATTCTGCGATTGGAAGCAGGCTTCGGGAGCTGAGTTTTATCCCAAACGATTTGCGCGAGAACAGAACGCTCGACGAAAGTACCTGGATACGGTAAACGGATTTGACTCTGATGGTGTCGACATTAGGGATTTGATGGCAGGGAGGGTTGATTTGAATGATCCAAGAGTTAACGGTGTTAGCGTCGGATTATTTTAGCCAAATATAGTCGGCCGAGATTGACCAATCCCG
>CAJMRD010000057.1 GCA_905215725.1 uncultured bacterium | reverse complement strand
GCAATCGCAAGAAGATGACGGGGCGGAATGTCAATCCTGGTCTAACAGAGCCTTATTTAATCCCCGTCCCAGAGAAATCAATTAGCGGGCAGAAGGGCAAAAGAAGTCAAAAAACCCTTCCCAAATTAGCTACCACTTGCACCGATTATTCGCCCGGGTTGATGTTCGCGTAGAACTCGGCCCCGTCGTCCAGGCGCAGGATGCCCACGCGGCCGAACTCGGAGCCGGTGGCGGCGGCGCAGTCGATGTCGATGCGATCGGGAACACCAGCAGTGTCCTCGCCGCCCAAGCGCACGATCTGCCCGCGTCCCGATTCCTCATCGAGCCCCGCCAGACCACCGACCTCGCAATAGCGCCCAAGCGATACCGTGGGCGTGTGACCGCTCACCACGACCGGGCCCTTGCCCTCGGCAGAAAGCAGCCCGGTCGACGCATCCCAATAGCCATGACGAATCCACAGCAGGTCATCGGACGACTGCACCGCGAGCATCTGCTGCAGCAGCTCGCGATCGGCACCCACCGCTCCAACGCCATCGGCACAATCGACGCCATGCTCAAGCAAAAACGCCCGCGCCGCCTCGGTCTCAATACCGGCATGTACCAGCAGATACGGGCGCTCCTCGGTCTCGACCACCGCGTAGAGCGGCAGCGCGGCCATCCATCGCACGAGCTCCTCGTATGCCTCAAATTCCATGTCGTTGAGCTGCTCACGCGTCGTCCAGCCACCGTTGATATCCCAGGTCTCGGCATCGAGCGGATCCTGGCCAATGATGGCATCGAGCATGATCTGCTCGTGATTGCCCTTGAGCACGCGGGCGTTGGGCAGCGAGCGCACGAGCTTAATAACGCCGACCGGATCGGGCCCGCGATCGATCATGTCGCCCAGCACGTACAGCGTGTCGTCGGACGTCAACGAGATCTTAGACAGGGCCTCGTCAAGCGCACGCACGTGCCCGTGAGCATCAGATGTCACATAGATCGCCATGGTACGCCTCTCCTTGCATTGCGGCCGAAGCCCGGCGCCGCAACTAAAACTTCAAGTTGAACTTAAACGTTACCCATTGTACTCCGTTGCAATAAAGCTGGAAAGGGTTTCCGAGCAGAGGCAAAGACGGCAGCCGTCTATGACGATATCGCGCACGCCCGCAATCCAACCCCATAAACCCACCATCTCTGGGTACAAATGACCGCAGACAACTGACCGTGCCACGCCAACCACCCAGGAGCGGACACTATCCATGAACCAGATCCTTCTCTTTATCGGCCTCGTCATCATTTTGTGCCTGACCATCAAACCCGTCGGCAAAAAACTCCCCTTCCCCACCCTGCTCATCTTTATCGCACTGGGCATGCTGTTGGGCGTCAACGGCCCGACGCATATCGACTTTAGCGACTACGCACTCACCGAAACCGTCTGCAGCACGGCGCTGCTGTTCATCATGTTCTACGGCGGCTTTAACACCAATATCGACCGCGCCAAGCCCGTCGCTGCGCCGGCGGTGCTGCTGAGCACGCTCGGCGTCGTCATCACTGCCGGCATCACCGGCATGTTCGCCCACTTCGCGCTGGGGTTCGACTGGATCGGTGGCCTGCTGCTGGGATCGGTCGTGGCATCCACCGACGCGGCGAGCGTCTTTAGCGTACTGCGTGAGCACAGCCTGTCGCTGAGAGGTGGCACCGACTCGCTGCTCGAGGTCGAATCGGGCTCCAACGACCCCGTCGCCTACATGCTCACCGCCGTGCTCGCCACACTCGCGACCGGCGGCGACATCAACATCCCCGCACTGCTGGCCAAGCAGATTATTCTGGGCGCGGGCCTGGGCCTTGCCATCGGCTGGGCGGCGGGCCGCCTGATTGAACGCGCGCACGCGACGGCCGAGGGCGCGCAGACCATCTTTTTGTTCGCCGTGGCGATCGTCGCATACGCGCTACCAAGCTATCTGGGCGGCAACGGCTTTTTGGCTGTATACCTGGCCGGCATTGTGCTGGGTGCCAGTGACATCACTGGCAAAGTCGAGATGGCGCACTTCTTTGACACCCTCACCGAGATGGCAGAGATGACAATCTTCTTCTTGCTCGGCCTGCTCGTGACGCCCGCGCGCCTGCCGCAGATGCTGCTGCCGGGCCTGGCGCTCATGGCATTTATGCTCTTCGTGAGCCGTCCCATCGCCGTCAGCGTGCTTCTGGCTCCCTTTAAGACGAACCCCTGCCAGGTCGCGCTCGTTAGCTGGGCGGGCCTGCGCGGAGCAGCTTCGGTCGTGTTTAGCCTCTTTGCCGTGGTGGCCGGTGTTCCCGGCGGTCACGACCTGTTTGACCTGGTATTTGTGATTGCCGTGTCGAGCATTGTGGTGCAGGGCTCGCTTCTGCCGGCGGTGGCAAAGACGCTCGATATGATCGATGCAACCGGCGACGTGCGCCGCACCTTTAACGACTACCGCGACGAGGAAGGCATGTCGTTCGTCAAGCTCAAGGTAGGCGCTGGACATCCGTTTGCCGGTCACTCGCTCGCCGACATTGGCAGCGCCACAGATATGCTCGTTGTCCTGGTACTGCGCGACGGGGCGCACCCGGTACTGCCCAATGGCGACACCGTGATCCAGGAAGGTGATCTGCTGGTGATGGCCGCGCCGACGTTTGAAGAGCGTGCCGAGGTTACGCTGCGCGAGGTCACCGTGACCTCCCACGGTCGCCTGGCCGGCCAGCGTCTGCGCGACGTGCCGCAAGGCAAGCACCCGTTTATTGTGGTGATGCTCAAGCGCGACGGCCAAACGATCATTCCCGATGGCAACACCCTAATATACGCCGGCGACGAAGCCGTCATCGCCACACTAGCATCGTAGCCATCCCCACCCATACGTTGCGGTGAAATAGGGATTGAATAGGCTTCTGAACAGCCATTTCAGTCCCTATTTCACCGCAAGTTATTGAGGGGATGGGTTGAAAAACATTTGAATTGACACCGAAATGAAAAGCCGGGGAAAACGTCCCCGGCACTTGGAAGCCCTCTCTTTTGAGATGACCGATTTCTTTATATCACGAACGCTAGTTATATGCCATTCATTGAGGGCTTTATCAGGCGCGCCATCCCATCCCATCCACATGGCGCCATTTGAAAGCCGTCCGATCTCATGCTATAAAGAAATCGGTACCCTCGAATAAAGGGACCTCCAAGAGCCGGGGGATGTCCCCCGGCATTTTTTATGCGAGTCAAGACTAAATACTTCTCGGGAAAACGCCGGCCCATTGCGTCAGCAATTTACGAGCCGCTCTACCCACCTCTGGACGGCTAAGGACTTTTCGCAGGTAGTTTGACGAACATATGTTTGCTTATTATAATATTACTTGAAAGCACCCCTTATCTCATGGTATAAAGAATACGGTTCCCTCCAAAAGAGGGGCCTCCAAGAGCCGGGGTCTTACCCCCGGCATTTTTTTGCAAAAATGGAGGCCCATCATGAGCGAACTCTCCGTCTTTGTTGACGAATCTGGCGACCTCGGAGGCGTCTCCAACTACTACCTCGTCACCCTCGTTTTTCACGATCAAAACGATGCAATCGTTGAACGCATTGACCGCTACGAGCGCGCCCTGTCGCAGTCCTCGCTTCCCAATACGCCTTTTCATGCAGGACCCCTACTGAATGGAAACGGCGACTACAAAGATCTTCCCAAGGAGCAGCGAAGGCACATGTTGAGCGCATTTCGCGCGTTCATTCAGCATCTCCCCATACGCTATCTCTGTCTGCAATACCGAATGAGCGAATTCGCCGGCAATCAAAACGGTCTCGCGGAGAGAATGAGGCGAGACCTCACAGTTGAACTTTTCGACCATCTGAAATTCTTCCAGCGATACGACACCGTTAAGATTTACTACGACAACGGCCAACCGATTGTAACGGAGGTCATTCATTCTGCGCTTGAGTACGTTCTAGCAAGGGATGTCATCGTATACCGAGAAGCCACACCACGAGCCTACCGGCTATTCCAAGTTGCTGACTACATCTGTACGATCGAGCTAACGGCTATCAAGTTTGACAGCAAGGAAGATACAAAGACTGATCGGCTATTTTTTGGAACCCGAAGGACGTTCAAAAAGGGATTTCTCTTATATCTCAGGAAGAAAAGGATGAACTGACCCGGGGTCACCAGTCGTCAGACGCTCCGCAGCCGTCATCGACGGCAAAGTCTCGGAGGTCGAGGCCTTCGCGTTCGGCTCGATCTAGGAGTTCTTGGGGCGACTCATCCTCGATATCCATCACGTCGAGCATGGCGGCCGGAAAGCCCACGCCCGCCGCAGACCCCGCGCGGTCGAGCAGGCTCTCGCGCAGCTGATCTACGTCAACTTCGATCTTCATGATGAAACCTCCTACCAGGCCAGGACCCCTACTCAGCAGCGCCAAGCTCATCCACGGCAGCAACAAAAGCCGCAACCTGCTTGTCGTCCATCTGTGCAGCCAAACGTCCCACGGGCTCATCGTAGGCGAACTGCACCTTATCGATAAAGCAATCCCAAGCACGCTCATCCACACGCACGGCGGCCTCGCAATACTGGCTGAGCTTTTTAAGTCCATACCAAAACGCATTCACATGGCGCGCAGGATCCTCATCCAGCACACCATCGTAGCGACGCCCGTTAAACTCGCGCATGCGCGCCACGGCAACCTTGAGCGAATCGCCGCCCTCGGCAGAAGCCCCATCCACCAGCTCGGGAATCGCAACCTCATGCCGAACAGTATGCCTGGTTGCACCATCGTACTCGCCCACCAGCACGTCCTCATCAAGCCGAGAATCGTAGTCCAAATAGCTCGTACCACAACAAATGCCGTGCGGCGAGCCCGTGCCAAACGCGCAGAACAACCCGCCGTCGGCAACAACACGACGGTAGGTCTCAAACGACTTCTTAACCTGAGCGAGCAACTCGGAAAGCTCCCCGGCATCGCACGCCGTCTCGCACGCAGCGCACGCAGACTCGGGCAACGATACCGGCTCCACCGTGCTCCCCGCAACGCGGGTGGCGCGCTCGGCCCGATACGCCTGCGCCGCCAAGCGCGCTCGCTGCGCAGCGCCGCGCACGTTGGTAAGTTCACGCTCCAACGCCACGTCACCAGCAACATCGCCAGCCAAATCGCCCGTAAACCCGTCAGCGCCCAGCGACCCCGTCGCACTCAGCTCGGACTCAAACGTCGCTGTGATCATACCCGCAAGGTCCGTCGCGTCGGCGGCACAACGCAACTGCTCCAACTGCGTACATAGCAGATCGGCATCCAGGGGCACGGCATCCACAACGCGCACGTCACTCAGGCGTGCCACGTCCTGCAGCACCATAGCCCCCGCAGCATCGTACGCCGCGCGCACCTTTTCCGCCGTATTCGCACGCAGCTTTACCTCGATAAACGCAAGCGTCTGCTCCAAACGGGCCAGCAACTCGGCCTTGTCCTCCATGCGCAAAAAGGCAGCATAGCGGCGCTCCATCCGCAGCGGGCCAACAATGCCCGCCCGCTTGCGAGCGCGTGCAAGCGCGGCGCCCTCAACACGGCGAACATACCCGTCAACAGCCCGCACGGCAGACTCGCGCGCAGCGTGCTCGGAAGCCTCGACGCCCCTAAGCACGCCCAGCAGCTCGCGGGAGCGCGCCCTGCGCGCCAGCTCACCGCGATCGTACTGCTCAAGCGCCGTCTGACGCTTGGCTACCGACTCAAAGCCAAACAGCTCGTCGAGCAACTCGCCAACAGAACGCTCGCTCGCCATGGCAAGGCCTCCCTACTCGAACACGCCAACACACCCGCGGGCCCACGCGCACGCAAGCCCGCACTCCTACAGATCCAGCGCCTTCTTCGCGGCATCAACCGGGTCACCATCCATGTAGAACACCGGACTCAGTCCCGAAATAATCTCGGACGAAACACTCTGCAAGCCCGCGATGGCGCTCAGCGGCAAAATCACGCGCTTGGCGCCGGCGTTTTTGGCCACGCGCATAATGTCCTCGAGCCCTCGGATCTCGTCCATAGAACCCGACATGCGCAAGATTCCCGGAATCGCCAGCGCGGGCATCACCGGGCGGTTGCACGCCGCAGAGCAAAGGCCCACAAACTCGGCGAGCGAAACTTCCTCGGACAGGCCCTTGCTCTGCAGGTCGTTGTAGAACAGCAGATAATCCTTGGAGCCAATGTGCATGCCCGGCGCCACGCGGTTCGCCAGGTTCACAAAGTTGTCGAACGCGGCTTCCAGCGTATCGCGCACCGGCTTGTTAAAGGCCACGCCCTCGTGCTTAAACTTGCACTCGCCGGCAACG
The DNA here is from genome assembly GCA_905215725.1 of uncultured bacterium. Classification (GTDB taxonomy): domain Bacteria; phylum Actinomycetota; class Coriobacteriia; order Coriobacteriales; family Coriobacteriaceae; genus Collinsella. The sequence continues at coordinate 7,267 of CAJMRD010000057.1, read as the reverse complement.
GCCTTATTCTCCAGCTTGTACACGGCAACCTCGCCGCCCTGCGACCTGCCCACGCCAAACACGTGGCCGGACAGCAGCGGCCCGTCGGGAATCAGCGTGTCCTCGCTCTGCTCGGGCACGCGCACCACATGCACATCCTGCGGGTTGTCGGCATCCATATAGCCCAGGTTAACGTCGATAAACTCGACGCCCGCCATAATCTTGAGCTGCTCCTTTACGCGGCGACGGCCCTCGATGGCGTAATCCAACAGCCAGCGCACGTCGTCCTTGTCCATGGCTTCGTCGGGGAACAGGAGCTTGGCCAGGCCGCTAAAGGTCTTGCGCACGGCGATCTCGTCGCGCTTGTTAAAGTCGCTGTTAAAGCGGAAGTAACGGTCGATATGGTGCGTAAAGTCCTTGCGGCGCATCTCCTTGCAAAACTCCGACAGGCAGTCGGTGATCAGGCCATAATGCCCGGTCAGCAGGCTCGACCGCATCTTGGGAATCTCCCAGCCCGGCAGGTAATAGTGGATACGGTCGAAGAAGGCCGAATCGTTGTTGAACTCCGGCGGGAACGGGTCAAACAGGTGCGTGGTCTTAAGGACGTTTTGCACGGTGTCGTTGATGTTGCCCTCAAAGACCATGGAGGCATCGGCGTTAATCTGGTCGCGGCCACGCGCGTAGCTGCCGCTGGCCATGTAGTCCTTCATGATCTGCACGGCGTTGGTGTCCTTAAAGCGCATGCCGGCGACCTCGTCGAACGTCACGCAATCCCAATGGCCCACCAAGCCCACGCGATCGGCGCGCATGGAGTTCATGCGGCCGAACAGGTTGGCCGTGGTGGTCTGGCCGCCCGAAAGCAAGATTGCGTAAGGCGAGACCTCTTTGTAGATATGGCTCTTGCCGGTGCCGCGGGGACCCAGTTCGCACAGGTTGTAGTTGCGCTCGATAAGCGGCACCATGCGCTCGATAAAGTGGAGGCGCTCTTTCTCGGAAAGCTCGCTGGGTTCGTAGCCAGCCGAGCGCAGCAGCATATTGAGCCACTCGTCGCGCGTAAAGTACTGACGCTCGTCGATCATGGCATCCAGGTCCAGATTGGGCATCTGGATGGGAGTGAGCGACGCCACACTAAACGGAGAGTCCTCGGGTCCGCGCTTTTTGCGCTTGGCCTTGGAGCGGCGCGGCGCATCGTCGCCAAAGACCTCCATGCCAAACTCGTCTTCCTCATCCACGGGATGGCGATACTCGATGCTCATAATGCACCAAATGCCACCCTGCAGAATCTTGGAATAGTCGCGCACGTACTCGGCCGGCATCACAAAAGGCTCGATGGTCAGATTGGCAAACGACGCCACATAGATGTCTTTGTACTCGTCGAGCTTGGCCGTCACCTTGTCGATGATGGTAAAACGACCCAGCTCGCGGATCTTGGACTTAATGCGCTCGGACTCGTCGGGACGCACGTAGTTATCGGTGAGGATCCTGCGGATACGGCCCAGGCCCTCTGCCACGGCTTCCTCGTCGTCGGTTGAGCAGTACATACCCAGCAGGTACTCCAGCACAAAGGTGGGCACGTTGGCGCCGCGCTTCATAAGGGCCGTCAGGTCCTTGCGCACGATCTTGCCAGCAAAGTGCTCAAGCAGCTTGCCGTCCAACCCATCCATGTCGTAGCCGTCGTCCTCGGGAGCCTCGGCCACAGCCTGATCATAACCGTCGGTCGAGAATTCGTCCTCGGCGTTCACCGCAGCCTCAACGGGCGCGGCAGCAACCGGCTCCGGGGCAGGCGCAACAGCCTCAGTCGCCGGGGCCTCCGCAGCAGGCGCGGCCTCCACAGGCACCACACCCTCCACCGGCACATCCACATCAATCGAGGGAACTTCCCACAGATCGTCGTCATGGCTATCAAACATAGGGCACACTCCTAAAAACCAAAATCAGCAACAGGGGCAAACGAAACAGCGATGGTATACGTCTCGCGCCAAACGATCTTGCCCGTTTCACGCTCGCGGCAGACCAGATAGTACGGACCCTTGGCCGAGAATCCATCCGCTGCACGCAGCGCAAACTTGGCATGCACCACGCGCTCCTGCGAGTTAGCAGAAGTCTTGTTGGCATGCGCCTTGACTGTATCGCTCACCTCGTTGCCGCTTGCGTCGGTAAACACCAGCTCATACTCGCACGGCAAGACCTTGCCTTGGGCGGGTTCTTCCTGGATCAAGTTGACCGAGAAGAGCGAGTTGGTCACTCGGCGTCCCTCACTTAGTACGCGCAGCGTCGCCGCGCGCGTGTCGACAAAGTCCTTGGAACCCGAGCGCGCACGCCAAAAACCGATAACGGGCACGCAGAGCTCCTGCAGGCTCATGCCGCCGTGGACGTAGTTGTTAGTGCCGCCGGGACGCTTGAAGTGCACGTTCTCGCGCGGGGCAAACCCCTCAAAACCGGCGCCCAAACGTCCCATGTTAACATTAACAAACACCCCACGCACCTCGTCCGAAAGCTCGCCCACGGCCTCGTTGGGCACCACCAGATGACGCTTGCCGTGCATGACAGGAGCGTCAAGGAAGGGTAGGTCTGGCTTGCCGAGCATCTGGCACTCGTTGAGCTCACGACGCGTGTAGATGAAGCCGTGATCCGCCGTTATAACAACACGCGCGCCCGGGGCGTCGGTGCACACGCGGCGCGCCAACGCGGCAAGTTCCTCCACGGTGTCCGCGCAGGCATCGAAAACGTCATCCTGCGTAGCTGCCTTCTCGCCCGTGGCGTCGATCTTGTTGTGGTAGAGATAAACGAGCCTGGAGTCTTTGAGCAGCGCTTTGCGCTCGGTTCCCGCCATGTTGAGGTATGCGCTCGAGCGCAAAGCGCGGGCCGTGGGCTCAACGTGGGTAAGTACGGCCTCGCGCTGCGGAGTCGTCGCAGTGGGCATGCCGTCAGCCAACACAAACGCGCCATCCTCTGCAAGCTCAAGCACCTGGTGCGGCAGCAGCGCAGGCATGCCCACCTCGGTAATGGAGGGAAAGACCGCCTGCATGCTAGAAACCTTGACGTTGCCGCCGCGTTCGCGCTCGAGCAGCGCCGCAACGTCGCGGGCAACCTCATAGCGCAGCGCATCGCTCACGATAACGACCGTTGTTTTGGCAGAACCCACAAAGGCGGGCAGCACATGCCAGTAAAACTCATCCTGCCGTGCGGGACCATCGATGTAGCCGCAATCGGCCCACTCCCCTTGCGCAGCAGCCGCCCAGCAGGCATTGGCATCCGCCAAGAACCAGTTGCTGTAGAGATTCTCCGCCCAGTCCGCCACGGCGCGGGCAGGTTCCTCGAGCGCATCGCACTCGACGGAGCGTGCCCGCAGATACGCGGTGCACATATGGCGATAGGCAGCGTCCATGGCATACCAATCGGACGAATAGGCATCCCACACCTGCTGGGACCGCGCCAGATGGAACCCGCCCGCGTGCGTCTGCCTAAACGCGCACATATCGGCCACAGCGACAAGCAGGTCAAAGTAGCTCTCGACACGACGGTACCAGCTTAGGTCGCAGCGACGCGCCACAAAGGCACGCGCATCCTCAACACGGTCTGCACCTTGCGCAAACGAGCAGAACAGCTGCGAGAGCACAGCCTCATTGACGCACGGAAACACATCAAGCGAGGTCAGCACATCGATCGGCAAGGTCTCGAACCGTGCAAAGAGTCCGCGGGCGTCCTCAACCAAACGGCAAATCTCAAATAGGTCCTCGCTCGATGCCTGGGTATCGGCGGTCTGGTCCCACGTACGCACCGCCTCAAGGCAATAGGGCCCGTAGGCGGGAGCCACATGGCTCTCAAGCCCCTTGAGCGCTCCCTCGGGAAGCGCGGTGGATGCCGCCGTAAGGAGCACATGGGATGCAAGCATAAGCAATGAGTCACGCTCGTAAAGCGGCCCATCAAACCCATAGCAACGCACGATGAAGGCAGAGAGTACATCATGCACGCAGTACTTGTCCACCAACTCGGCCAGCGCCTCGGGACCCTCGTGCAGCAGCATGGTCATACAGCCACGCAGCACAAACGCGGGGCGCGCGTCACCAAGCTCTTTACCGCCAAAAATCACCGTAAGGATGCCGAGTTCGATATCGGATGCGCTCGAGGCATGCGGAACACACGCGGCAAACTTAGCGCAGCGGGTCTTGGCATCAAAGAACGTCTTGTGCTCGCGCAGGCTCTCGCGCACGGCGTCGATATTCTCGATGCCTAGCTGATCGGCCAAAAGCGAAAGATAGTCAGTCTGGAACTGATCGGCATACAGCTCAACATCGGCAAGCCAATCACCCTCAAGCCTGCCGCGCGGGCAACGGCGATACAGCAAGATATCGCTCACAAGGTCATCGCGGTTGACGAGCTTCTTGACGGCAAACATGCGGCCCTCGCAGGCTTCAACAAACCGCACTGGGCGCTCAAAGTCACCGTGAGCGGGCATAACGCTGTCATCAGTCCCCGCACCGTCGAAGCCCTCGGCGGCCAAACGTTCAAACTCAGGAGCAAACTCGCCGTCCGCATCGTGCCAAACCACCACACGGCGGGGCATGCATGCGAGCAACGGTTGCAAAAACCGCAACTTGAGCTGTTCTTCTACATCGATCTTGGGCATGAATATCCTTACCGTATCTGCAGTTACTTAATCTTTGCTAGCACATCCTGAAACTTGGCGTAGTTGACCTTGACGCCGTCATCCAGGTCGATCTTAATCATCTGGTCTGCCAAGTGGTGCAGTTTCTCCTCGTAGCCAATGGTCTCTTTGAGCTGGTCGTTAAGCTTTTTGACGCGCTTGTCCAAGCGCACGCGCTCGCCGCGCTCGGCACCAGCAAGGGCATCGTTGGCATAGCCGATCTGGGCACGGTAGCGCTCCTGCTGCTCATGCACATAGTCGGTGCGGATGCGAGCCAACAGGTCGGGCTGATAGCGATGCATGTAAACAAGGCACTTGAAGCCGTTCTTTTTGCCACTGTCGAACAGCCAGTAGATGGGACGCTTCTTATAGGTCTGGCAGTGGTCCTTAAAGAAGTCCTTCAAAAAGTAGGTGCGGATTACCTCGCGCGAGGTACCCCTGCCGCCGAGCGCCTCGGCAATAAAGGCCAGGTTCTGCTCGAGCGTCTCCTTGCCATACACGGTGCGCACAAAGTCGATAAAGTAGCGCACGATGTCGTCGTCAAAGTACTCGTCATCGGTAATGGGCAGCACGTTATCGCTATCGGGCATAAAGGTCACATGATCAGGGTTGGGCATCTTGGCCAGATAGTCATCGACTGTGGCGCCCTGATCGGCCAGGACCAGCCCGTCCACATCCAGCGAATAGCGGCCAAACATGCAGCCCACGGCATAGCTTATGAGCGAGGCGATCTCGTCGCGCTTGGTGCGCACGTACTTGTTGCCCTTGTAGCTCTCCGGAATCTCTTCTGCCGTATCGAAGATGCGCGCCACCGAGACGTACTTGTCCTCGACCTCGATGGGCACCTCTCCCTCCATGTTGTAGATCTTGGCAAAAATCCGGTTGAGTTCCTCCTCGTTGGCGCGAAGCTGCTCAAAGCGAGCATTGACTTCGGCCTTGCGAGCCTCGTATTTATCTTGAAGTAAAGTGGCCATGACAGACCGCCCTTTCTTTGTTGAAAAGTGCGGCTATGCAAATTTAAAATTTGCACTAGCCAGCTAAACAATTAACAGATTTAAATTCTTTACGGATTAAAGCGCGTCGTTTATTAATTCCCTAGTGTTTATTGCTCTTTCTATGAATGAGCTTTTCAAATTCGCCTCTGCCAGCGTCCTTAAAATAAAAACGAGCGTCAATATCAATCGCCTTTATCCAGTCGGTAAACGCCTTTTGAGGCAGAAGCATCATGGCAGTCGTTTTTCCACTTGAACCACCAGCTTTATCCTCGAGAAGCATCATTCCATTAGGGAAGTAATACGTACACCCATGTGCAAGTGAATTGCGGATATGAGTTAGTAAAGTCATTCCTTTACCTGAGTCTTTAGGTTCGGGACCCTTGCGACCAGAGATTGTATAAGGTTGAATACAGAGGACCCTCGGACTAACGATATCAATCGGAGCTTCAATCTCTTGTTTAACTCCATCAGCCGACTTTTGATTTACAGTTGTTTTAAATCCATATTCCTCAATCACATCTCCAAGATTATCAGCCATAAGTAATTCACGCTTCCCGGAAGGCACCCCTTCATACTCAAGAAGAGTATCGAATGGCAATTGTTTCAATCCATAATCAGAGGCGGTTCTTCTTTGAGAAGCAGAGTTAGCTACAGATTTAGTCACAAAGAAATCCCAAATAGAAGAAATCTCATCCGGAGTCCAATAGCTAGATTCATGCAGAGACATATGAAATGAAGATATACAGGCTTTGTCCATAACCAGCACCTACACCAAAGGGTTATGTTTGAAATCCCAAGAGGTTTCAAGCGAATCCCAATCGGTTTTTGATAGTTCGCGGCACGAGTCGACCATGTCGTTGACCAACGGCTCCTGTTCCTCGTTCTGAATGATCGGGTAGGTTGCGATTTGGCCTACCTCGAAATTAAGCGTCGGCGAGAGCATGCTTGCGACACGCATGATCACAGAGCTGTTACAAGCTCCCTGGAGATACTTGAGTGACTCCTCGTCGCTAAAAACGCTCGTGCCCGCCACATCAAAGATATGCCCAGCAGGCTTAAAACGAAACGCAATGGACCCGCTTGAAATCTTCGACCAGGTAATCGATGGGCTAAAGAAGCAGTTTGTATTCTGTGGCCTGGAAAGCAATCTACCATTCTGGTCTTTGTAATTACGGATCTCCTGTCCGTCATTCTCCCAGTTAACAACTGAGCTATTATTTCCGTACCATTTGCGGAAATCGCCGCCCTTGTTGTAGGGGAACCACTTGCAAGCGCTTTCAATCGACTCTTGAATAGATCCACAGGAATAGACGCTCTTGCAATCATCGACTTCCCACCACTCGCGAACGAAACGAGCGTTCTCGCCAGTAGCAAGCCCTTGGCGCGGCTTGCCATACTCACTGAGCTGTTTTGCGTTTCCAAACGCATCCAGAAGAGCGTCACTGGCCCAGTAGGCTATGGGGATGCCTGGGATCTGTTTAAAGGTGTCGGCGCCGCGACGGTAGAACCAGCCGCAGTCGGGGTTCTGGATCGCCGCAAGCAGCTTAAGGCGCTTCGCCTCGCTGCCGTTGATGTCGACGAGGCGCACGTAAGCGCCCTCGTATGCCGCGCGGCCGTTGTAGATGACATCGGCGGTTACGTTGAC
>CAJMRD010000056.1 GCA_905215725.1 uncultured bacterium | reverse complement strand
CCCGTCGTCGTCGCCTCCAGCCGACTGACCGGCTGGGACCAGAAGATCGCCATCATCGGTGCCGGTCCGGCCGGCCTGTCCTGCGCTTTCTACCTGGCCGAGAAGGGCTACAAACCTGTCGTGTTCGAGAAAAACGAGCGCCCGGGCGGCATGCTCACCTACGGCATTCCCAGCTTTAAGCTGCAGAAGGATGTTATCGAGGCCGAGGTCGAGATCATTCGCCTGATGGGTGCCGAGTTCCGCTATGGCGTGGAAGTCGGTCGCGACGTGACGCTCGACGAGCTGCGCGCGCAGGGCTTTAAGGCCTTCTACGTTGCCATTGGCTGCCAGGGCGGCCGCCTTGCCGGTATTCCGGGTGAGGATGCCGAGGACGTGACCGTGGCCGTCGACTTTTTGCGCGAGGTCAACAGTGGCAAGATCGACGCGCTGCCCGGCCGTACCATCGTGGTGGGCGGTGGTAACGTGGCTATCGATGTCGCGCGCAACGCCTGCCGTCTGGGTTCCGAGCACGTTGAGATGTTCTGCCTGGAGAGCGAGGCCCAGATGCCCGCCAGCGAGGAGGAGCGTCGCGAGGCCGTTGAGGACGGCGCTCACATCAGCTGCGGCTGGGGCCCCAAGGAGATTCACCTGGACGAGGCCGGTCGTGTGTGCGGCATCACCTTCAAGCGCTGCACGCGTGTCTTTGACGACGAGGGCCGTTTTGCGCCCGAGTACGATGAGAACGATCTGCGCCGTGTCGATGCCGACCGTGTCGTCATGTCGATTGGCCAGTCCATTGTGTGGGGCGACCTGCTGGCTGGCTCCAAGGTGGAGCTCGGCCGCGGCCAGGGTGCCCTTGCCGATCCCCAGACCTACCAGACCGCCGAGCCAGACATCTTTGTGGGCGGCGACGTCTACACCGGCCCCAGCTTTGCCATCGACGCTATCGCCGCCGGCCACGAGGCCGCGGTGTCCATCCATCGCTTTGTGCAGCCGGGCTCCACGCTCACCATCGGCCGCAACCAGCGCCGCTACACCGCGCTCGACCGCGACGACGTTGTGCTCGAGAGCTACGACAACGCGAGCCGCGAGGTTGCGCATGTGGACCGCGAACGCGAGAAGGCTGCGCCGTTTAGCGAGTATGTTGAGACCTTTACCGAGGAGCAGGTGCGCGCCGAGACCGCCCGCTGCCTGGGCTGCGGCGCCTCGATCGTCGACCCCAACAAGTGCATCGGCTGCGGCCTGTGCACCACCAAGTGCGCGTTTGACGCCATCCATCTGGATCGCGACCGCCCCGAGTGCTCCACGATGGTCAAATACGAGCAAAAGCTCCCAAGCCTGGGCAAGTACGCGCTCAAGCGCGCCATCAAGATTAAGTTCGGTCGCAAGTAAGTAGCCATAACGGGAACGGCGGAAGAAAAAGTGCATGAATTGGGGATCGTTTACCACATCATTCGCGATGTCGAGAACGTGGCGCGCGCCAATGGCGTGCGTCGCGTTTCGAGCGTGACGTTGCTGCTGGGCGAGGTCTCGGGCGTCGTTCCCGACTTGCTGCTCGACGCTTGGCGCTGGGCGGTAGATAAAAAGCCCATCGCGCAGGGCGCGGAGCTTGTTGTGGAGCCTGTCGAGGCTGTGACGCATTGCGAGGCATGTGGCCGCGACTACGCGACGGTCGAGCACGGCAAGACCTGTCCCCATTGCGGTAGCGGCGAGACATACCTGCTGCAGGGCCAGGAGGTCATGATCAAGCAGATCGAGACCCCCGACGAGGACCCGGCAGACGCTGTCCCCGACGGCCCTTCCGACGTCCCCGACGCCGTCGACGCCGCCAACCCCCTCCACATCGCCTAGGATTCCCTATAAGTTGCGGTGAAATAGTTCCTAAATTCAGCCTTCTGGCTCTTAAACAAGAACTATTCCACCGCAACTATTGTTGAGTGGTTTCATAGACCATAAGTCACAAAAATAGTCAAGCCATGTCTGTTTAAACAAAATAGCGGCAGTACAAGCGCATTCGCGCTTGCCTAAAATCGATATTAATGAACAGCCTGCTTGTATCTGTAAAATGCATGGCTTGATGAGCGACGCCTTGTCGTGTAATGAGTCAAAAAGCAGTAACGTAATCAACTTGTAACAAACCTAGACGTTTAAACAAATAATCCAACCTTTTGCGGATTTAGCTATAATTCCACAAACCAAACAGCTATACTCCTTTCATGTCGTGTAGGAAATACGTAGACAAAAAGGAGGTTATGTGATGGTAAGTATTGTTCTTGCTAGCCACGGGGACTTGGCAGCTGGAATCAAGCAGACGGGCTCGATGGTCTTTGGCGATCAGCCGTCTGTTGCCGTGGTCTCGCTCGAGCCGAGCATGGGCCCCGACGATTTCCGTGCCAAGGTCGAGGAAGCAATCGCTTCCTTCGAAGACCAGGAGCAGGTGCTCTTCCTCGTTGATCTGTGGGGCGGCACGCCGTTCAACCAGATCAGCGGGCTCATCGAGGGCCACGATTCCTGGGCTATCGTCACCGGTGTCAACCTGCCTATGCTCATCGAGGCATATTCGCAGCGCTTTGACGCAAAGAACACTGCACATGCGATCGCAAAACATCTCGTGACTGAGGCTAAGGCTGGCGTGCGCGTCAAGCCCGAGTCTCTGGAGCCCGAGGAGAAGAAGCCGGCTGCGGCCGCCGCTGCTCCTGCAGGCGCCATCCCTCCGGGAACGGTCATCGGCGATGGGCACATCAAGATCGCCCACGTCCGTATCGACACCCGTCTGCTTCATGGTCAGGTGGCCACCACGTGGACCAAGCAGATCAACCCCAACCGCATCATCGTGGTTTCCGACGGCGTTGCTCACGACGAGCTCCGTAAGACCATGATCGAGCAGGCTGCCCCTCCGGGAGTCCATGCCAACGTCGTGCCCATCAAGAAGATGGCCGAGGTCGTCAAGGACACGCGCTTTGGTGACACCAAGGCCATGCTGCTCTTTGAGAATCCGCAGGATCTGCTCAAGGCCATCGAGGCCGGCGTCGACATCAAGGAAGTCAACATCGGTTCTATGGCTCACTCCAAGGGCAAGGTCGTCGTCACCAACGCCGTCGCTATGGGCGATGATGACGTTAAGACTCTCGAGGCTCTCAAGGCCAAGGGCGTCAAGTTCGAGGTCCGCAAGGTTCCTTCGGATTCCTCCGAGGATCTCGACGCCATGTTGAAGAAAGCTAAGGCCGAACTGGCCGCTCAAGCATAGTAAAGGAGGGTCCGATACATGTCTGCAATCACTATTCTGCTTGTTGCGATTGTCGCGTTGCTTGCCGGTATGGAAGGCATTCTGGATGAGTTCCAGTTCCATCAGCCGCTCGTGGCATGCACGCTTATCGGTCTCGTAACCGGTCACCTTCAGGAGGGCATCCTCCTGGGCGGTTCGCTCCAGATGATGGCCCTTGGCTGGGCTAACGTCGGCGCCGCTGTCGCGCCTGACGCCGCTCTGGCCTCGGTCGCTTCTTCGATCATCATGGTGCTCGCCCTCAACGGTGGCGCCACCGATTCGGCCAAGGCCGTTACCACCGCTATCGCCGTCGCCGTCCCGCTGTCGGTCGCTGGTCTGTTCCTGACCATGATCTGCCGTACCATTGCTACCGCTATCGCTCACGCCATGGACGGTTGCGCCGAGAAGGGCGACTTCTCCGGCATCGAGCGCTGGCAGTATGCTGCCATCCTCATGCAGGGCCTTCGTATCGCCATCCCGGCAGTGCTTCTGTGCGTCATCCCGGCCGAGGCCGTTACCAACGCGCTTAACGCTATGCCCGACTGGCTGTCCGGCGGCATGGCTGTCGGCGGCGGCATGGTCGCTTCCGTCGGTTACGCCATGGTCATCAACATGATGGCCACCAAGGAGACCTGGCCGTTCTTCGTCCTCGGCTTTGTCCTTGCTGCCATCCCTCAGCTCACGCTGATCGCCCTTGGTCTCATCGGCATCTCCCTTGCCCTCATCTACCTTGGCCTTAAGGATCTGGCCAAGCAGGGTGGCGGCATGGGCGGTGGCTCCGGCGACCCGCTCGGCGACATTCTGAACGATTACGAGTAGGAGGGGAGTGATACATATGGCAGAGAACAAGATTCAGCTCACCAAGGCTGACCGCAAGAAGGTTTGCTTCCGTCATCAGTTCCTTCAGGGCTCGTGGAACTACGAGCGTATGCAGAACGGCGGCTGGTGCTTCGCAATGATCCCTGCGATCAAGAAGCTCTACACCAGCAAGGATGACCAGATTGCCGCTCTTAAGCGCCACCTGGAGTTCTATAACACCCACCCCTATGTTTCCGCCCCCGTCATTGGCGTTACCCTCGCTCTCGAGGAGGAGCGCGCCAACGGTGCCCCGATTGACGACGTTGCCATTCAGGGCGTCAAGGTCGGTATGATGGGCCCGCTCGCCGGCGTCGGCGACCCCGTCTTCTGGTTCACCCTTCGCCCGATTCTGGGCGCTCTGGGCGCTTCCCTGGCCATGTCCGGCAGCATCGTCGGTCCGCTGCTGTTCTTCTTCGCGTGGAACATCATCCGTTACGCTTTCCTGTGGTACACGCAGGAGTTTGGCTACAAGGTCGGCTCCTCCATCGCCAAGGACCTCTCCGGTGGTCTGATGGGCAAGGTCACCGAGGGCGCTTCCATCCTGGGTATGTTCATCATCGGCGCCCTGGTCGAGCGCTGGGTGTCCATTTCCTTCACCCCGATCGTCTCCACGGTCAAGCAGTCTGCTGGCGCCTTTATCGACTGGGCTAGCCTGCCCTCCGGTTCCGAGGGTATCAAGGAAGCGCTGACGATGTACAACTCCGTCGGTGCTACCGCCCTTGATCAGATGAAGGTCACCACGCTTCAGGCCAACCTCGATCAGCTCATCCCCGGCCTTGCCGCCGTGTGCCTGACCCTGCTGGTCTGCAAGCTCCTCAAGAAGAAGGTCAGCCCGATCGTCATCATCCTGGCTCTCTTCGCCGTCGGCATCATCGGTCGCTTCTGCGGCTTCATGTAAGCACGCTTCGGCTTAAGACCGAGAATTGCTAGGCAAGGGCTTTTGAGCCATTGAAACGGACCGCACCCGGTGGGTACACTGGATGCGGTCCGATTGTTTTATTTGGAGGGCGAGGCGCGCATGGCGCAATCTCAGAACAGCACGGTCGATCTGGCAACGCCGGCAACCTGCCTGATGGGGCTTACCAGCCACGGTAACGTGATGGTGGGCAATAAGGCGTTCGAGTATTACAACGAGCGCAATCCCGAGGATTATATTCAAATCCCGTGGGACGAGGTCGACTATATTGCCGCCGAGGTTTTACGCGGCACCAAGAAGATCACGCGTTTTGCCATCTTCACCAAGGACAACGGTCACTTTACGTTTTCGACGCGCGACGACAAAGAGACGCTTCGTGCTGTCCGCAAGTACGTTGACGAGGATAAACTCGTGCGTTCGCCCGACTTTATCGATTTGACGGCCAAGGGCGCCAAGAGCATCCCCTCCGTTATCAAAAGCCTCTTCCACAAAGGTAACTAGCTCCTCATAAGTTGCGGTGAAATAGTTCCTAAATACGGCTTTAGATGCTTCAGACAGGAACTATTCCACCGCAACTTCGAAGTCTAGTCATGCGACGTATTGCGATGCAGTAAATCTGCTACACTAGTACAACATGCCTCCGTAGCTCAGGGGATAGAGCACCGCTCTCCTAAAGCGGGTGTCGACGGTTCGAATCCGCCCGGGGGCACCAGAGGAATATCGAGCCTGGTACCGCTACGGTGCCGGGCTCTTCTGGTCTAAGGGCAGGATTCGGGCTGTCGACACCCGCGTCACCAATTTCCCCGCGGGGGGAGTTTTCGAATCCGCCCGGGGGCACCAGAGGAATATCGAGCCCGGTACCGTTACGGTGCCGGGCTCTTTTGGTTTAAGGCATGCCGTAGTATTTGCTGCTTCAGATAAAGAAAGCGCCCGCTTGCTGGGGAAGCAAGCGGGCGCCTGTGAGCGAATATGTTTGCGGCGAGAGCCGTAATGAGCGGTGAGGTGGCGACTAGTTGGTCGTACCGGAATCGTCGCCCGTGCCCGTGCCCGAGCCCGAGCCAGAAAGTGCGACCGTCAGCGTAATCGTGCTGTCGGTGGACTGCTTGCCGGTGGGGGAGACGCCTGTAACGGTGGCGTCCTCGTTACCGCTTACGGGATTGCCGTTCTGGTCACAGAAGCCAATGTTATAGAAACCGGCGTTGTTGAGCGCGGTGACGGCGGCGGAGATGCTCTTGCCGTACAGGTTGCCCGGAACACTGGCCTTGCCGGACTTCTTGGCAATGACGACGGTAATCGTGGCGCCGGGCTTCTGCTTGCCGCTGGGGTTCCAGCTGATCACGGTGCCCTCGGTAACCGAGTCGTTCTCCTGGTAGCTCACGTCGACGCCAAAGCCTGCCATATCGAGGGCGTTGCGCGCCTGGGCCTCGGTCATGTCGGTCAGGTCGGGGACGGACGTGGTATCCGGGCCGCTCGAGACCTTGTACGAGATGGTCGTGCCCTTCGCGACTTCCTTACCGGTTTCGGTGCCCTGCTCAAAGACCTGGCCCTCATCGGCCTCGTTGGCCTCCTCGGAGGCGTTGCCCTTCAGGCCAACGCTTGCCAGCGCGGCCTCGGCCTGGTCCTTGGTCAGGCCGACAAGCTGGGGAACCTCAACCTTCTCGGAGGGCTTGGGACCCTTGGAGATTACCAGGTTCACCTTGGTGCCCTTGGCCTTCTTGGTGTTGCCGTTGGGCGTCTGCTCGGCGACCTTGCCCTCGTCGACATCGTCGTTGTAGCTTTGGTCGATGGTGCCGACCTCGAGGCCGGCTTCCTTGATCAGCTCGACGGCAGTCTGCTGGTCCTTGCCCAGCACATCGGGCACGGTGACCTGCTCGCCGCCAAAGAGTCCTGTGGCAAAGGCCACCACGATGCCGATGACGGCAACGGCTGCCACCACGGCGGCGATGATCTTGTTCTTGTTGGATTTGGGCTCTTCGACCTCGTACGAGCCGGTGGAGCCCGAAACCGAGCTACGGGCGGTATTCTGGCCGCTCACGCCCGAGACGGGACGCACCATGGCGCGCGTCTGATCGGAAAGCTCGCGAGTCTTGGTGGCGCCCAGCTCACCGGGGGCACCGATGATGCGCGTGGGCTCCGAGACGTTGACGGCACGGCCCGACAGGTAGCTGTTGAGCACCTGACGCAGCTCGTCGGCGGTCTGGAAGCGGTTTGCCGGATCCTTCTCCATGCACTTGAGGATGATGCGCTCAAGGTCGGCGTCGACACCGGAGTTGATCTGGCTCGGCGGAATAGGCAGCTCGTTGACCTGCTTGAGTGCGACTGAGATAGCGTCGTCACCGTCAAAGGGAACGCGGCCAGTGGCGCACTCGTACATCACGACGCCCAGCGAGTAGATATCCGAGGTGGGGCCGAGGTCCTGACCACGGGTCTGCTCGGGGCTGACGTAGTGGGCGGTTCCCAGCACGTTGTTGTCTTGCGTGAGGTGGCTGTTCTTGGCGCGCGCGATGCCAAAGTCCATCACCTTGATGTTGCCGTCGGGCAGCACCATGATGTTCTGCGGCTTAATGTCGCGGTGGATGATCTCGTGCTTGTGGGCGACCGAAAGCGCGGAGCTGATCTGCGAGCCGATCTGGGCGACCTTCTTGGGGTCGAGGGCGCCGTGGCTCTTGATGCCGCTCTTAAGGTCGGTGCCGCGCAGGTACTCCATGACGATGTAATAGGTGTCGCCGTCCTTGCCCCAATCGTAGACGCCCACGATATAGGGGGAGGAGAGGCCGGCTGCTGCCTGGGCCTCCTGCTTAAAGCGTGCGGCGAAGGTTGCGTCGCCAGCATACTGCGGCAGCATGATCTTGACGGCTACCGTGCGGTCGAGGACCTGGTCCTGTGCACGGTAGACGGTCGCCATGCCGCCTGTCCCCACCTTATCCTTGAGGAGGTATCTTCCCCCGAGGACCCTCTGTTCCATTCCTGCTCCTAACATAACTATTCGCTCAACGATGTGTGTAGTACCTACGATGTGGCCGCTGGGGCCGTGTGGCGCGTTGCCGCTAACTCTTCGGCCGCGGCGCGCCTCGGGTGTCCGATTCGATCATGGGCATCACGCTCCCTGTGCGGCAAGCGCCGCGGTCAGGACGATGCCGGCGATCTTGGCGGCCTTGACGTCATGCTTGTCGAAATCCTCCAAGGCCACCGAGATGGCGACCGTGGGTGAATCGTAAGGTGCAAAGCCAACGAACATCGAGTTGACGTTGGTGCCGCCAGTCTCGGCCGAGCCGGTCTTGCCGGCAACCTTGACGCCGGGGATTTGGGCATCGGTGCCGGTGCCGGACTGGACGACGGCAAGCATGGCCTGCTTGACCTGGTCGGCCGTGGCGGAGCTGACGGCCTGACCCAGCGAGCGGGACTGCGTGGTCTTGACCACGGTTCCGTCCGGGGCGAGTACCTGGGCTACAAAGTACGGGTCCATGACCACGCCGCTGTTAGCGATGGCGGCGGCAATCACGGCGTTTTGCATGACGGTGGTCTGCGGGCCGGGCGTGTGGTCCATGCCGACAGGCTGGCCGGCGCCGGCCCAGGCGGTCTCCCACTCGGTCATGAGCGACGGGTCGGCCATGATGGAGGCCGCGGAGGTCAGGTCCTGGCCGAGCTTTTGGCCGTAGCCAAAGGCGTTGGCAAACTGCACGAGCGTGTTTGCGCCAACTTCGTTTGCCACCTGGCCAAAGACGACGTTGGAGGACACGGCAAAGGCCTGCTGCAGGCTGATGGTGCCGTAGCTCTCGTTGGCATAGTTGGTGACCGGTGCGTTGCCGATGTCCATGGAGCCGGGCGCCTGGTAGGTGCTGGTAAGGCTGGCGGTACCGGTCTCGAGTGCCGCGGAAAGCGTAACGACCTTAAACGTTGAGCCCGGCGTGTACAGCGCGTCCATGGCGCGATTGTACATGGAGCCGTCCTCGCCGCCGCCCGTCTGCAGCAGGGCATCGATGTTGGTGTTGTCGTAGGTGGGCGAGCTGGCACATGCGAGCACCGCGCCGGTACGCGGGTCGATGACCACTACAGCGCCCTTAAAGCCCTTGAGTGCCTGCTCGGCCGCCGTCTGGATGCGCGAGTCGATGGTGAGCTTGGCGGTGTTGCCCGGCTGGGTCTGGCCCGCGAGCGACGCGATGGCGTTGTTCCAGCTGGAGTAGTCCTTAGAACCGGTGAGCGTGTCGTTCATGACGCTCTCGATGGCGGTGGTGCCATACTGCTGGCTCACGTAGCCAACCACGTGCGCTGCCAGGTTACCGTTGGGGTAGGAGCGTACGTAGGTGCCGTCCTCCTGCTGCAGCGACTCGGCCAGCGTCACGCCGTCGGACGTGATGATGGAGCCGCGCTGGATGTACCTGGAGCGGGCGATGGTGTGGTTGTTGGTCGGCATGTCCTGATAGTCCTTGGCCTTAATGACCTGGACATAGGTGAGGTTGCCGATAAGGATGGCGAACAGCGCCGTAAAGGCGAGCACCGCACGGGTTAGACGGTTGGCGAGCGCAACGCGGCCGAGCACACCGGATTCAGGCGTGTCGAGCAGGCGACGGCGCATGCGCGAGCCGACGGAATGGCTGCCGCTGCCGTAGGAAGACGAGGTGGCAAAGCGCGTGCCCGTCGGGGCGGCGGCAGATGCGACCTGATCATCGGTGATGGCGGCCATGGTGCCGGTGCCGGTAAGCTCGGCCTCGCGTCCGGTCGCCTCGTCACCGGCGCGCAGCAGGAGCGCGACGATGATAAAGCTCGCCAGCAGAGAGGAGCCGCCCTGGCTCATAAAGGGCAGGGTGACGCCGGTCAGCGGGATCAGGCGGGTTACGCCGCCAACGATCAAGAAGGCCTGGAAGCTGATGGCTGCCGTAAGACCGGTGGCGCTAAAGGCGGCAAGGTCGGACTTTGCGCGGGCAGCTGTGGTGAGGCCACGCACGGCAAAGAGCATAAACAGGATGAGCACGGCGCCGCCGCCCAAAAGGCCCATCTCCTCGCCGATAGCCGAGAAGATAAAGTCGGACTCGACGACAGGGATGTTGTTGGCCATGCCGTTGCCGATGCCAACACCGACCAGACCGCCATCGGCAAGCGAGAAGAGCGACTGGACGATCTGGTAGCCCTGGCCCTGGGCGTCCTTAAACGGATCGAGCCAAACCTGGAAACGCACCTGAACGTGAGACAGGAACTTGTAGGCGCCCACGGCTCCAACAGCTAAGAGCGCAAGGCCGATAACGACATACGAAAAGCGCCCCGTGGCAACGTAGAGCATCAGCAAGAAGATGGTGTAGAACAGCACGGCCGAACCCAGGTCGCGTTCGAAGACGACGACGAGCAGGCACACACCCCACACGGCAAACAGCGGCAGCAGCAGTCGCAGACGAGGGATCTTAAAGCCCAGGATCTTGCGGTTGGAGATGGAGAGCAGCTCGCGGTTCTCGGCCAGGTAGCCGGCCAGGAACAGGACGATAAAGACCTTGGCGAACTCGCCAGGCTGGATGGTAAAGCCCGCGATGCGAATCCACAGCTTGGAGCCCGAGATCGTGGTGCCGATAAAGATGGGCAGCATCAGCAGGATGATGCCGATAATGCCAAAGGTGTACTTGTAGCGCATGACCACGTCGAGGTTTTTGACCAGTGCAAGCGTTCCCACCATGAGCGCCACCGAGACAAACAGGATGATGAGCTGTGAGATGGCGAGAGCGGGGGCGAGACGCGTCACGAACGTGATGCCGATGCCCGAAAGTATAAATACGATGGGTAGGATGGCGGGGTCGGCGCCGGGCGCCAAGATGCGCACGGCGATATGTGCCGCGGCGAAGGCGGCAAAGAGGCCGATCGGTACGGCGAGCGTCTCAAAGGAGATGGCAGCGCCCGCGGTGAGGACGTACATCGCATACAGCAGGATGACGGGGAACGCCGAGGCGATGAGCAAGAGCAGCTCGGTGTTGCGGCGACTCATAAGCGGCACTCCCTTTCTAATTCTTATCGGAGGCTTCGGCCTCGGCGGACTGTTCGGCGGTTTTCTCGGAATCTGATTCGGAGGTCGATCCCTGATTGGTGTTGTCGCGAATCGTTTGCGCGTCGATCACCTGGCGGGTCTGCTCCTCGTCGATCTGGTGGCGGTACTTGGATATCGTATCCTGCGCATCGTCGACACTTGTTTGCGGAATGCCCGCCTTGAGGCGGTTTTGCGTGTCTTCGGGCAGGTCGGATAGCTTGATGCTGGTTTCGCTTTCGAGCCAGTGGAGCTTGAGTCCGAGCGGCTTGCCGGGCAGGCCGCGCCAGACGGCGACATTGCCCTGGTGGGTACCCAGGTAGTACGAGCCGGTGACACCCGTGTAGGCCCAGATGCCAGCTGCCAGCACAAAGACGAGGGCCAGGATGGCGGCGATGGTAATGTTGCGGCGACGCACGCGTTGCGCCTCGCGCATAACGCCATCGTCAACCAGGTCAACGACTACTACGGTCACGTTGTCGTGGCCGCCGGCGGCAAGCGCCGCGTCCACTAGGTTGTCGACGCAGATTTGCGCGGTTGAGGACTGCGTGGCGATGTTCTCGATATCGCTGTCGGGAATCATGCTCGAAAGGCCGTCGGAGCACAGGATCAGGCGGTCGCCTTCCTCGATATGCAGAGTGAAGTGGTCGGCATACATGGCGGGGTCCGAGCCCAGCGCACGGGTGATGACCGAACGGTTGGGGTGGACGCGAGCCTCGTCTGCCGTGATCTCGCCGGCGTCCACGAGCTCCTCCACGTAGGAGTGGTCGCGGGTCACGCGGATGAGCGTGCCCTCGTGGAGCAGGTAGGCGCGCGAGTCGCCCACGTGGGCGATGGCGAGCGTGTCGTTTTCGATATAGGCGCAGGTGGCTGTGCAGCCCATGCCGGGCTTGCCCAGGCCGTTCAGGGCCGCCTCGATTACGGCGGCGTTAGCGGCCTCGACGGCTGCGGCCAAGCGTGCTGCGTCGGCGGACTGCGGGGCCGTTTTGGCAATAGTCTCGACGGCGATAGAAGAGGCTACCTCGCCGGCGGCGTGACCGCCCATGCCGTCGCATACGCAAAAGAGCGGCGACTGCACCAGGTAGGAATCCTCATTGTGCGGGCGCACACAGCCAACGTCGGAGCGGGCGCCCCACATGAGTTGCGTGGTGGTGCCGGCATCATAGGTCGAGTCGGTCTCGATGCGCTCCTCGGTCAGGGGCTCAAAGCTCATGGTCGAGCCGGGGTCTTTGAGCTTGGCCTCAACGGCGGCAACGTCGATCTCGGCTGTGTCACCGGGAGAGACGGTGTCGGTCTCGGTGTTTGATTCGGAATTGTCGGTGTCCGGGGAGTCGGGCTCCTCGGACACGCGGGCGGTCGACTCGTCGTCTTGCGGGCTGACGTCTATAGGCTCGGGCGCCGGCGTAGACGCGGGCGCAACCTCGGATGCCGGGGCTATGGGAAACGCCGGCGCGGCGGGCTCGGGTGCCGCAAACACCGCAGCGCTCTCGTTGATTGCCGCGGCGACGGGCTCTGCAAAGTGAGCCGGCGCCGGGGCTGCTTCGGGCGCTGTGGGCTGTTCCGCAGCATGTGCGCCGATGGGCGCCGCTACGGCATCCTCTTCGTCCTCGTTATCGGCGAGATCCGAAATATCATGCGTTACATGCGAAAGAGGCAGGGAGAACACGGTGTCCTCGGGTTCCACGGGGGCGGAGCCCGCCGGAGCGGCGTGGGCCGGTGCAGCTGCGGCGGCAGCCGGTGCCTCGGTCATGGTTGCGGACTTGTTCTCCTCGTCGATCATCGACGGTTCACCTTCATGACCACGTCGCCAATCTGGACTTCGTCGCCCTCACGCAGCGTCGCGGGCTCCGCGAGCTGGCGGCCGTTGACGAGCGTGCCGTTAAGTGAGTTGAGGTCCTCGATGATGAGCGCCGGGCCCTGCAGCGAAAAGCGCGCGTGCGAGGCCGAAACGAACGGTTCGTTGATGCAGATGTCCGAAGATGGCGAGCGACCGACGATGACGGGGCCGAGCATGTCTACGTGAATGCCGCGGATGCCGCGCGGACCCTTGTCCACATCGATCGTCCAGATAGCCGAGTCGCGGCGCTGTCCACGCACAAGTCCCACGCCGGTCTTCATGACGGCGAACAAGAAGATATAGAGCAGGGCGACCAGGACGATGCGGCCTGCAAAAAGGACGATATCGATGTTCATAAGCGACTATCCCCTAAATTCAAAGGTGCTCAGGCCAAACGTCAGCAGATCGCCGTTGCGCAGCGGGCAGCGCGTAATGCGGCGGTTGTTGACGAGCGTGCCGTTGGTGGAATTGAGGTCCTCGATCGACCAATCCGAGCCCGTAAAGGTGAGCTGGGCGTGGCGGCGCGACACGTTGGGGTCGCGCAGGGCAATGTCGGAAACTGAGCGCTCGCGACCGATGGTCACCTGTGCGGAGGTGATGCTATGGCTCTCGCCGCTCACGACGTCGACGAGCTGGGCGAGCGGGCGCTGCGGGGCGCGAGTGCTCGCCATGTTGGAGGCGATGCCGGCTGCGGCGCCTAGGCCCACGGCGGCACCGGTCGCGGCGGCTCCGCCCATGCCGGCAAGCGC
>CAJMRD010000055.1 GCA_905215725.1 uncultured bacterium | reverse complement strand
GAGTTCCGCACGAGCCGGAGAGCACTTAATGTGCTCTCCGTGCGAGCAGGACTGTAGAGCAGGAAACCTTGTATACGCCCGCCCGCTCCCGAGGGGCATCTCTCATGCAAAAACTGTCGTGGGGTAAAGTCCGAGGTCAGTGGCGTTTTATACCGAGAAATCCAAAAAAGTTGAAAACTCATTACAAATTTGCGTTGACTTTAGGTAACTAAAGTTTCATACTCCTTTTCAACCACTGGGGGATGTGAACACGCACGGATCGTTCACATCATGATTGAAGAGGATTTCTTAGACATGTTCACGCATCAGCTAAACATTATCAGCGTAGTAATTATCTGATGCGGGTTAGCACATACAGCTAGCCCGTACGATAACGGGCGGCTGATGAAGATGAGGGCCGTCGAGCGCAACCGACGGCCCTCATTTTTTATGTCTAGGAAGTTCTTTTTAGAGGAGGAAATGTAATGAACGGAGTTTTGCTCATGGTTGTGGCCGCGGCGGTGCTCGCCTGCGGCTATCTGGGCTATGGCCGATGGCTGGCCAACAAGTGGGGCGTTGACAAAGAGGCCCTCACGCCGGCCAAGCGCATGAAGGACGGCAAGAGCTTCTCGCCCGTCTCCGCCTTCACCGCGTTCTCGCACCAGTTCAGCTCGATCTGCGGTGCTGGCCCTGTCACGGGTACGATCGTCGCCATGGCCTTTGGCTGGCTGCCCGTCGTGCTCTGGGTCCTCGTCGGCGGCATCTTCTTTGGCGCCGTCCACGACTTTGGTGCCCTGTACGCTTCGATGAAGAACAACGGCAAGTCACTCGCTCAGCTCATCGAGAAGTATATCGGCAAGACCGGCCGTCGCCTGTTCCTGCTGTTCTGCTGGCTGTTCTGCATCATCGTCATCGCCGCCTTCACCGACATGGTCTGCAAGACGTTCATGTTCACCCCGGCCGTTGACGCTTCTGGTGCTGCTACCGGTGCCATCGACTTCACCAAGTCCTATGCCGCCGGCTGCGCTGGTACCATCTCCATTCTGTTCACCTTCGTCGCTATCGCCTTTGGTTGGGCCCAGAAGAAGTTCAACCTCACCGGCGCTGCCGAGTTCGTCACCGGCGTTGTCCTCATGGTTCTCATGTTCGCCGTCGGTATGCAGTTCCCGGTCTACTTGGATAAGTTCCAGTGGTTCGCCGTCGTCATGGTCTACCTGGTCTTCGCTGGCGCTATGCCCATCCAGATGCTCAAGACCCCGCGTGACTACCTCACTTCGATCATGATGATCGTCATGATCGTCTGCGCTGTCCTCGGCATCGTCGTCTTGGGCGTCAACGGTCAGGCCACTATCACCGCTCCGGTCTTCACCGGCTTCTCCACTGCCTCCGGCATGATGTTCCCGGTCCTGTTCGTCTCCGTCGCTTGCGGTGCTCTCTCCGGTTTCCACAGCCTCGTTTCTTCCGGCACCTCTTCTAAGCAGGTCGAGAAGGAGCAGGACGCCGTCAAGGTCGGTTACGGCGCCATGATCGTCGAGTCCTTCGTTGGCATCCTTGCCATCATCGTCGCCGGCATCATGTTCTCCGATATGAACACCGCCGGTACTGGCGCTCTCAACGCTGGTGTCGCTTCCACCCCGTTCCAGATCTTCGCCGCCGGCATCTCCCGCGGTATGCAGGCCTTCGGTGTTGACGGCACGCTCGCTACCGTCTTCATGACCATGAACGTCTCCGCTCTGGCCCTGACCTCGCTCGACGCAGTCGCCCGCATCGCCCGCACCTCGTTCTCCGAGTTCTTTGCCCAGACCAACGACGCCCTGGCCATCGAGTCCAAGGCCGGCTACATGAAGGTCCTCGGCAACCCCTGGTTCGCCACGGTCGTCACCCTGCTTCCCGGTCTCGCCCTCGCTTTTGGTGGCTATGCCAACATCTGGCCGCTCTTTGGTGCTTCCAACCAGCTGCTCGGCGGTATGACCATGATCACCCTCGCCGTGTTCTGCAAGTGCACCGGCCGCAAGGGCTGGATGCTCTACGTGCCCGTCGTCTTCCTGCTCTGCTGCACCTTCACCTCGCTGGTCCAGAGCGCCATGGGCTGCATGACCGCCGTCCAGGCCTACGGTTTCTTCGGCACCATCCCGGCTACCGCCACCACGGCCGCCGTCTCCGTCGCCGCCACCAAGGGCCTGCAGCTCGTCTTTGCCGTCCTGCTGATGGTCCTGGGCCTCATCGTTGCCGTTAACTGCCTCAAGGAGTTCTTCGGCAAGGAGGCCGGTTCCATGCCCGACGAGGAGCCCGAGTGGTCCGATATGGGCAAGGCCGAGTACGGCCGCGCCGCTGCCGCTGAGGCTCCTGCCGACGCCGAGGCCGCCAAGGCTTAGTCGACCTGACGAGTTGGACGTCACATCTATATGACTCGGAAAGACCGGGTCCGCGACTTCGCGGGCTCGGTCTTTTTTCATGCAAAAGCGGGTGATGCTCGAGTGTTCTCGCAGATGTTTTGCGTGGATAAGGGCGCGCGTTGTACCATATAGACGTATATGTGTACATATGAAAGGGGCCCCGTGGCCAAGACGGTATATTCCGATAACCAAAATAATGTCGATGCCCTGGCTGAGCGTCTGAGCAGCCAGACGTCGCTTTCTGCCGAGCGTGCCAAGCTGGTTGCCTACGACCTGCTCTGCCGCAAGGCGCTTAAGATTAAGTCGAGTGCGCTGGCGCAGATTTTCCGTTCCGTCGATAAGGAATGTGACACCAAGGCGATGCGCGATGAGCTTATCGCGGCAAATATCGTGACCAAGATCGAGGGTAGCGGCATTAACGGGCGCCCGGCGTTCTATACCATCAATGCCGAGATCCTCGATGCCCAGGAGCAGCCTGCCGAGTCCGTCGAAGATTTTGTCGTCGAGGATTCCGCTGACGTGCCTGCTGTGGAAGAAACTGCTCCGCGTGAGCATGTCGATACCGATGAGTTGCTCGATGAGAACGTCGTGCGTGCCTTTACGGCCAAGGCAGGACGCGGCGGTTTTGGCGGGGGTGGCAAGCGCGATGCGCAGCGCCGCGCCCAGCAGGAGCGCTTCCGTCGCGCCGTTGCTCGAAAGGGTGAGACGGATGCTGAGGCTGTTGAGACCGAGGTTGCCGCTGAGTCGCAGAAGCCCGCGAAGGAACAAAAGCCCGTGGAGGCCCAAGAGCCCAAGCGTCGTCGCGGTGCTCACTTCAAGGCTGCGCAGCAGGATGTCGCGCGTGAGGTTGAAGAGCCTTCCGAGGTTGCAGACGATGTTGAGGAGTCTGCCAAGAGGGCTCCGGGTTCGTGTCGTCCCGGCCGCGGTTTTGCAGGGCGCGCGTATCCCGTAAAGCGTCAGGAGAAGGGCGAGCCGGCTTCGACCGCTCAGGCCGATAAGGCCGAACAAACCGAGAAAACCGTTGAGCCGGCGGCTCGCGAGCAGCAACCTTCCGAGTCGCAGCCCGCGGCTGACACCGAGGTCAAAGTTCAACAGTCCGCTGATAAACAGGCGGGGGAGAGCGCTTCGAGCAAGTCCCGCCGTCGTCGTCACCGTGGCGGACGTGGCTCAAATGCCGAAACCGTGGCCGAGAAGGCGACAACGCAAAACAAGGATGTGAAGGCTGAGACCCCGGTGGAGCAGCCCAAGCGCCAGCCGGCGAAGGGGGACAAGCCTGAACGTTCGCAAAAGAGCTCGTCCGCGCCAAAGCAAGAGCGCAAAGCTCAGGCAGATTCCAAGCACAAATCCCAGGCGCAGCCCAAACCGACTGCAAACGATGCGGCCGCCCAGCAGCCTGAGCAGCCCGCTCATGGCGAGGTTTCGGCGTTTGCTCTGGCCCGTGTCCTGGGCAGGCAGCTGCTCAAGGTCGTTCCCACGCCAATGGCGCTCTCCAAGATTAAGGAGCAACAGACTCAAATCGTTAAGGTCGAGGGCAAGGACGGCAAAAAGGCTCCGCAGCGCACTCAGCACAACGAGATGTCCAACCGCAAGATTGCCGAGGAGATTGCGATCATCCAGGCTTGGATTGAGCAGAATCGCGGTGCCGACACGCCGGTCGCTTCACGTCGCCAGCGCGCCTACCAGATTTTTAACGATGAGAAGGCCTTTGACGGCAAGCACGGCGAGCGCTTGATTCGGCGTATGACCGAAAAGGGCATCAGCATGCAGGCGATCAAGGTCGCCCCCAATCGCCCCGTGCACTTTACGGGCTTCTTTACGCTGGGCGCCGACAAGCCGTTCATTATGGTCGAGAACCTGGACACCTACGACGAGATCGTCAAGCTGCTGCGTGGCCGCAAGCACGCCAAGCTCTTTGGCATCAAGGTGGGCGGCGTGATTTTTGGCGGCGGATGCAAGGCGAGCGTCTCGCATGCCCTGGACGATTATCTGGCCGAGATTGGCTATCGCTTTAACTACGTCTACTACGTGGGCGATATCGATCGCGAGGGCGCGCGCATCGTCGAGCAGACTCGCAATGCCAATGTGGTTGAGATTCGCCTGCATGCCGGCATGTATCGCGCTATGCTCGCCGAGCATAAGCGTCGCGTGAAGGCCGGCGGCGAGTGCGAGCCCGCGGCTGCCAACCAGGGTGTGCCGCAGAACCTGGCAGCGACGATCAAAGATCTGCCCATGGTCACGCGCGTGCAGTTCCGCAACGTGCTGCGCGAGGGCGGGCGCATTCCGCAGGAGATTCTGATGACCGCAGACTATCGGGATGGCGACTCGGGAAGCTTCGACCGCATGCTGAACAACTAGGGCGTTCGGCCCCGGGAGAGTGGGGACACCGGCTTAGGTTTCCTGCTCTACAGTCCTGCTCACGACGGAGGCCACATTAAGTGGCCTCCTGTTCGTGCGGAACTCGCGATAAACCTAAGCCGGTGTCCCCACTCTCCCGGGGCCTGCGGCTACTTGGTTGTCGCATGCGGCTCGCTTTTCGGAACTGGGCTGATATTTTCTTGATGTTAGGCGCTCTTGGTTCTTTCGGGCTTGGGGCGTCTGTCTTATATAGGTAGATTCCTTGCGGGTTCGAATTTCTCCGCTTGCCCACAAGAAAGCGCCCTGGGCCGTTATGGGCTCAGGGCGCTCAATTGTAATGGCTGGGACGGAGGGATTCGAACCCCCAACAGCCGGCACCAAAAACCGGAGTTCTACCGTTGAACTACGTCCCAATGTGTGGCGTTGCCCAAAAGCAACTCGTTTAGTTTACCTAATCTGCGAGGGCATCGCAAACGCCATCGAGCAGGCGTACGGCGAGTGTCTGCGCGTCGCTGGCCGTGAAGGTGCCGTTGTAGCGCGTCATGCCCGTGAGCTCAATGCGAATGCGAGCCGGCTTCTGCTGCGCGGCGACATTGGCGGTGCGGATGCGCTGGGCCAGGTTGTGGCACTCGGCGAGGGCGATCGTGGCGCGCGGCGCTGCATCTGCGGGCAGCTCATCGCTTGCGATCTCGAGCACCAGGTCAACGTCGGTTGGGACCTCGGAGTCGCAGAGCATCATGCCGCTGTTGTCGGTCGTTGCCGTGGCGATATTCCACATGCGCGACGCAACGCTGCGTGCGATGGGGTCCTCGCCGATAACGGCAATCTGGAAGCGCTCGAGCACGTTGGCGGCGCGAGCAAAACCGATACGGGACTCGGCTTCGGTGACCGAGGGCTTGCCCTCCCACACATGGTGCAGGCGGTTGATGTAGGCGTAGGTGTCCTGGAAGGCCATGCCGTCGGCAAACAGGCCGACATTTTCCTGGAACTGCTGCAGGGCGGCCTCGGTATGCGGACCAAAGTAGCCGTCGTCTTCGCCACAGGCAAAGCCCAAAACGTTGAGAGCGCGCTGCAGGGCCTGCACATCGGCGCCATGGAAATTGGGCATGCGCAGATAGAGAGTGCGGTCGCCCAGCTTATACGAAGCGTCTACAAGGGCGCTCCAGCAGGGGATATCGACGGCATGACCGGCAGCAAGGCCGCTGTCGAGCCTGAAGGTGCTGACGGCCTGCTCAGTGGTGGCTCCAAAGTACTTGTCGGTGACTTCGGCGGCATCAATCGTGTAGCCGAGCTGCAGGAGACGAGACTGCACGTCTTCGACGGCTGCTCCTTGCATGCCCGTTGTAATAGGTTCCATGAACGAACCCCTTTCGGCGTACCATTCGTACTATTTGAGCGTCTGTCGGATAGACAACGCAAAGGGATGCATAAACATTCACTCAACAGTGTAGCAAGTTGTGCCTAAATACGCTGCTGACAGGTTTTATAACCCCCGTTAGTTAAGGCGCTCCACAAAGAAATCTGCCATGGAGAGGAACAGCTCGCGTGCGTGCGGATCAAGCTCAACGTTCTCGATGGCCGCTTTGGCCTTAGCGGTCAGGTCGAGCGCGTAAGTGTGGGCGTAATCGATGGAGCCGGTCTCCTGGAAGATCTCCACGGCGCGTGCGAGCTGCGCGGGATCATCGGTGCCCGAGGAAAGAATCGCCTCGACCTCGTCGTGGTGGCGCTCATCAGAGAGGGCGTGTACGGCGACAAGCGTGCGCTTGCCCTCGGTGATGTCGGTGCGGAAGTCCTTGTTGGCGGCTTCCTTAGTGCCGACAAGGTTGAGCAGGTCGTCCTGAATCTGAAAGGCAAGGCCCGTGTGCAGGCCAAAGGCGCGCAGCGCTTCGATTTGCTCATCGCTGCCGCCGCCGATAATGGCTCCGGCGGCAAGCGGCGTGGCTCCGCTGTAAAACGCGGTCTTGTGCGTCGCCATGTCCAGGTAGTCATCAACCGAGATATCAAAGCGCCCGTCACGGACCCAACCCAGGTCGAGCGCTTGACCCTCGATGGTGCGGACGATCATCTCGGTAAGCTCGTGGAGCACACGCAGCTTCACGTCGGACTCCAGCGTGGGGTCGTCGAGAACCGTCTTGGTGACCATGGTGAGCGCCAGGTCGCCACAATTGATGGCAAGGCCCGTGCCCTCGGTAAGGTGCATGCAGGGTTTGCCTCGACGAAGCTGTCCGTTGTCGGCGATGTCGTCGTGGATCAGCGCGCCCGACTGGAAATGCTCGATAGCTGCCGCGGCGCTGCGGGCGCTCTCAAAGCTACCGCCCACTGCGGTTGCGGCGAGCATGCAGATAAGCGGGCGGTGGCGCTTGCCGGCGTTGGCCGTAAAAGCCGAGAGCGGCGCGTACAGGTAGCGCTCGATATCGGCAGAGGTCGCCTGTCCGTCAAAGAACGTGGCCAGATAGTCGTTAATCTGGTCAAAGTGCTGGGCTAAAAAGCTGGTAAACGGACTGGACACGGGTTCTCGCATTCTTTCTGAGGTTGCATTGGTGCAATATGCAGACAACATATTGCCACATCAGGGCGTTTGGCGCGGCAGTTTTGGCGATTTAGGACAACAGGCGTGCGTTTGATGGAGCGCGCCTAAATCAGCCTAAAATGCTCGAGCGCCGCAACGACACCGTCATGATCGACGGTGTCGGTCACGTAATCGGCCTTATCCTTGAGATAGTCCGGTGCGTTGCCCATCGCAATGCCGACATCGACGGCGTTCATCAGTGAGACGTCATTGCTGGCGTCGCCAATGCCGTATACGGTTCCGTGGTGGGGGTCGAGGGCGTCGAGTACAGACTGGATGCCCCCGCGCTTCGTGCATTCGCGGGGCGAGATTTCGGTTACCTCGAGTTCGAGCTCATTAAAGCACAGCAGCGGCTCAAGTGCCTTATCTTGAGCGATGTGGTTGGCGAGCGATGTAGACATCAAGATCTTGTAGACACTGTAATGTTGCAGCTGCGTGACTGCGTCGCCCAGGGTGCGCGCGTATCCGGGAGCATCGGGCGCATCGGCACTCATGCGCACGACGCCGTTGAGGCCCTCAAAGCGGATGACCTCGCCCGATTGCTCAAGGTAGGGGGCAAGACGCTGCAGCATACTGGGCGTCATCGACAGATCGCGAATTGCGTGTCCGTTGATCTCGGCGTAACCGCCCGCAAGACAGACGATGCCGGTCCAGGGCAGCTCAAGAAGTTTGGGGTGGATGCAGCTCAGGGTGCGTCCCGTGCAGATAAAGGCCATGTTGCCGTTGGCGACAAACTCGCGGATGGCCTGCGAGACCGCCTCGTTGGGGTAGGGGGAGAGGTCCCGCTCGTCTTCGGGAAGGTCTTGGGCGAGCCTGGGGTCTTGCCAGGCGAGCGTTCCGTCGATATCGAAGAAGCAAATATCGCCGCGCTTATGGGCTGCGCTGGCGGCGGGGGAGGCCGAGGCGGTGGGCACAAATTCCGGCTCGAGGCCCATGATCTGGTCAAAATGCTCTTTAACGCGGGGAACGGAGATGCCGATGACCACCTGGGCGGTCTTGTCCGTAATGATGAGGCCCTTGGCGCCCACCGCGACAAACGACGCGTTATCTGCAACGATGGAAGGGTCTGCGACCTCGACGCGCAGGCGCGTGGCGCAGTTGGTTGCGCCCACAATATTGCCAACGCCACCTAAAAGCTGAATTACCCTCTCAGCGAGGACGTGATCTTGATCGGATCGACTATTGACCTCGTCATTGGGAGATTGCTCTTTGGCAAAGCCGCTTTCCGTTAAACGATCGATTGCCGCGCGATTGGCAACATGATCCTCGCGGCCCGGCGTCTTAAGGTCATAGACCAAGATGAGTGCTCGAAAACTAACAAAAAAGATGAGGCTAAAGGCAAGGCCGATACCGAGCGCCAAAAGATAGGCACCGGCATGCGTGCGCATGAGCGGAATAAAGTTGAAGGCTGCCATCTCAATCAGGCCGCCCGAGAAGATGCCGACGATGCCAAAGAGATTCATGGTTGTGGCAAGGCAAGACGATAAGACGGCGTAGAGCAAAAAGAGCCCGGGGTGGGTGAACATAAAGAGAAACTCGAGTGGCTCGGTAACGCCGCAAACCACCGAGGCGATGATGGCGGGAACAAGGACGACCCTGAGGCCGGCGCGGCGCTCGGGTTTTGCGGTGGAGTAGAACGCAGCTGCGATGGCAGGAAGGCCAAAGAGCTTGACCCAGCCGGTGGCGGTAAAACCGGCCCACGGCGCAAGCTCATTAAGGGGGCGCGTGCTATGGGAGAGGATGGGGAGCAAACTGCTCCACGTGGCGTAGATGCCGTCGTTAATGACCAGGTTGTCGTAGTAGATTGGCATGTAGAGCAGGTGGTGCAGCCCCATAGGCTCGAGCGCTCGCTCCAAAAACACAAAGATGCCCACGCCAAAGGGGCCGACGCTCGTAAGTGCATGGCGCAGCGTTTCGGTCATTGCGTATACGGAGGGCACGATGGCGGCCGAGATAGCGGCAAGGGCAAACACGGCAAAAAAGCTGATGAGGTAGACCAGCGAGGAGCCCGAGAAGGTGCCGAGCCAATCGGGAACCTTGGCATCGTAGAAGCGGTCATGGATGGCAACGACGGTTGCCGATACCGTCAGCGGGCCGATAATGCCGGTGTCGAGCGTCTTGATGCCGTCGATGACGGTGATGCCGTTGGCGGGGGTCAAAGATGACGGGTACTTAAGCCCAAGGTTGTCTCCGCTCAGCTTAATGATCTCGCTCAAAAAGAAGCAATAGGCAAAATAGGCGACGAGAGCCTCGAGGCAGCAGCGTGCCGGTTGCTTTTGGGCAAGACCGATAGGCAGCGCTACGGCAAAAAGGAGCGGGAGGCGTTTAAAGACTGTCCATGAGCCGCGCTGGATGATGGCCCAAAAAACGTACCAAGGGGTTCCGTATACGGCGAGATCGCCGACGATGTCCGCAGTCGTTGCGAGAGCGGAGACGCCGACCATGAGGCCTGATATAGAAAACAGCATGGCGGGCGCGAACATTGCCCCGCCAAAGCGTTGGATTTTTTGCAGCATGTTCTGCCTTCCGAATATCGAGGCGCGTTGCGCGTGGGGAAACGTTTAAACAATGGATTCATTGTAGAGGACCAGACGATTGTCGTACCGGCAGTTTTGAGCGAAACCGATTTGGGCATGACAGAAACCGTCAACGGTTAAATCCTGTCGCTTTAC
Organism: uncultured bacterium; assembly: GCA_905215725.1. Classification (GTDB taxonomy): domain Bacteria; phylum Actinomycetota; class Coriobacteriia; order Coriobacteriales; family Coriobacteriaceae; genus Collinsella. Next base: position 4,631 of record CAJMRD010000055.1, on the reverse strand, counting down.
CGATATTCGGTTTAAACAACTTTAAGAAATGCTATCGTGCCTAGCCGGAAATGAATAATGTAGAGGTGAAACAATGCCAAAAGCGATATACGAAGGAATCTACCGAGAAATACGCTCGCGCATCATTAATGGGACCTATGCGTTTCAGGAGATGCTGCCAACCGAAGCCGAGCTGACCGCGGAGTTCGGATGCACTCGCAATACCGTCCGTCGCGCCTTGGGTATGCTGGCCGACGGGATGTTTGTGCAGCCCATACACGGCAAGGGCGTGCGCGTTATTTGGCTTAAGGGCGAAACCGACATGTTGGGCGCACTCGAAGAGGTTGAGTCGTTTGGCGAGTTTGCAAAGCGCAACAATGCCGTTGCATCGACGGACGTTAAGTCTTTCGAACATCTGGTTTGCACCGAGCAACTCTCTCGTCACCTGGGCTTTAAGGTGGGCGAGGAGTTGATTCGCGTAGTGCGTGTCCGAAGCCTCAACGGCAACGCGCGCCAAGTGGACCATGGCTATTTTTTGGCGTCGATCGCCAAGGGCCTGACTCCCGAGATCGCGGCAGATTCTATTTACGGCTATCTGGAGCACAAGCGCGGTGTCAAAGTGATGGCGAGCCGTCGTACGGTGAGTGTCGAGCTCGCCAACGATGAGGACTGCAGCTATCTTGACCTCGGCAAATACAACTGCGTTGCCGTCATGGAGAGTCAGTCGTACACCTCGGATGGCATCTTGTTTGAGGTGACGCACACTCGCACACACCCCGAGATCTTCCATTACCGCGTCAATTCCAAGCGATAGCCGGCTAGCTCGCAGCCTGACGAGACTCATGGCCTCAAAGAGAAAACGCCCGGTCAAACCGACGGTACATCGGCTTGACCGGGCGTTTTCTCTGCATTCGATAACAAATAATTGTTTATACAAAACTTGTCAAGTATCAAGTTGAAATTACCGTTCACCGAAGTTTTTCTACCGCTCTAGTAATACTTGTTCAAACAACTAGCCAAATAGCGTATCGTTCAAATCAGCAAAAGGGGCAAAGTCCCCGAGCCAATCTCCGAAGGCGGCGGCAAAGGGTGCCGCCACGGTGTGAAAGGGTGGATTGTAATGAAGAACGAAATGAGCAGAAGGCAGTTCCTGGGCTTTGCTGGTTCCGCGGCTGCAGTTCTTGGTCTGGGCCTCGTGGGTTGCGGTGGTTCTGCCGGCTCCGGCTCCTCTGCTTCTGGTGACGCTGCCGAGGTCTACTTCCTCCAATTCAAGCCCGAGGTCGACAAGGAGTGGAAGGAGATCGCCAAGGCCTATAAGAAGGAGAAGGGCGTCGAGGTCAAGATCGTGACCGCCGCTTCCAACACCTACGAGGAGAAGCTTAAGTCCGAGATGTCCAAGAGCTCCGCTCCGACCCTGTTCCAGGTCAACGGCCCCACCGGTCTTAAGAACTGGAAGGATTACTGCGCCGACCTGTCCGATACCAAGCTCCGCGGTGAGCTCATTGATGACTCCCTGGCTCTGCAGTCCGACGGCAAGGATGTGTGCATCGACTGGGTTCAGGAGAGCTTCGGCATCATCTACAACAAGCAGCTGCTCGAGAAGGCTGGCTACAAGGCCGAGGACATCAACTCCTTCGACAAGCTGAAGGCTTGTGCCGATGACATCCAGGCCCGCAAGGACGAGCTTGGTGTCGAGGGTGCCTTCACTTCCGCCGGCATGGACGACTCCTCCAGCTGGCGCTACACCACCCACCTTGCCAACATGCCGCTCTACTACGAGTTTGAGAAGGAGCACAACCAGGAGGACGACGAGATCAAGGGTGAGTTCCTCGACAACTACAAGCAGATCTTCGACCTGTACATCACCGACTCCACCTGCGATCCTTCGCAGCTTGCTTCCAAGACCGGCGACGACGCCACCAACGAGTTCGCAACCGGCAAGGCCGTCTTCTACCAGAACGGCTCTTGGGCCTACTCTGACCTCGTCAAGGCCGGCATGACCGACGATCAGATTGGCATGATGCCGATCTACATCGGTGTTGACGGCGAGGAGAACCAGGGCCTGTGCTCCGGCGGCGAGAACTACTGGTGCGTCAGTTCCCAGGCTTCCGAGGATGCCCAGAAGGCCACCGAGGACTTCATGTATTGGTGCGTCACCGCTGACACCCCGACCAGCATCATCGCCGACAAGATGGGTCTGACCGCTCCGTTCAAGAGCGCCAAGGAGACCACCAACGTCTTCTCGCAGCAGGCCGTTGCCATGGCCAAGGACGGCAAGAAGACCGTCGCTTGGGACTTCGTCTACATTCCCTCCGAGGAGTGGAAGAAGAACCTCAAGCAGGCTCTGATTGCCTACGCTGCCGATAACAGCAAGTGGGACGGCGTCAAGAACGCCTTCGTCGATGGTTGGAAGACCGAGAAGGCCGCTTCCGAGTAAGCAGTTGCTGCCCAAGCTATCTGATTAGCGACAGGGGGCGGGCAGACGTTGGTTTGCCCGCCCCCTGCATATTGAAAGGACCCTTTTATGGGCAAAGCACTCAAGCGCTGGTGGCCGCTCTTTATGCTGCCCACGTGCCTGGCGTTTATGATCGGGTTCGTGATCCCTTTTATCCAGGGCTTCTATCTCTCGTTCTGCCAGTTTATTATCATTAGTAACGCGCACTTTGTCGGTATCGAGAACTACGTGCGCGCGCTGTCCGATCCGCAGTTCTCCACGTCGTTCTTCTTTACCGTGGCGTTTGCCTTCCTGTCGACGGTGCTCATCAACGTGATCGCCCTGGCCATTGCGCAGGCGCTCACCCGCAAGGCGCTCAAAGGCACCAACATCTTCCGTACGATCTTCTTTATGCCTAACCTGATCGGCGGCATCGTGCTGGGCTACATTTGGCAGATTCTGATCAACTGCCTGCTCTCCAACGTGGGCGCCCAGCTCATCGCTCTTAACTCTGCTGCTGGCTTCTGGGGCCTTATCATCCTGACCCTGTGGCAGCAGGTCGGCTACATGATGATCATCTACATCGCTGGTCTGCAGTCCATTCCGTCCGATTACATCGAGGCCGCCAAGGTCGACGGCGCTACGGCATGGCAGACGTTTTGGAAGGTTAAGATCCCTAACCTGATGCCGACCATCACCATCTGCCTGTTCCTGTCCATCACCAACGGCTTTAAGCTGTTCGACCAGAACCTCGCCCTTACCGGCGGCGCCCCCGCGCACTCCACCGAGATGCTCGCCCTGAACATCTACAACACGTTCTATTCGCGTGCCGGTATCGCATGGCAGGGCATTGGTCAGGCCAAGGCGGTTATCTTCTGCATCCTGGTCGTGGCCATCTCCATGATCCAGCTTAAGGCCACGAGGTCCAAGGAGGTGCAGCAGTAATGAAACGCGATAAGGTTATCAACCGCGCGCTCTCGATTTTCTTTACGATCCTGTCGCTCGCGTGGATCTACCCCGTGTTCATGATTGCGCTTAATTCTTTTAAGAAAGCGACCGCAATCAGCACCACCACGGCATTCGATCTGCTCACGCCCGAGACGTTCAACGGCCTCGCAAACTACATGCACGCCCTTAACGAGCAGGGCTTTGCCTCGGCATTTATGTACTCGCTCATCATCACGGTCACGTCGGTCGTGCTGATCTTGGTGTGCTGCTCCATGTGTGCTTGGTACGTGGTTCGTGTTAACAGCAAGATCTCGAACTTCTTCTATTACCTGTTCGTCTTCTCGATGGTCGTGCCCTTCCAGATGCTCATGTTCACGCTGTCCAATTTGGCGGACCGCATCGGCTTCAACACGCCGTTCAACATCTGCTTTATCTACCTCGGCTTTGGCGCGGGCCTGGCGGTCTTTATGTTCGCCGGCTTTGTAAAGAACATTCCGCTCGAGATCGAAGAGGCGGCCATGATTGACGGCTGCAACCCGGTCCAGGTGTTCTTTAAGATCGTCCTTCCCATCATGAAGCCCACCTATCTTTCGGTCGGCATCCTCGAGACCATGTGGGTCTGGAACGACTACCTGCTGCCCTACCTTACGCTCGACTCCACCAAGTACAAGACCATTCCTATCTTGATCCAGTACTTCCGCGGCGGCTACGGCCACGTCGAGCTCGGCCCCATGATGGCCTGCATCATGATGGTCGTTATCCCCATCGTCATCATGTACATCCTCTGCCAGAAGTACATCATCGACGGTGTGGTGGCAGGTGCCGTCAAGGGCTGATGCCGTAACTGTTTTGCAAGTTTCTGCGGCGCCCTCAACATGGTGCCGCATATCGAAAGGTAAAGACATGGCCGAGATCGTTCTCAAACATGTTCAGAAGGTGTATCCCAACACCGAGTCCAAAAAGAAGGGCTTCTTTGGCAAAAAGAAGAAGACCGAGGAGAAGAAGCACAACCTCAAGGTTACTGAGGATGGCGTGCTCGCTGTTGAGGACTTTAACCTCACCGTTCACGACCAGGAGTTCGTCGTCCTCGTTGGCCCGTCTGGCTGCGGTAAGTCCACGACGATGCGCATGGTTGCTGGCCTGGAGGACATCACCTCGGGTGACGTGTTCATCGACGGCAAGCGCGTCAACGACGTCGCTCCCAAGGACCGCGACATCGCCATGGTGTTCCAGAGCTACGCTCTGTACCCCCACATGACCGTTTACAAGA
>CAJMRD010000054.1 GCA_905215725.1 uncultured bacterium | reverse complement strand
GACGCTCCCGCCGATGCCCTGCCGCCGGTGGTAACAGAGCGCCGCGAGCGCTATCGGGCTGCCGGCATTGCGACCGACGAGGCCGAGCTTGCGAGCGGCGTTGCCGACGAGCAGGGGCGTGTGGATGCTGTCGTTGGTGGCTATAACCGCGCAGTGCGTCGTCTGTACGGCCCCGGTACGCCATGGGGCGAGGCTGCCGAGTGGCAGACGGAAACGATGGAGGAGCTTGAGCGTCAGCAGCGCATCAACGAGACGGCGAAGCATCGCGTGGTGGGGCTCGTTATCGAGACCCGCCCCGATGCCGTGACGCCACAGGCGCTCACGCTCATTCGTCGTCTGGGCTGCACCAAGATTCAGATGGGCATCCAGAGCCTCGACCAGCATTTGCTCGATATCAACGAGCGTCGCATTTCGGTGGCTCAGATCGAGCAGGCGTTTTCGCTTGCGCGCCTCTTTGGCTTTAAGATCCATGCGCATTTTATGCTCAACTTATTGGGCGCCACACCCGAGGGGGACAAGCGCGACTACGAGCGCTTTATGACCGAAGGGGCCTTTATGCCCGACGAGGTCAAGGTCTACCCGTGCGCGCTCATCGAGGGCTCGCGTCTGGTGGGCTGCTATGAGCGCGGCGAGTGGCGTCCCTATACCGAGGAAGAGCTGCTCGATGTGTTGGCCGACGACATCGTGGTGACGCCGGCGTTCTGCCGCATCAGTCGCATGATCCGCGACTTTAGCTCCGACGACATCATGGTGGGCAACAAGAAGCCCAACCTGCGTCAGCTCGTTGAAAACCGCTTGTCGGCTCGTGGGGAAGGCGCGACAGTGCGTGAGATTCGCTATCGCGAGATCAGTACGGCGGGTGCCGACTTGGATGAGCTATCTCTTGATGAGGAAGTGGCGTACGAGACGCCGGTGACTTACGAGCGCTTTTTGCAGTGGGTGACGCCGCAGGGCAAGATCGCGGGCTTTTTGCGCCTGTCGCTGCCCGACCATTCATTTGTTGCCGCGCATGCGGACGAGTTGCCGACGACGCCGGACGAGGCGATGATTCGCGAGGTGCACGTGTATGGCATGGCGGCACGCGTGGGTGACCAGGGCCAGGCGGCGCAGCATCACGGGTTGGGGCGTTTGCTCGTGGAGCGTGCGTGCCATATTGCTCGGGACGCGGGCTATGCGCGCATCAACGTGATCAGCGCGATTGGCACACGCGAGTACTATCGCCATTTGGGTTTTTACGACCATGGACTCTATCTGCAAAAGGAGCTCTAGATGAACAAGCCAAGTGTTTCTGCCGGCGTCGTTGCCGGCGTTGCTCTGGGAGCCGCGGCGCTTGGTGCGGCCGCCGTCGCTGTTCGCGCTGCCTGTCTGCAGGTTGCGCGAACCCGCAATGGGTTGGCGCGTGTGAAACGCGTGCACGATGAGGGCGGCGATGAGATTCGCGTGTTGGTGCAAGGCGGCGTCTACCAAAGCGCGAGCTATGTCGGTGAGCGTTGGGCCGAGCCCGTCTTTGCGTACTATCGTGCGTTTGACGACGTGTTTGAGTCCGAGGATGCGATGCGCGACGCTTATGGTCACGGCATCGACCGTATGCTTATGCTGGGCGGCGGCGGGTTTGCCTATCCTAAATTCGCCCTGATGTCGCACGAGGGCTTGCGCATGGACGTCATCGAGTATGACGGAGAGATTACGCGCCTGGCGCGCCGTTGGTTCTATCTGGACGAGCTGGAGCGCGCGGTGGGCGACCGCTTGCGGGTGATTACTGCTGAGGCTCGCTCGTATCTGGGTGTGACAAGTGTGGGCCATCGTCGCTACGACGTGGTCGTGAGCGATTGCTTTGGCGGTGCCGAGCCCGTACGCGAGCTGGCGACGGTTGAAGCGTTGCGTTTGGTGCGGGGCAGCCTAAATTTCGGTGGCGTCTACGTTGCCAATATCGTGAGCGCAAGCGAGGGGAGCGATGTGACGTTCCTGCGCGATTGCGCTGCCACGGCACTCGAGGTGTTCGCCCACGCCTGGGTGGTCCCATGTGGCGATGCGAAGTTCGGCGGAGAGGAAAACTACCTGCTCATCGCCAGCGACGGCAACTACGCCTTTGCCGAAGCCGTGCCCTTCGACACCGACTTTCTCGGCACCGTCCTTCACGACAAGTAAGTCTCCCCGTCCCAAAAAGATTGGTCTTAGGCGTGGTCGCGCCAGCCGAGAACGCGCTGCTTCATACCCTCGATTTCGAGCACGCCTTCGGCAAAGCCTTTGCGCACGAGCTCCTCGGGAACGTACTCGTCGTAGCGATCAAAATAAGGCACCTCGCCGGGATAGACGAGCTCGATGGGATCGAAGTCCTTCTCGGCCTCGGCGGCGAGCACCTCAAAGAATGTCTCCTCGTCGGCCTTCATCTTGAACTGCATAAAGTATGGACGCGACGGATCGAGCCCGCGAAGGCCCAACTCAGCGGCACATTTGATTTTAAGCATGCGCTCGAGTGCTAGGAAGGCGTAGCTGCCCAACCAGGGGAAGAGCACCCAGGTGTCGCCACCCAGGTTGATGAGCGGCTTAGTTCCCGCGCCCGAAATCTCGGCGGTATGACGAGCCTGCGCCAAGCGAGCCCGTGCGTTAGCCATGAGGTACGGATATGTCGCATGCTCGTTGAGCGCCTTGCGCATGCGTTCGAGTACGTGTGTATTGATGTCACCGGGGCAGTCGCCAAAGTAGGCCGGCACACGGCCCTTGACCTGCGTGGCAAAGACGGTGTGGCGCTTCCAGTCCACTTCCTCGACAATCCAGCAGTGTCCGGCGATGGCGATGCGCTCACCGGGCGGTGGCGGGTTGACGATCGTGCCCAATTCGGCCGACTCGCTGCGAACGGTGAACTCCTCGTTTTCCTGGAACACGGCGTAGAACTTAAAGTTGTTGATGATGCGCTCTCCCGCGAGACCCACGATGAGCCCACCGCCCTCGGTGACCTGGATGTGGTCGATCTTGATGAGGTGGCGCAGCAGTACGCGATAGTCATCGGCCGAGACGCGGTGGAAATAGCTGAGCGTGAGTACACGCTGAGCAAGCTCGGCCGGCGTGAGCTCGCCGGTGCTGGCGAGCGTCGACATGGTCTGGTGGTAGAGCAGGCTGTAGGGGAGTCGATCGAGCTCGGGCGGCTCGACCCACTTTTCCTCGCGATAGAGTTGTACGAGCGCGATGCCCTGCAGGAGCTTCCACGGGATGGTCTCGGGCATCATCGTGCGCGGCTCGGGCTCTTCCTCGCGCATAACAAACCACATCTCGGGCGGAAGATCGCGGCGTCCCGTGCGGCCCATTCGCTGCAAAAAGGAGCTGACGGTAAACGGCGCATCGATCTGGAACGCACGCTCCAGACGGCCGATATCGATACCGAGCTCCAGCGTAGAGGTGGTGACGGTTGTCTGTGCCTGCTCCTCATCGCGCATGAGTTCCTCGGCCGTCTCGCGCAACGATGCCGAAAGATTGCCGTGATGAATGAGGAAACGGTCGGGCTCGTGCCGGTTCTCGCAGTAGCTACGCAGCATGGAGCACACGGCCTCTGCCTCCTCGCGCGAGTTGGCAAAGACCAGGCACTTGCGGCCGCGCGTATGCTCAAAGATATAGCCCATACCGGGGTCGGCGTTGTCGGGCGCCGTGTCGGTGGGGTTGAGAAGCGCCTGCTCGGTCGCTCGTGGGATGTCGACTTCGCCCTCGGGGGCCGAGGAAGTGCGACGGTCTTTGGGAGCGGCTTTGCCCCGTGCCCGTTCGCGATGTTGACGGCGCTCCTCTTGTGTGAGCTGTCCGCTGTGACGCATGTCTTGGGCGCCGGCGGGCAGTGCCGCGGATGCCGCCGCCTCGATGCGCTCGCACGCAAGCACTTCGGCCTCTTGAGGACCTGTGCCCATGAATCCCCGTTGCTGTGCCTGGGGGCCCGAGTTGTAGAAGTGCTCCATGGAGATGCGCCACACGCGGCGCGGCTCTTCAAAGCGTGGGATAACGCAGTCGCGCCCCGTTCCCTGTGAGAGAAAGGCACCCGTGCGCTCGGGGTCGCCGATGGTAGCGGAAAGGCCAATGCGTCGAGGCTGCACGCCGGCCATGCGCGAGAGTCGCTCGATAAGGCAGAGCGTCTGCCCGCCACGGTCGCCGCGCATGAGCGAGTGGACTTCGTCAATAACCACATAGCGCAGGTCGCAGAACATACGAGGGATTGCCATGTGCTTATGGATCAGGAGCGCCTCGAGCGACTCGGGCGTAATCTGCAAGATACCGCTCGGCTTTTTGATGAGCTTTGCCTTGTGCGACTGCGAAACGTCGCCATGCCAGTGCCAGACAGGGATATCGGCCTCTTCGCACAGGTCATTGAGACGGACGAACTGATCATTGATGAGTGCCTTGAGGGGGCCAATGTAGAGGGCACCAACGCTTGCGGGCGGGTTCTCCCAAAACTCGGTCAGGATGGGAAAGAAGGCCGCTTCGGTTTTGCCGGAAGCTGTGGATGCCGTTAGGAGCACATTGTCTTGTGTGTTAAAGATGGCGTCTGCCGCCGCAACCTGGATAGAGCGCAGGCTCTCCCAATCGTGGGAGTAGATGAAGTCTTGGATAAACGGGGCGTAGCGGTCAAAGGCGTTCACGGGGCCTCCTCTCAAAAACGAATCTCTCAACGCGGCTGGCAACGGCTTGCTGCATTACAGTCTCAACGTTCGCCCAGATAAAACCTGCCAAAATAAACCTGTCCCTTTTTGGCAGGTTAGATGGTGAATTCGGCGAAGTTACGGTCGCCGCCTGCGGTGCCGGTGTCGCCTGTTGCTGCTGCCGGCACCAGCGCGTCGCCGCCGACGCTTTGCAGCAGCTCGGCTACGTTGGCGTCGGGGTTTTGGCATAGGATGTCGAGCAGCTCGATAAAGTCGCGAATGACTTCACGCGGCGTCAGATGTGTGTCGGCTCCCACACGACCGAACTCGATCTTGAGGAAGTCCACCAAGTCGTTCTCGGTAAGCGTGGGCGTCCAGCCAAAGTAGCCGGCGTGAATTTGCATGAGTTTTTCGATCAGCACCAGCAGCTCCTCGTAGGTGAGTGGCTGCAGACGGATGATGGGCGCGAGCATGTCCTTAAGGTCCTCGCGTGCAAAGCGGCCTTGAGCGAGTCGGCTGCGCAGGGCCTCGTAGGAGAACACGCCGCGGCGGCGGTCTTCGATGGAGGTTGGCGTGCCGCCCATAATCATGCCCAGGTACTGCGCCTTGCCCTGGAGTGTGTCGTTGTACATGGTCAGGATCTTCTCGTAGTTGTACTGGCGCGTGATCGCGTTGGGAATCTTATACAGATTCACGAGCTCGTCGATGAGCACCAACATACCCTTGTAGCCGCTGCAGACCAAAAAACGCGCGATGAGCTTAACGTAGTCGTACCAGTCGTCATCGCTGATGATGGTCGAGGAGCCCAGCTCGGCGCGAGCCTCGCTCTTGGTACGGTATTCGCCGCGGATCCATTTGGTCACGCGGCTCATGGCTTCTTCGTCGCCCTCGGATACGGCCGTGCGATAGCGGCGGAGCATGCGGGTGAAGTCGAAGCCGTGGACCATTTCCTCGAGCGGGGCCAGTTGGGCATTGACGACCGACTCGTCGACGTCGGCGTACGAGGCGACCCAGCGATCAAGAATAAGGTTGAGCGCACCGCCCTCGGGGCGCGTCTTGGTCGATATATTGCGTATGAGCTCGCGGTAGGTGGCAAGGCCCTGCCCCTGCCCGCCCTGCAGACGGCGCTCGGGGGATAAGTCTGCATCGGCGACGACGAATCCCTCGCCCATGGCGTGCGTGCGGATGGTCTGGAGCAAAAAGCTCTTGCCGGCGCCGTAACGACCGACCAGAAAGCGGAAGCTCGCACCACCGTCGGCGATGAGACTCAGATCGGTGAGCAGGGCGCGGATCTCGACCTCGCGCCCTACGGTAATGTAGGGAAGGCCGATGCGCGGGACCACGCCGCCCTTGAGCGAGTTAAGGATAACGGCGGCGACGCGTTTGGGTACACGGGGCGCTGCGGATGCGGTATCACTCATGGTCTAGGTATCCTCTCACGTCTGCTTCGTAGTCCTCGATAATCTGCGGCCCTGCCGCGCTAAATTCAATTACGGTGTCGCCCACCAGGTCAAAGAGCGCCTCGTTGATGGTATCGACGAGCATGTCCTCGCTCTGTCCCGAGTGCGCCACTGCCGATGTCGCTTGCGCTGCGTTTTGCTCGAGCAGTGCGCGAAGGAAGGCATCTGCGGCGGGCGCGAGTTCGTTTGTGGCGTCAGCGGGCGCAGCAGCTGCGAACGCGGGCGTCGGCGCGAGAAGCGGTGCCACGACACCAAACTGTTCGGTGGATATGGTCGGCTCGTCGGTCAAGTCCTGCCGAATGGGTGCCACGACCGGTTCGACAATCGCGTCGGTTACGGGCTCGGCTTCCGGTTGCCCTGAGTCCGCTGCCTCGGCTTCTGCGGATGCGTCGTCCTCGCGTTCCTCATCGATCAAAAGCGCTTCGCGCGTTTGCGCGGCGGCGCTCCGAATGTGCCCCAGCTGGCTCAAATCGATATCGATCTTGATGGGCTGGTGTGCGGCGTCCCACGAAAGCCATGCCATGATCTCGTCATCGATGATCTTGGCCAGATATTTGGGGACCTTCTCCTCCTTCAGGGGGTGGGTGGGGTCTAGGGCCAGGCGTAGGCGTTGGTCGCAGGCGCGCATCATCTCACCAAGCTTGCTGCTTTTTTGCCTGCTGCCGTGAATTCGCATGCATTCCCAAAAGCCGTTTTGGCAGCGGTAGATGTGAATGGGGTCCAGGCGATATTCGCAGTCCTCGTGGCGCTCGGGCGCAAAGAATACGGCCGAGGCAAACATGGTGTAGGGCATGGCCGTCTCCTCCCCAAATAAGCTCGCCACGATGTCGGTCTTTCGGTGCGTGTCATAGTAGCGCGCCATACGGACATACACGGCGCACGCCACGTGGCGCAGATCGCGGTGGTGGCTGCGGTCGAGCCGCGAGTTACTTAGGTTGTACGTGGAGAGGGCGTTGATGGCGGCCATGAGTCGCTCCTCGCGCACCTCATCGGGCGGAAGGGGGAGCGTGGGCTCGGAGGTTTTGCGACGCTTAGGGGTCTGGCCGGACGGTGCCGGTGCTGGTACAAGGTCTCGTGCCGCGCGCCGCAGCTCGATAAGGGCGTTATCGAACATGACGGTTTTAGAGTCGCGAAGTAGCTTGGGGTCGAGTCCGTGGAAAACGGCGTAATCCTGCAGCCACACGCGCGCAAACCGGTCGATGCCGGGCTCGAAGGCGCGATAGACATCCCAAAAGGCCTTGATCTTGTTAAAACCTTCGAGCGGATCATCTATGCCAATGCCGCAAATCAGCTCATAGAGATACAGAAAGGCAAAGGATGTAGACGTTTCCTCGACGGTTCCGCGGCGCACTTGGGCACGCCAGGTAAAGTAGCCGCGCAACTGCCGGTCGCTCATGGCATTGTAGGTGGGAAAGTACGACTTAAAGGTGCCGTTGTAGGGACAGTCGTCCTCAAAGTCGGCCATCAGCAAGCCCTGGCGGTAGAAAAGCTCGGCCTCCGATAGCCAGCGGCCCGCGCCGCCCTTGGGGTCATCCTGCCAGCGCGATATCTCGCGCATCTTGCGGTATTGGTCGGGGAGGAAATTCTGCATCTGTCGGCCGGTTTTGAGAATCGGCTCGTCTGCGTAGATTTCGTTTGAGAAGCGGGCGGACTGATGGGTCCGGGCCTCGGCCATAATGCGCTCGATGAGCATCTTGATGTCCTGGTCGGCCACCGCTTCTCCTCTCCTAACGCAGCTTCGGTGACCTCATATCATAGCACAGCATCAAACAGGTGTTCGAGATACTGCTGCGTAGATAGATTTAGAACAGGAGGGCGTAGATGACGGCGATGACGACGGAGGGGAGCATATTGGCTGTGCGGAAGGTCTGAGGACGGATGAGGTTGACGCCGACGCAGAAGATGAGCATGGAGCCTACGAGCGAAAGGCTGTCGAGGGCTGCCGTAGTCATGATGGGGGAGAGTGCGCCGGCAAACAGCGTGATCGTCCCCTGGAACACGGCGACGGGCAGGGCGGAGAAAATGCAGCCGCGGCCAAGCGACGCCGTCATGGTGCAGACGATGATGCAGTCCAATGCGCCTTTCAGGGCAAGCGTTGACCAGTCACCGAGCAGACCGTCCTGGATCGATCCCACAATGGCCATGGCGCCGATACACACGGTGAGTGAAGTCGAGACAAAAGCGTTGGTGAACTCGTTATCGCCCTCGCTGCCGGTTTTGCGCTTGAGCCATTCGCCAAGGTTCTCGATGGCGGCCTCCAAGTTGATGGCCTCGCCGATGAGCGAGCCGAGGGCGAACGAGACGATGAGCATGGTGGTGCCGGTGGTCGCTAGCGCCTTCCCATCGATAAGGAGCATCTTTTGCATGGTGCCGCCAAGGCCGATAAACAGGACGCACAGCCCCGATGCTTTCATGAGCGTGTCTTGGATGCGCGGTGTAATGAAGCGGCCGCCCGCTAATCCCAAAAGACCGCCCGCAACTAAAAGCACAACGTTGATGATTGTTCCCAAGCCCGGCATGAGCCCTCCTGTATTGATGCCAACGTGGCAATCGTAGCAGAACGAAATGCGAGGTACATCGCGACTCATCTAATACGTTATATAAGTGGTATTAGGAATGATGCGCGGCATTTAAGCCTCAGGTGGTTGTCGGGACATAGGGATAGTATTCAAAGCGCAGTGTCATAAGCCGCTGTGGGGATTCAATAGCCGCGGCGATGATATTGGCATCGCGGGCACGATCAAACCCTTCGAGTTCGATCTGATACGAGACGTCTTGCATAATGTCCAGACGTCGCCAGGCCAGGAGTGTGTCGCCATCGAATTCCAAGGTCTTGCCTCCGTCTGGAGCAACGGCGTATAGACGCAGCTTGGCGGTGGTTGCAGGGTCGACAACTGTGACCTTTTTAATTTCGTTTCGAGTATTCTTGGCGCCCAACAAGGTGAGCAGTGTTGGGGCCACGACCTCGCCCGATGGCAAAAAGACGACTTCGATGGATTCAGGAAATGCGATGATAGCCGACTTGCGGACGGGCTGATTGGCGGCGGCAACTTCGATGTTCGCAGCGTCGATGACCTCTGTGTGGTCGAGCGCGGCAAGCACGCAGCAGTTACCTTCATCGATCTCTTGAGGATCAGCAAGCCCCAGACTGTCCGCGAACTCGGGATCGTTTGGATCGGCAGCGGGCTCATTCGGCGCTTCGAAAGAAGCTGGGACGCTGTTTGTCGGCGACGGCGTGTCGCCCGCACCTGCTTCTTTGTCCGCGCTCTCTTCTTGTATGGTTGCGTTGATGGGTTCGTCGTTTGGGGGGAGCGTCTTGGCGTCAAACGCGGAGGGGAGAATTCCGATGGCTCCGGATCCGTTCCACTCCATTTCGAGAAGCGCCGGGTCGGCAAGAATGCGTTGCCTGCTTTGCGCGCGGGCATCGATTTCAATAGGGCCTGCCTCTATCCCTCGTGTAAGGCTGAGTGATCCGGCTGGCTTCTCGAAATGAGCGTCTGTGTCTTTGGTACTGACGGCGTAGAACAGCAGGGACGCTTCTCCCGCCGCGATGGCATCGGTACCGGCTTTGGTCAGCCGCAACGATGCCGTGAATGAGAGGGTGGGCTGCGTGTCGTCTGCATTCGCGGCGGCGCAGCCCAGACATATACCGCCTCCTTTCTCAAAAAACGTACCGTCGAAGGCGACCTTCGCTCCGTTCGCCGAGTCATCGACCGAAGCGATGTCGATGCGCAGCTCTAAATTGCATGGATCGCCATCTGCATCGAGCACAACCGAGCGCCACGTGCAGACGGCGCACCCCGCCTGGGAGCCGTTTGCCTTGTTCGAACGATTGATATCCACGACTATCGAGCCGTCCGTATTACGACGAAGGCATCCCGAGGTTGAGATTGCGGCCTGTGCGATCGAAAAACGCTTGCACGCAATGGCGCTCGACGGATTTGGTGCGGAGCTTAGGGCCGCTGGTAAGGAGTCTGCCATGACAGGAGTCGCCCAAGCGGCGACAGGCGTTCCGGTTGCGAGCACGCCGCAGAGTGCGACGACGGGCAAAAGGTTCTTCGATGCCATGGGGTCTCCTTAGCTAATTTAGTGCGGCCTGTTCATGTTTTGTTTCTGGCTGTGTTTGATGTGCAGACCGAGGCCGGCGGTTCCCGCGCCTGCTGCTGCGGCGCCTGCTGCCAAGAGCCATCGTTTGTCGCCTGTCTGCGCCAACGGTTCCTCGCGGTCGCTGCGGTCGAGCTCCGAGAGGTCGACCGTCACTTGCGTGGCGGCCTGCGCCTGTTCTTGCTGGGCAAAGGCCATGGCTGGCCCAAACGCTAGGATGCTGACGGCGGCGGCCAGGGCGACGGCCTTATGCCGTGTGCGCACCGGGCTCGACCGTCCAGGTGATCGTTGCAACCTGATCGCCTTCGCCGGTTACGCGGAAGATGTCGCGCGTGACGCGGGCGACGTTTCCGCTTGTCTTGAGCTTAATTTTGTCCGTGCCGCCGGCAATGCCCTGGTAGCCCATGTCGAAGGCTGCGTTCTTGGAAAGATCGAGGCCCGTCTCCTGCATTGCGGCGCTGGCGTTCTGGAGTGCGCCGTCGGGGCCGACCTTAAAGTCGATGGAGTTCTGTGCGGTTCCGGCTTTGGCGTCGGCAGCAATGGTCCAGGTGTTCATGGCGTCGATCTTCATGTTGGTGACATGGATGCCGTAGGCCGAATGATTGTCGATGGTGGTCGCGTCTTCTGAGGGGCCCTGAAGCGTGCCGTCGGCCTTGGCGACGAAGGGAATAACCGTCGGAACTTTGAACTCAACGTTGTCGATCTCGGTCCTGACCATTACTTTCGTGGTTCCAACGCGCCCGGCCGCCATAGCTGGCGTCGGGGCGGCGCCCATTGCGAGCGCGAGCGCGAGCCCCGCGCCCACGACGAGCGCTCTGGCTCCGTTCATGTTCCTGGTGATGTCCATGGTCGTTCCTTTCTATTCGCCGCGGGCCGTCCCCGCGATGATTGGACGAATGCTGGTGAATTGCGTGCGGTGCCGCGTCGGCCGGAAAAGCTAGTTCTCGGCTTGCTCAACCCGCACCTTGACACGTGTCGGATTGCCGTGGCTGTCGAGGGTCTTGGCATCGAGTGCCTGGATCTCGATGTACGCCTCGCCTTCTTTGATGTCGCCGGCGGGGCACGTTTCGATTGTCTTGCCGGTCTCGACCACACCGGATTCGTACATGGTCTCGTCGTTTTGGATGACGCGGAATCGCTGGGGAAATTTATTGTCTTGGACGTTTTGCACGTTGACGCGCAGCTTGCCGTCCTCCTGCAGCTGAGCGACCGGTGCGACCGAAATCGTCATCATGTTGTCGCGGACTATGGCGTCGAGCTCATCTTGGATTTCCTGACGCGTTTTGCCCTCGGCCGTCGTAACCGAAGCGCCCGCCTCGGGTACGGGCTGCGACTGCCAAGCGTATAGTCCTACGGCGACAAGGGCACAGACGATGGCCAAGCAGGCAACGATGAGCTTCTTGCGACGACCCAGGCCTGCAAAGTGGGGTGGCTTCTTCGCGCTCATGCGGCATCCTTGGCGGTATAGATGCGCGCAAAGGTGGACGGGTTCGCTCCAAAGAGCATGTGAAGCATCAGGCGGCGTGAGTAGACAAGCTCGTCGAAGTCGGGAGGGAGCTCGATGTCGTGGATATGCGCGATGCGGTGGGCGAGCGCCGAGAACGACTCGGGGTCGCAGATCACATCGGTGGTAACGTGGTAGACCGTCGTATCGGGGAATGCCTCTTCGTCGAAAGGCAGGAGATGGGGATCGTCGTCGACTTCGATGGCGATGCCGTACTGGGGCCAGTAATATGCCATGGGAACCTCCCTGCTTCTGGGGCCAAAACTTCTGTCGGTTTTGGCTGTCGATGCCGACCGTATCAGCCGTTACTTGACCAATTGCTGACCAAATGCTTGACGGATTGGCGTCTCCGCAGGTAAAAGGCGGCAAAAAATACTCCAACTTTTTTCGAGCGGCAATCGCGCGGTCAGTGACGGCGGGGCCATATGTGTTAAAAGCATCGTCTGCCGAGGAAATCCAGCCGCTCGCCGAATTGCACGAACGTAAAAATCGCCAATTATGGAGACGGTCTCGAACACGTCGACGAAACGATGCGGTAACATCTCCCTGCAAACACTGTAGTTAGCTAAAGGGGGAGTTCGCGTGTCTGTAACCATCAAACCCTTCACCGACGAGTTCGAAGAGTATGGCCGCGATGAATCTCGCGCATCGGGCGAAGCATCGAGCATCTCGTTTCCGACAACGGAAGACGAGGTCCGTGCCATTTTGGAAAAGCTCCATGCCGAGCGTGTCCCGGTAACGGTTCAGGGCGCCCGAACCGGCCTTGCCGCCGGTGCCGTGCCCCACGGCGGGCATATCCTCAATACTTCCCGTATGAATCGCTACTTGGGCCTTCGCCGCGATGAACAAGGCCAATTTCTGCTGCGCGTGGAGCCAGGCGTTGTGCTCTCGGAGCTGCGCAAGCAGCTGAGCAAGAAGGTGCTGCCGACCGCTGGTTGGGACCAGGCATCGCTTGAGGCCTACGAGGAGTTCCAAGAGGCTCCCGAGCAGTTTTTTCCCACCGATCCCACCGAGGCATCTGCCTGTCTGGGCGGCATGGCGGCATGTAACGCCTCCGGTGCCCGCAGCTACGCCTACGGCCCCATGCGCCCACATATCACGGGACTCCACGTCGTGCTGGCTGATGGCGATTTGCTTGAGCTTCGGCGCGGCGAGGCTTTTGCCCAGGGCCGCCACCTGTCGCTCGTGACGGCAGCGGGCCGTACACTCGAGCTCGATCTTCCCGGCTATACCATGCCCAAGACAAAAAATGCTTCGGGCTATTTCGTTGCTGACGATATGGATGCCATCGATCTGTTTATCGGTGCGTGTGGCACAATCGGTGTCATCACCGAACTCGAGATTGCCCTGCAGGTGGCACCCGCGGTCGTTTGGGGCGTGAGCTGCTTCTTCGACAGCGAAGACAAGGCCGTGTCCTTCACCGATTCTGTGCGTCCCGTCCTGTCCCATGCGGCTGCCATCGAGTACTTCGATGCTGGCGCCCTGGATATTCTACGTCGCCAGCGCGAGCAGTCGACGGCGTTTGCCTCGCTGCCTGCGCTCGACAAAGACGCCAAGGTCTGTGTCTACGTGGAGCTCGACTGCGACGACGAAGCCCAGGCGACTGAGGAGCTGTATCACTTGGGGTGGGTACTGGAGCTTGCGGGCGGCAGTGACGATGCGACATGGGTCGCGCGCACCGAGGTCGATCGCGAGTGTCAGCGATTCTTCCGCCATGCGGTGCCCGAGAGCGTCAACATGCTCATCGACGAGCGCCGCCGCATGGATCCCACCATCACCAAACTGGGTTCGGACATGTCGGTGCCCAACGCGCACTTGGCCGATGTTATCGCCCTCTATCGCCGCACGCTGGCGGAAAGTGGGCTTGAATCTGCCGCCTGGGGGCATATCGGTAACAACCATCTGCATGTGAACATTCTGCCGCGCGATGCACAGGATTATCGCCGCGGCGCAGAACTCTTTGCCCAGTGGGCTTCCGAGGTCACGGCCATGGGCGGTGCCGTCTCCGCAGAACACGGCGTCGGCAAGATCAAGGCGGGCTTCTTGGAGACGATGTACGGTCACGAGGCCATGGTCGAGTCGGCGCGGCTCAAGCTCCAGCTCGATCCTGCCGGGCAGCTGGGTCGCGGTAACCTGTTTTCGGAGAAGCTCTTGGATGAGCTCGTCCAGTAAGGGGGCGCGTGAAGATGAGCGATTTCCATATGGTGGTGTGCGTCAAGGCCGTGCCGGGCAGCACCGAGGTCAAGATGGACCCCAAGACCAATACCATCGTGCGCGATGGCAAGCAGGCGGTCATTAATCCCTTTGATGCGAGCGCTTTGGAATGCGCGCTGGCGCTGAAGGACGACTTTATCGGCTTTGACATGGATGTGCGCGTGACGGTGGTGTCGATGGGCATCCCCGCGACCGAGTCGCTGCTGCGCGACTGCATCGCTCGAGGCGCCGACGATGCGCTGCTGCTGACCGATCGCGCCTTTGCAGGTGCCGATACCCTGGCAACCACCTATGCCCTCAAGTGCGGCATCGAGGCGCTCGACGAGGACTTCGACCTGCTCATCTGCGGCAAGATGGCGGTGGATGGCGATACGGCCCAGATTGGTCCCGAGCTTGCCGGTGCCTTTGATATTCCCTGCGTGACCGACGTGAGCTGCGTGCAGAGCGCGGGCTTTACGACCTGTGGCTCGCTGGCGCTCGTTCACGGATGCGATGCCGGCGAGGAGACGGTGTACCTTGAGATGCCGTGCGCGATGACGACTGCCAAGGAGATTGGCCAGTTGCGTATGCCGAGTATTGCCGGTATTCGCGCGGCGGAGGAGGCGGACGTGCGCGTGGTCAGCGCCGCCGACGTGAACGCCGACCCCGCGCGTTGCGGTCTTGCCGGGTCGCCGACACAGGTCGTGCGCTCGTTTGTGCCCGACCGTGACCAAACGTGCGAGGCCGTTGAGGGGACGGCGTCCGAGCAGGCGGCAAAGCTTGCCAAGATTATCGAGGGGATGGCATAGATGAGCGGACTGATTATCGATAGCGAAGCCTGTATCGGCTGCGGTCGCTGCGTTCGCGCCTGTGCC
>CAJMRD010000053.1 GCA_905215725.1 uncultured bacterium | reverse complement strand
GGCGGCGGGGAAGTGTTGGCTGGCTACG
The DNA here is from genome assembly GCA_905215725.1 of uncultured bacterium. Classification (GTDB taxonomy): domain Bacteria; phylum Actinomycetota; class Coriobacteriia; order Coriobacteriales; family Coriobacteriaceae; genus Collinsella. The sequence goes on along the minus strand of CAJMRD010000053.1, from coordinate 14,810 downwards.
TAGCCGTAGCAGGCATCGTCGCCGTAGATAAAGAAGCGCGCATCGGGCAGGCCGATCTTGTCGACCACACGGCGCGAGAACATGCCGCCCTCAAAGCACAGCTGGTTCATGGCGCGATGGCCCTCGGGGCCTAAGTCCCACTTGGCGACGGGGTTGGGAATGCCGAGCGAAAGGATGAGCTGGTACTGCCAAAAGAAGGCGCCGCCGTCAAAGTCCAGGCGCGAACCCTGGATGACGTCGTAGCGGACGGTCCACTTGGCCAAGCGCTCGATGCCTTCGGGGATGACGAGCACGTCATCGTCCATGACCCAGAACCACTGGGCCCCCAAGTCGTAGGCGCATTTAGTGCCGGCGGAGAAGCCGCCCGCACCGCCGCCGTTTTCGAGCTGCGGGGCGTAGATGACACGGTCGGTGCCGCCCTGCGCGTCGGGCTGCTCGGTGTCGATGCCCCACAGGTTGGCCAGGCGCTCGTTGAATGCGGTGCACATGGCCTCGGTCTCGCGCGAATTCTCGTTATCGACAATCACGATGCGCCAGGGCGCGGCCGTGAGCTCGGTCATGGAGTCGAACAAATTGGCCAGGAGTTCCTGGCGTTTGTACGTAACGACGACGATGGCGAGCTTATCGATGGGAGCGGGAAGGGTTGAAGGCATGAGGCAATATATCCTTTCACGCGCGGCGGGCGAGTGCTGCGCGGAAGCTATCGAATACGTCCTTGGGACTGTCCTATTGTAAAGGCTCGGCGCACCTTGGCGGCAAGCTTTGAATAAAACGCAGGAACCTGCCATGGGCCCGCCGCATGACGTGGGGCTGCTTTGCCCGCAAGAGGCTCCATAGATTATATAAACGCCCGCTGGCGCGCTGACCCTTTGATACCATGAAACGACAGGTATTTCCTAAGGAGCACATTTGTCTACTAACGCCTCTGGCAGCCCTGTTCTGTCGCTGCTTATTCCCATTTACAATGTTCAGCGCTACCTGCGCGAGTGCCTCGATTCCGCCCTGGCGCAGACGCTCAAGGATATTGAGATCATCTGCATTAACGACGGGTCGACCGACAACTCGCCGGCGATTATCCGCGAGTATATGGAGCGCGATAGGCGCGTCAAGATGATCGACAAGGCCAACAGCGGCTACGGCGACTCGATGAACCACGGCCTGGAGATGGCGCGTGGCAAGTACGTTGGCATCTTGGAGTCCGATGACTTTATGGCGTCCGACGCACTCGAAAAACTTGTCTCGGCCGCCGATAGCAATAATGCCGACTTTGCGAAGGCGAACTTTGATTTCTACTGGTCTAAGCCCGAGGAGCGCCGTTCGCTGCACGAGATGTTTAAAGCCAAGGACTGTGGCAAGCCAGTGCACCCGAGCGATACGACGCAGTTCTTTAAGCAAAAGCCGTCGATTTGGTCGGCCGTGTACCGTCGCGATTTTCTTGAGCGCAACGGCATCAAGTTCTTGCCGACTCCGGGGGCATCCTTTCAGGACACGTCATTCGCCTTTAAGGTGATCGCGTGCGCCGATAAGGCTGTTTACCTGCATGATGCCGTGTTGTCGTATCGCCAGGACAACGAGAATTCCTCGGTCAATTCTTCGGCTAAGGTCTTTTGCGTCAATACCGAGTATGCCGAGATTGAGCGTTGGATTCGAGAGGATTATGCCCGCGACCACGCAAGCGGCGATGTCGCGCGCATGCTCAAGTTTAATCAGCTCATTAAGTACGATTCGTACATGTGGAACTACGTACGCCTGGCGCCCAAGTTCTATAAGGAGTTCCTGGTTCAGATGGCCAAGGAGTTCCAAGCGGCCTTGGACGCCGGGGACTTTTCGCTTGATGACCTCAAGCCGTGGAAGCGCGCGAATCTCGCTGCCATCCTCAAAGATCCCGAGGGCTGGGTTGACGAGCATCCGAGTTTTGCGACGGATGGTGCCTTGGGGCGTGCTAAGTATTACGCCTCGGTTGGAGGCCCAGGCGTGGTTGCTGCCTTCCTCATCGAATCGCTGAGGGGGTAGGTCGGCATGGGAGAGGCCTCGTGTCCTGAAGCTACCATTGTCGTCCCCGTTTACAACTCTGCGCGCTCCATTCAGCGATGCCTCGATTCGCTGTTGGCCCAGTCCGAGCGCTCGATTCAGGTTGTGTGTGTCAACGACGGTTCGACTGATGATTCGTTGAACTTGTTGCGCCAGATCGCGCAGGCCGACGATCGCGTACTGGTGATTGACCAGGAAAACGCGGGCGTTTCGTGCGCTCGAAATGCCGGTATCGATGCCGCCGAGGGCGAGACCGTCTTTTTTGTGGACGCCGACGATTACATCGATGCCCAGACGATCGAGCGCGTGCTACATGCTATGGAGTCTGCAGATGCCGAGGCCGCCGTTTTTGGCGGCGTCTGTGAACCAGCCGATGCTGCCCCTAAACGCGTCCAGCAACTCATGAGCCCCAAAGCCGGTACCTTCGGCGCCCGTGATCCCCAACTGCTGTTCCATTCGAATGCGCAGCCCTATGCCTGCCGTGCGGCTTTTTCGCGCGAGCTGCTCAACCGCGAAGGCATTCGCTTCGCCCCCGGTTTGGCTTTGGGCGAGGACGTTGTCTTCCAATTTGCTGCCTATGCACTTGCCCGCAAGACCGTTGTCATGCCGGACAAGTTCTACCACTACGTGATGGAGAGCGAATCGGCGACGCACGAGTTCAACAGTGCCGAGGCTCGCGCCAAAAAGCTTGACGCCCACATGAGGATGCTCGAGGAGGTCTTGGAGGACTGGGCGGCCTACGGTCTTTTGGATCTGTGTCCCGGCGAGCTGATAACTTGGTTTTTGGACCTCATTGTGTTCGACCTGGCGCGCTTAGATGCCGATGACTTCCATCGCGTGGCGGCTCGCGTCAACATGGACCTCACGACGTTTTTGGGAACGGAGTGGGCGGATATGCCTGCCAAGGGCGCCGTTCGCCGTGTTGCCCACAAGCTCGTTGCGGCGACCTCGAGCGTTTCGATGGCAGACGCCACGCTGTTCTATCTTTCGACTCGTGGTCTCAAAGCCTGCCTGGAGCGCTTTCTCTAATTCCAAGCGCTGCCGCCCGCCGCAGCTCGGCTGCTAAAATAACCCTGTTACACGCTATTCAACAGGAGGTTCTCTTGCAGAACTCTGATACCCCTAAAGTTTCGCTGCTTGTCCCCATCTGCAATGTCGAGCGCTACCTGCGCGAGTGCCTCGATTCCGCCGTGGCGCAGACGCTCAAGGACATCGAGATCATCTGCATCAACGACGGCTCCACCGATAGCTCGCCAGATATCATCCGCGAGTACATGGAGCGCGACCCCCGTGTAAAGATGATCGACAAGGCCAACAGCGGCTACGGCGACTCGATGAACCGCGGCCTGGAGATGGCGCGCGGCGAGTACGTGGGCATCCTTGAGTCCGACGACTTCATGTTTGAGGATTCGCTCCAAAAGCTGGTCGCCAAGGCCGATGCTGAGCATGCCGATGTGGTGAAGGGCGACTTTTACCTGTATTGGTCCACGCCCAGCGAGCGCCGTGAGCTGTTTGGGATCATCGACGAGCATATGACGGGCGCCGCGTATCGCCCTGTCGATCGCCCGGGCATCTTCTACCGCAAACCTTCCATTTGGTCGGCTATCTATCGGCGCGAGTTCCTCAACGACAATCAGATTCGGTTCCTTCCCACGCCGGGTGCCTCGTATCAGGACGCAGGCTTTAACTTTAAGGTTTGGGCTTGCGCCGAGCGTGCCGCGTTTATTGCGGACCCCATTTTGTGCTATCGCCAGGATAACGAGAAGAGCTCCGTTAATTCGCCCAACAAGGTATTTTGCGTGTGCGACGAATACGCCGAGATGCAGCGCTTTTTGGATGAACGCCCCGAGCTTAAGGCTCAGCTTCAGGGTATTTTAATGCGCATGAAGGTCGATACGTACCGTTGGAATGATGAGCGCCTGGTCGATGAACTGCGCGAGCAGTTTTGGAAGAAAGCCTCGTCCGAGCTCAAGGCCGACTGGGATGCCGGTCGCTTTGATCTGTCGCTGTTTGATCCGCGTGGCGAGACCGACTTGCGCCTGATGGTCAAGTCGCCCCGCGCCTATATCGATTCGCGCTTTGATTTTAAGAAGCCGGGCAAGCTCAATACGTTTAAGCACTACTTTAAGATCGGCGGCCTGCCGCTGGTCTGGCGCGTGCTGACGTATCAGCGCACTTACGGTGACAACCCGCACCCTGATGACGTTCCGGCCGCACAGTAGGAGCGCGTGATTATGGTTACCCCCAAGATTTCCGTTGTCGTTCCCATCTACAAGGTGGAGGATTGCCTGGCATGGTGCCTGGACTCCCTACTCGCGCAGGATATGCCCGGTTGGGAAGGTGTGCTGGTTAACGATGGCTCGCCGGATGGGTCGCGCGACATCGCCGCTGCCTATTGCGAAAAGGACGCGCGCTTTACGCTGATTGATAAACCCAACGGTGGTTTGTCGAGCGCCCGTAACGCGGGTATCGCTGCGTCCTCGGCTCCTATCGTCGCGTTTTTGGATTCCGACGATCGCTTTACGCCCGATGCATGCCGCGTGATCGTCGATGCCTTTGAGCGCGAGGACTGCGACGTTTTGACCTTTGGTGCGAATCCGTATCCGCTGGAGGCGGGGTATCCGTGGCTTAACTATGTGTTGAGCCCGCGCGATGTGTCGTTTGAGGGCTATAGCTCCGACCTGCTGTTTAAGGAAGCGTCTCGTCCCTTTGCATGGCGCACCGCTTGCAAGCGTGAGTTTTTGCTGGGCAACGGGATCGTGTTCGACGAAACCGTTAAGTATGGCGAGGACCAGGTCTTCGATTTTGCCGTGTACGGTCGTTCGTGCAAGACTTCGCTTATCTCGAACAAGCTGTATGACTACCGCGTGGCGCGCAAGGGCTCGCTCATGGACACCATGCGCTACGACGACGAGACGCGCCTGCTGGAGCACGTGAAGATTTACTCCGCGGTGCTGGCTGACTGGCAGCGCGACGGTCTCGATGCTCAGCATGCCGATGACCTGGCGTACTTCCTGTGCGATCTGGTACTGTACGATGCGCTCAGGCTGTTGAGTACGGACTGCGGCAAGGTGTTTGCTGCCGTTGCCACGGCGCTTGCCGGTTCTGCCGTGGGCAGCGATGCTGCGCTCGCACAATGCGCTTCTTCTGTTGCTGCTATGGTGCGTGCGGCGCTTACCAGCAAGGCCCCCAATGCCCGTGCGTGCAAAAAGCTCATGTTCGATTACGACGTCTTGAGGTTTGGGCGCCTGGGTGCCTGCAAACGCATGGCAGCGAACGCCCTGGGAAAGCGAGAAGTGTAGATGAGTATCAAGCGTTTGGCACTTTGCCGCAGCCAGGGCCGTCTGTTTGTGCTGCTTCGTTTTGCCGGTCAGGATGTCGCCGCGCTTATTGAGCGGGAGGGCTCTCAGGCGTTTGCCCATGCGACGACGAGCGGTTCTTGTGTGCCGTCGCTGGTGCTCCCGGTCGATCATGGCCGTGTGCTGGCGCTTTGCCCTTCCGTTTCCGATTACGAGCGCGAGCTCGCCGTCTTGGTGCTTCCGTTTTTGGATGGCTCGTCGATGGATGTCGTTTTTGCATCCGGTGGCCAAAGGTTGGGCTCCATTCGCCTCGATAGCCGCGTGGCCAAGCTGGAATCCAAGATTAACTACAAAGCAAAGCCTGCGCTGTGTGCGCTTATCCGCGATGCGCAGCGTGGCGAACACTGCGGCCGCTACGAGATCGATGCCATTCGCTATTTGCCGGCAGACGTCGGCGCGGTGTGGCGCTATGAGGTTACCTGGGCTGGAGACCCCCAGTGCGCACCTGAGCTCCAGATTTTCGATACGCACATGAATGCCATTGGTGTCACCGTGCATGTGTTTGAATCGCAGGTCGATGTGCCGCAGCGCAACGGTTGCCGCGTCAATAAAACGTATCTGAGCGTAGAGGTGCCTCAGGATATACGAGATTTTGTCGCGATTGTGAGCGATCCCGCGGGCCGGATCCAGAGTGGTTTTTGCGCCATGGATGGTCGCCTGTACAACGGCATGGTCGACGACAGCTGGAACCGTATGAAGGACGCGCGTGCAGACGACGCAGCTTATCGACGTTGGTTTGAACAACATCGCGCAAAGCCGGGCGATTTTGCGTGCCAGCGTGTCGCTTCGGCGGCCTTTGCCTATAGACCGCTCGTGAGCATTGTGGTGCCGTGCTACAAGACTGATCGGGCCTACCTGCGCGAGCTGCTGGGCTCGGTGTTAGCCCAGAGCTATGACAACTGGGAATTGCTGCTTATGGACGCCTCGCCCGAAGGGGACGTGGTGGCCACCCTTGCGGCAGGCGCCCACGACGAGCGCGTTCGCCGCATCGAGCTTCCTGGCAACGGCGGCATTGTGGTCAACACCAACGCTGGCATTCAACAGGCGACGGGAGACTACATCGCGTTCTTGGACCACGATGACATCTTGGAGCCGGATGCGTTATTCCACTATGTTTCCGCGCTGAATAGGGCGGTCGAGGGCGAGCGTCCCCAGGTCCTGTTCTGCGACGAGGACATGTTCCAGAAAACGGGGGAGTGGGGTCAGCCTGTCTTTAAGACGCAGCTCAACGTCGACCTGCTCTATTGCCATAACTGCGTGACGCATTTCCTGATGGTGGAGAAGGCGCTAATCGATCACATTGGCATGTCGCCAGAAGACGTCGCGGGTGCCCAGGATTACGACCTGACGCTTCGCTGTCTTGCAGCCGGCGCGCGCTTTGAGCACGTTGCGCATGTGCTGTATCACTGGCGCGTGCATCCCGGTTCCACCGCCGACGGTTCTGCCGATAGCAAGCCGTATGCTATTGAAGCCGGGCGCCTTGCGCTTCAGCGCCACTTTGACGCGCTGGGCATTTGCGGAACGGTCGAGGAGACCGAGACGCCGTTTGTCTACCGCATGCGCTATGCGCTGCCGGAGCCTGCGCCGCTGGTGAGCATTGTGATTCCCACCAAGGATCACATTGAGACACTCGACGCCTGTGTAATGTCGATCGCCCAGAGAGTCACGTATGCCAATTACGAGATTGTCTTGGTGGAGAACAACAGCGAAGCCCCGGAGACGTTTGCGTATTACGAAACCCTGCCAGAGCGCGTGGCTGCAGCATCTGAAGGCAAGGGTATCGCGCGCGTTGTGTACTGGCCGGGCGAGTTCAATTACTCTCAGATCATCAATTTTGGTGTGGAGCACGCCAAGGGTGATTACCTGTTGCTGCTCAACAACGATACCGAGGTCATAAGCCCGGACTTTATTGAAGAGATGATGGGTTATCTGCAACGTCCCGATGCGGGCGTGGTGGGCGCCAAACTCTACTTTGCCGATCATCTGGTGCAACATGCCGGCATTTTGGTTGGCGTGCGTGGTGCACTTGCCCATGCCAACCAGGATTTCTCGGCAAAGCGCGAGGGCTATCTTGCCCGTGCTGTGCGCCCGGGCAACTTTAGCGCTGTAACGGGTGCCTGCCAGATGGTGCGACGCGACGTATTTGAGCAGGTCGGGGGCTACAACGAGGAATTCGCCGTCGGCTTTAACGACGCAGACTTTTGCCTGCGCGTGTGGGAGGCGGGCTTCCGCACCATCTTTACGCCCTATGCAGAGCTGTACCACTACGAGTTCACCTCGCGCGGCAGGGAAGAGGCCAACGAGGAAAAGCTGCGCCGCTGGAAGCGCGAGCAAGCACTGTTCATGCAACGCTGGCCGGAGTTCTTCCACGATGGCGACCCGTGGCTCGGACCGAACCTATCCTCCGACAGTGAGTACTTCTCGTTTTAGTGCGAAGTAATGCCAAGTTCCGGCAAAGTATCCTCAAGAGCTGCAAGGGCGGTGGGGTTCAAGTACTCCTCGTTCATGCAGCTCTTGTCATATCGAAAACGTGTGTCTCGTGAGCATTCGATGAGTTCTGCAGTAAAGAACCTCTCCCAGCTAAAGAACTTTGAGCTTTCGATATGTTCAGCGGGGTTAAGCAGCATGTCCTTAATGTGTTTGCTGTTGAATAATCCCGACTTCAACACGAGCCATTCAAACGATTCCGGTAGGAATAGCTTGATGTTCTTTCGGCGCAATAGAGCAGCTACTTCCGCAATTTCTGGTCCAAAGGCGGCGCCGTCGGCAATCACGAGGATGTCGTTTTCCGGTGCGTCCATAATGCAGTTGCAAATATTTGATTTTCCTCCCGCGCTGATGCATTTAATGCTGCTCTTTTTGCATAGCAAACTGAAGAATTCGTAGCCCGAATTTGTGTCCTCGACAATGACAAGCTCGGGCCTCTCGCCTCTAAAATCAGTATCACCGTAAATACGATATGTAGAGGTGTAGACACGAGAGTAAACGGGATACTTCGTTGTGGTTCGGTTGGTGTTCTTAAGACCGTAGATTTCATCAACGCTATAGGGCAGTTGGCGCAGTGACTCTCTGGCGACAATTACGTAGTAGTTTGAGCTACGCTTTGCTTCATGGGCAAATTCTCTTGATCGAACAAAAGTATTGCCCTCATCAATAAAAACAATACTGCTGGAAATCTCTTGGAGATCTCTACGCCAATATTTTCCAGATATTGTTTTACAGGGCACTTTGCAACTTACTGTTACGCCGCTTTGTGCCCCAAGCTCTTCGTGAGCTGCCACCATATCAAGCAGAGTTGTCTTGCCTGTAGCACTGTTACCTTGGATGATGGTCAGATTTCTATTGATGGCCAGTTTAAACTGAACCCGGTTATTTTGAATAATTACCTTGTATGATCCGCGCATCAGGAGTTCTCCCTTAGGCATTTTCCAGCTATGGGGACAAGGTCAAACATTGTGTGGACTATATCGCCCGTATTTGCAATGGTTACCGTGAATTTGCCGTTTCCAAAATCCATTATGTGGTAGAGATTGATTGTTAGATCCTTTTGCGCGGCGATCCTCAGAATCCAGTAGGCGCAATTATCACCGCAATTTGAGGCGTTATATATATTCTGCGGCATAAAGTACATAAGCAGTAGCGTTTTGGTGCCGCTGGATAGTTTCTCGGGAGGAATGATGCCTAGAATCTTGGTATCGATTGCATTGGGGCCTACCACGGTGCCTTTGTCGATGGATTTTATGACCCTTTGGGCAAAGGAGTCTTGAAACCACTGGGGCGAATATACGTTATCGAAGTAAACGGACGTGTTGTAGATAACGTTTTCCATATCACCATAGTGAATTGTTAGCACGTCAGCTCCTTCGGCTTGCTGATTTGGCATCTAGTGAGATTGATTATATCGCAGCACATGAGGCGGGCGTTATCGGCCCGCGGTAGATGTGATTGATGACCAAGGTTTGTATTCTGTTGCTTTATTAATCAGTTCACTCGTTTAATCAGTTCGTTCATGCGCTAAGTTTGCCTTAGAAGCTATTTAGCGTAACGGTTGAGGTGTGGCGACTCATATTTAAATTGCAGTCACAAAGACACCTTTTATCGATTTCCCGTTGAAATACTGAATTGATAGTTTAAAAATAACTTAAGAGAGCCTTAAATCTCGGAGAAAGGATGTCGTATGAAAAACCTTCGAGAAAGATGGCGCGGACTAACAGTGCTGGGAGTTGTTGCATTTGCCGCTGTCTGCATGACGGTTGCCCCGGCGCCCTCATTTGCTGATATTGCTGGCGGTGGCGGAGGCGGTGGACCGATTACGGAATGGTGTTCCGACGGTCGTCCGAAGACTGGACTCGTTCGGTGCGAGGACGGCAACCTTCGCTATTTCGATCCCGAAACTGGCGCCATGGTCACGAACCAGTGGCATAACGAATACGAAGCTGTCTGGTACTATTTTGGCGCTGACGGGATCGCGGTGTCGGGCTGGCAGTCTATCGGTGGGGACAAGTATTACTTCTACCCCGAAAGCCATGATATGGCATACGGCCGAGTTCAGATTGACGGCAAGAACTACTTCCTGAACACCCCTGGTGCCAACGCCGATGGCCGCATGCAGCATAGCGGCTGGCTCTATGACTCCATCTATGGAAAGTAGTTCTATGCGACCTCCAGTGGCGAACTGCTGACCGGTTGGCATAATATCGGTGGAACTTGGTATTATTCCGACGAGTATGGTGTCATGCTGACCGGCTGGATCAACGTTTCGGGGACGTGGTACTACGCCAACGCTTCCGGTGCGATGGCCACTGGCTGGCTCAACATCGGCGGTACGTGGTACTACCTCGACGGTTCGGGCGCCATGGTCGCTAACAGCTGGCCCAGCCTCGGCGGCTCCTGGTACTGGTTCGGCGACTCCGGTGCAATGGCCACTGGCTGGTTCTTGGCAGGCGGCTCTTGGTACTATGCGAGCGGTTCGGGCGCCATGGCAACCGGCTGGCTCAGCAATGGCGGCACGTGGTATTGGCTCGGAGGTTCGGGCACTATGGCCTCTAACTCTTGGGCTAACGTTGGTGGAGTTTGGTACTGGTTTGACGATTCCGGCGCGATGGCCACCGGCTGGCGTCAGGTCGGCGGCGCCTGGTACTACTTTAGCGGTTCCGGCGCTATGGCTCACGACGCCTGGGTCGGCGACTACTACCTCCAGTCTTCCGGTGCCATGGCTACGAATGCCTGGGTTGGCTCCTACTATGTCGGCGAGGACGGCAAGTGGATTCCGGGCTACGGTTTAGTTTGGTATAAGAACGGTAGCGATGTTTACCATACGCATAAGTGCCGTACCGTTGGTAAGGACGCAAAGGGCTATTCGCAGATCTCTATTCAGGAGGCCCAGAGGCGTGGCGCTTCACGAGAGTGCAAAAACTGCCAGCAAATTGGCTAGCACATTACTGAGCTAGTTTTGATTGAGGCCCCGTTGCCCTGAAGCGACGGGGCCGCTGCGTGATTGGATTCCGTGCTGTTATGAAGAAATGGTCATTCGGAGTGCTGGCTTTTTCGGGCCTCATTTCTTTTGGGCTCCTTTTGGGTTCGCCCTCGATGTTATACGCCCTTGATTCGAATAACACTGACGAAGGTCCCGCATCTAACGTTGCTATTGCTTCTGTCGAGTCAGGCGTTGATGCTCAGCGCGAATCGACCTTCGCTGTCGAGCAGAACTCTCAGGTGGATAATGAGACCCCTTCCGAGGTTTCGAATCAAATTATTTGGCATCAGGGGTGGATATCACCCTTAGAAGGGGCTGGTTTTTGGCGTTGGGGCTTGTCCGACGGAACAATCGCTGTTTCTTCTTGGAGACATATAGACGGTAGCTGGTACTGGTTCGACGACGAAGGTCGAATGGCTCAGGATGGGTTGGTTCAAGTCGGGGGTGCGACGTATGCCTTCTCCTCTTCGGGCGCAATGCGTGTCGGCTGGTACCTAGATTCTACGGGCTCCACTTCTGCTTGGCGTTATTTCTCCGGTTCTGGCGCCATGGTAAAAGGCTGGCTTTCAGACGGCAGCAACTGGTATTGGCTGGATGATGAGGGCAAGATGGTCCACGATGCGATGCTGCAGATCGGGGGAGCCACGTATGGATTCTCTTCTTCTGGTGCGATGCTTATCGGATGGCATCTTGATGCTTCCGTTTGGCACTATTTCTCCGGCTCTGGCGCCCTGGTAAAGGGTTGGCTCTCGGATGGGGGTCGTTGGTACTGGCTTGATCCTGCAGACGGTTCTATGGCCACCGGGCTGAAAGAATGTAATGGCACCTCTTATATCTTTAACAGTTCAGGGGCTATGCTATCCACCCAGTGGGCACTTATTGACAACAACTGGTATTACGCTGACTCTAACGGCTTGCTGCATGGAGGCTGGTTACTTCTAGGGAATTCTTGGTATTACCTGGATCCAGGAAGCCATATTATGCTCACGGGCTTTGTGCAAGTGGGCTCGTCCACCTATTTCCTTACGAGTTCAGGTGCCATGGCAACAGGCTGGGCACTTGCTGATGGTACTTGGTATTACGCCGCATCAAATGGAGCTATTCAACGAGGACGATGGATAAAGTTCGGAAGCGCCTGGTATTACCTTGATGATGTATCCGGCGCAATGTGTACTGGTGAATTCGCGGTAGGAAGCACGCGCTATTTTTCTTATGATTCCGGTGCGATGGCATCTTCGTGCTGGATTAACTTGAGCGACGGTATGGCATGGGCGAATTCGTCTGGAGCACTGAGCGAGCCGTTGCCTACTTCATCTGATGGATCTCCCGTAGTCGCTGATCGTGCTGACTCGTCTTCATTGCCAGGTGTCATTCATATTGGAGACGCGGTTTTCTATGCGGATGCAAACGGTGCCGTCAATGTAGCATCTGGTTGGATTATGTCGAAAGACGCTTCTGACGAAAGCGGCAATACTTGGTATTACGCATCTTCCAATGGTGTCCTTAAGTCTGGTTGGCAATATGTTAACGGTGCGTGGTATTGGATGGATCCTTCCACCTACAAGATGAAGACCGGATGGCTCAATGACCGCGGCACGTGGTACTGGCTTCAGCCTTCGGGCGCTATGTTTGCTAACGGGTGGCTGAAAATCGATGGCGTCGACTACTACTTCAATGCAAGTGGTGCATGGTTGAATACGTCTGGTTCTGTTTTGGGGGTTAATAGGTCCAGCCTGGTCAATTGGCTTATGAGCCACGAAAACGACGGCTATTACCGTGGAACACCCTACGATACGCATCTTAGCCAAGAAACATGCATGTATCCAAAGGGTGATCCTCGTTGGGATGGGTATACCGGTATGAACTGCGGCGGATTTGTATCGCATGCGTATATGAAAGCGGGCGGTAATTTAGCTCCCATTGCCGCCGAGCAGAGCCATTCCCCTTGGAGTGGAGGTCCCGGAAGGGGCGGCTGCGTTAACGCTTATCGTTGGTACGGCTACGCTATCGATACGTGCGCGAACGTGACTTATTTCAACTCTATTGATGAGTTGTTGCGCAGTGGCTTGGCTCGTAAGGGGGACATTGTGTTCTTCAATCCTTACAACCCATATGCCGACGATAGCCACATTGGCTTTTTCTGGGGCAATTCGCCGAGCGAAAATTTGTTCAGGCATAGTGATGGTTATGGAAACCGCATCTCCGGTTTGATCGCTTTGGGTCCATCGAAAGTAATATTGATTCGTTAGAATTCTGAGTTGTAGGGGACTCTCTGGGTCCCCTACCTTTTTGACATCTAGTTTGAAAGTTTATTTGAAGTCGGTATTCTTGGGGGGTAAGAGTAGGGACTAGGAGTCCTTGGTTTCACCTTGCTGGGAAGTTCTTGTTTACATTGTGGTATTGCGTGCAGTTATTTGTCGTCCTAGATGGCATCTTGTCCAGTTGGATGTTCGGAAATCTTTCACAGCCATGCTGTAAGCTAAACGCAAACAAGAACGAATGACGAGGTTTACATGAGCAAACATCTTAAGTTATTTTCGGCATTGTTGGTGCTGATGGTCCTTGCGCCCATTTCTGTGTTTGTTTTCCCCTCGAACGCGGAAGCTGCGCGGTCCCTAGTTGAGAATTCCTGGCGTTATGAGGATGGACAATTGGTCGCAGAGGATGCTTCTTCCGAAGAAGATGGAATAGCCTTATTGTCCATGGACATTCTTCCCGATGGGGCTACGGCGCAGGGCATCGATGTCAGTGAGCATCAAGGACGTATTGACTGGAATGCTGTTAAGGCTTCTGGTATCGATTTCGCTATACTGCGTGTTGGATTTGGCGCTCCATCTTGGGGCGGTCGAGTTGACTATCAATTTAATCGAAATATTTCTGAGTGCGAGCGACTCGGAATTCCTTACGGCGTCTATATCTATTCATATGCTTTTGATAATCAACAGGCAGCCGATGAGGCGTCCATGGTGATTGACTGCCTATCGGGGCGCAATCCTAGGCTACCGGTGTATTACGATCTTGAGGACAAGACAATTATTGCAGATGGTCGTCAATCCGGAATTGCATCTAGAGCTCAGATATTCTGTAATAAGATTTCTAGTGCTGGATATAAGCCAGGCATTTATGCAAACCTAAATTGGTTTAACAATATATTGACCGACCCTGTATTTAAGAGCGGTTCTTGGGATCATTGGATTGCTCAATACAACTCCCAATGTCACTATACCGGCAGTTACAGCTTTTGGCAGTATACAAGCCGCGGAAAAGTTTCTGGTATTAGCGGAAACGTTGATATGAATTACGCGTATGTTGATGTCTCTCTTTATTACTGGCAGTTAAAAGAGGGCACTTGGTATTACGCAACCTCTGACGGCAAAGCGTATACCGGATGGTTGTGCCAGGGTGGCACCTGGTACTGGCTCGAGCCCGACGTGGGCGGTGCCATGGCTACCGGCCTTCACGAGTGCAACGGCTCCCTGTACTGGTTTAATTCGTCCGGCGCGATGTCGACCGGGTGGGTCCTCGACGGCGGGACCTGGTACTACGCGACGGGCTCTGGCGCGCTGGCGCGCGGCCCCGTATCCGTCGGCGGCGTGCCCTACTGCTTCGATGTCCGGACGGGGGCCATGCTGACGGGCTACCAGACGGACGCGCAGGGCGTCCGCCGCTACTTCGGCAACTGCGGCCCCCTTAACGGCTGGGGCCTCGTCGACGGCTCCTGGTACTGGTTCGCTGACGGTATCGCCTCGACCGGCTGGCTTTACACCGGCGGCTCCTGGTACTGGCTCGAGCCCGACGCGGGCGGCGCCATGGCGACGGGCCTCCACGTGTGCAACGGCGCAGCGTACTGGTTCAACGCCTCCGGCGCCATGGCGACCGGCTGGGTGCTCGACGGCGGCACCTGGTACTACGCGACGGGCTCCGGCGCCCTCGCCTCCGGCTGG
>CAJMRD010000052.1 GCA_905215725.1 uncultured bacterium | reverse complement strand
CCGCCGTATCATTCCGCTTATTCGCGACATCCGCGCGATTCCGCAGATCGAGGACATCTCGCTCACCACCAACGGCGCCCTGCTGCCCAAGCTGGCGCCACAGCTCAAAGACGCCGGGCTTAACCGCGTCAACATCTCGCTCGACACGCTCGACCCCTCGCTGTTTGGAAAGATCACGCGCCTGGGCCGACTCGAGCAGACCATGGCTGGCATCGACGCGGCGCTGGCCTGGGGCTTTGAGCCCGTTAAGGTCAACTGTGTTGTGGTGCGCCGGCTCAACCAGGATGTGGCGGCCCTCGCACGGCTGACCGTCGACCGACCCATCCACCTGCGCTTTATCGAATACATGCCCATTGGCGACGAGCGCACGAGCTCGCATTGCGCTGTGGACCCGCATGCGCCCGCGCTCAATCCCGAGCTGTGGGATGCGAGCGATACCGTGCCGAGCGACGAGCTGCGGGCGCGCATCAATGCCGGGGCCGCCGCGGCGGGTCTGGGCGAGCTCGAACCGCTTAAGATCACCGACGCTCCTGCTGGTGCGGGCCCCGCGCGCTATTGGCACTTTCCGGGCGCGGCGGGAACGGTCGGCTTTATCAGCGCCATGTCCAACCATTTTTGTGCGAATTGCAACCGTCTGCGCCTGACGGCCGATGGCAACGTGCGTCCGTGCCTGTTTAGCGATGCCGAGTATTCGGTGCGTGAGGCGCTGCGCCGTGGTGATGATATGCAGGTACTTTCGATTTGGCGCGATGCCGTGGCCCACAAACCGCAGGAACACGCGATAATTGAGGGCACGCAACGATTTATGTCCCAAATCGGAGGATGATCATATGGCCAAGAGCAGGTACGCCGATGCCACCAAGGCCGCTCGCAGGGCCGCGATGTCTGCCCACAAAGTCACGGCTGCGGCGAATGCAGGCAACGCCGCCGCGTCCGCGCAGCCGACTGCCAGCGCTGTCGCCGAGTCCACCCGCGACGCCCGTCGTGACGAGCTGACGCACGTGGACGCCAAGGGCGAGGTGCGCATGGTCGACGTGTCCGACAAGGCCGAGACCCATCGCATCGCCATCGCCGAGGGCGCCATCCTCATGCATCCCGAGACGCAGACCATGGTGCTGCAGGACCGCGCCAAAAAGGGCGACGTGCTTGCCTGCGCGCGCGTGGCGGGCATTATGGCCATCAAGCGCACGAGCGACATTATCCCCATGTGCCACCCGTTGCTCATTACCAAGAGCAAGTGCGATATCGAGCCCATCGCTGCGGCGGGGACGCCGGCCGATGACGTGCCCGAGGGCTGGGCACCGGCACGCACGGACGGGCAGGTTGGCTTTCACGTACTGGTTACGGCCGGCGTGACGGGCAAGACGGGTATCGAGATGGAGGCCCTGACTGGAGCGAGTGCCGCGTGCCTGACCATCTACGACATGTGCAAGGCCGTCGATCGCGGCATGGAGATCGTCGACGTGCGCCTGCTGCACAAGGAGGGCGGCCGCTCGGGCGTGTGGGATCGTGCAGAGCGTCAGGCCGCTGCTGTTGAGTCCGTGGCTGCTGACGGTGCCGCCCTCGCGAGCGCGTCCGCTGCCGTCGCGCCCGCAGTTCCAGCTCCGGCCGTCCCCGCGATCGCGTTTATCGGCTACCAGAACTCGGGCAAGACCACGCTTGTCGAGAAGGTTATCGCCGAGCTCACCCGCCGAGGCCTGCGCGTGGGTTCGCTCAAGCATCATGGGCATCACGGCTTTGATATCGATGTGCCCGCTAAGGATACGTGGCGCCATCACCAGGCCGGATCCAAGCACGTGGGGCTCATCTGCGCCACGCGCTGGGCGGAGTACGCCGACACGCGCGAGGAGGACGAGATGCCCGCGCGCGAGCTGCTGTCGCGTTACAACGATGTCGACGTGGTGATCATCGAGGGTTACAAGACCGAGGGCTTCGACAACATCGTCGTCGCGCGATCGGGTGTCGACCGTTTGCGCGGCAAGAGCTCGCTCGACCTGGTCGACGGTCACACGCTGGCCCTTGCCTGCAACGAAGCCCTGGCGCGTCAGGCCTTCGACGCAGGCTTTGCGACCCGAGCCATCAACATCAACGACGCCCGAGCCATCTGCGACCTCATCCAAGACCATCTGGCCTAAAACCTGCCAAATAGGAACAGGTTTATTTCGGCAGGTTTTATCTGGGCAAACGCCATTTCCACCACAAAGGGGTCAGGCACCTTTGTGGTGGTTTTTGCTTTGGTAGATGTGTGGGACATGTCTTACAATCTACCAAGTAGTTCATGACGGTCGAAAAACGGAGAGAAGGGGCTTGATGCGTCCTTAATGTTTCATGCGGATAGATTGATTTGACAGACGGTGGCGAATGCCCACCGTCCGCATTCGTATGAAACAAGGAGTCTCCATGCTCGCCTCTCTTTTCTCAAAGCCTCAACCATCGCTATCCGTTCAGGCCAAGCGCCTGGTGGCGATGCGCTTTCTCATCTACACCGGGTTTCAGACCAGCTATTTTATCGGCGTCATCGGAACGCTCACCTATGCAGACGATGCCTCGGTCGTGGCGACATCGCTGGCCGTCCTTTTTATGAATGTATTTGTGATCCTGGGATCCTTTGCGGGTGGCGCGGCGCTCGACGCCTGGGGCCCGCGCCGTCATTTCTTGCTGAGCATCGTGGGCACGCTGGCAACCGGCGCGTCAATCCTCGCCTTTGGCAGCGCGACCGGCATCGTCCTGCTCGGCGCGGTGCTCCTGGGCTTTGTGATGGGGTTCGCCCAGTCCATCGCCACATCCTATCCGGCCTACCTTACCGACGATTCTGTCGAGCTCAAAGACATCAACTCCGCCATCGCCATGTTTTCAAACGTGAGTATCATCGTTGGCCCCACGCTGGGCGGCTTTGTCGCGGCGGCTGCGTCGTCGCGCGCGGTGTTCGTGCTTATGATGCTCTTTACCGCGTTGGCGCTTCTCGCCGGCTGGGGCTTTAGGCTGCAGACCAGCCATGTCGCCGGGCATGCGGATGCCGATTCGGCAGAGGAAGGGGAGCGTGCGGGACAAAGCTCCAACCCCAGCACGACCACCCGCGCAACCTTCGCGACCAGCATCAAGACAGTCTTTACCAACAACGTTCTCGCGCTACTTTTCTGCATCATCTTCCTTTCGAACTTTGGCTATGGCGCCTTCGACCCGCTGGAATCGTTCTTCTACCGTGATGTCCTACACGTCGGTGTCGAATGGATGGGCTGGCTCTCGTCGGCCAGCGGTGTGGGCGCGGTGCTGGGCGCCGTGGCCGCGCTCCGCTTGCCGCCGCACCTGGTCAACCTTAAAACCCTGCTCGTGGCGCTTATGTCCGTGGGTCTGGGAAGCCTGCTCTACGTGGGGACACCGTACGTGTGCGTGGCCCTTATCGGCCAGATTGTCCTGGGTGTGGCCTGGGGCGTTGTCAACCCGCTCCACAACACAATCGTGCAAACGACGGCCCCGCTCGAGCAGCTCGGTCGCGTCAACTCGGTCATGGGTTTTGGCAACGTGTTCGCCGGCGTGGCCCCGCTGGCAATTTCCCCATGGCTGGCGGCGACATTTGGCGTGCAGCAGACGCTCGTAGGGGCGGGCATGGTTGTGACGGCGGTTCCCGCGGCGTTGCTGCTGTTTGGACGCCGGCATTTTGATCGTGCCGCAAGGCAGTAAAAACCATCACAACATTCGATGAAAATCGCGATTTTGACGAAAAGCGTCGAATGTTGTGATGCTTTGCGCTCCGGGCAGGCCGCCCTTCGGGTTCGGCCACCACGGGGGCAGGCACCTTTGTGTCGATCGGGCCCCAACGGCCCGCGCCTTGGTATACCATGTACGCCGTTCACGAATACACCCCACACCGCCGCACAACCCAGAAAGGCCCCCATGGACACCACCTTCAGTCACATCAAAGCCGTGTTCTGCGATATCGACGGCACGCTGCTCACGAGCCAGCACACGGTGTCCCCGCGCACCGTGGCGGCGATCCGCGCCCTGCGCGAGCGCGGCGTGCTCTTTGGCCTGTGCACCGGGCGCGACGCCCACGCGACCGAGGCCATGTACGAGCTCTGGGGCATCGAAGGCCTGGTGGACGTGCTCGTGGGCTGCGGTGGCGCCGAGGTCATCGACCGCGCGCACGACATCAACGAGCTGAGCTATCCGCTGCCTGGCGAGACCATCGCGCGCATCTGCAAGCACATGGCGGACCTTCCGGCAACGCCCGTCTGCCCCCGAGACGGCGTGTTCTACGTGCCCGAGAGCAACGCGTGCGTCGAACACCTGTCGCGCGTCGACGGCGTGCCCTACCAGGTGGTCGATTTTGCCGAGTTTTTGCGCGAGCCGCAGCCCAAGGTGATGTTTACCATGGCGCCCGAGGTAATGCCGCGGGTGATTGAGCGGGCGTCGACGTTTGCCGATGACACTGTTAAGGCGGCGGCTCTGCAAACCACGCAGCGGCTCTACGAGTTCATGGATCCGCGCGTGTCCAAGACGCGCGGCCTTGTGCGCGTGGCGGAGCTCAACGACATGGAGCTCCAGAACATCTGCGTGTTTGGCGATGCGGACAACGACACCTGCATGGTGGCTGACGCCGGCGTAGGCGTGGCCATGGCAAACGGCAGCGACGCCACCCGTGCCGCCGCCGATTTTGTAACCGCCAGCAACGACAAAGACGGCATCGCGATCTTTATCGAGGAACATCTGCTGTAGCGCCGGGGGAGAACCACCGCAAAGGGGACAGGCTCCTTTGCGGTGGTCTCAGGCGATTTGGGCGAATTGATGCCTAAAATCTGCGCGAAAATCCAAATAACGTTGTCTGAACATTACGTTTCTAACCACCGATGAGTTAAAGATATTCCCATCAATTTAGTGGTCTATTCCTCCCGGTTAATGACCTACCGTTCACGGTCGATTTTCGACCGTTCACAGGATGCTTGCTCTTGAGCAAAATGTTGTGCAAATAAATAAAATGCTATTAAAAAATGATAGGCAACTAAATTACCAGCAGAAATAAAAACTAAATAGCGAATATACGAAAGTAAATCTGAGTAAATGTCAAGAGAATTGAGAATTCGCTACAAAACTATCGGTATTTTTGCTTAGATGTTCAAACAATCGCTACAATATGTACTACAAGCGTGCGCAATTACAGATTGCGCAGATACGTTTGATAGTGAAAGAGCAAGATCGCGGTCTCTTGGGGAGGAGACATCGATGAAAGCGAATTCAGAAAAAACTAAGCAGAGTAAAAAAGCGACGCGTCGTGTACTGGCAGGCGTTTTGTGCGGAGCCTCCGTGTTGAGCCTGGTACTGTCGCTCGTCATGCCTCCGATCTCGCAGGCCATTGCAAACGATGCCGAGACGGGTGCAGCCGAGGAAACTGTGATGGGGGATTCCTCAAGTGAGCCCACT
Organism: uncultured bacterium; assembly: GCA_905215725.1. Classification (GTDB taxonomy): domain Bacteria; phylum Actinomycetota; class Coriobacteriia; order Coriobacteriales; family Coriobacteriaceae; genus Collinsella. The sequence continues at coordinate 9,421 of CAJMRD010000052.1, read as the reverse complement.
GATGTAGACAACACTGCCAACGGGGGTACCGAAAACCAGAATAGTGACGACGCCGAGGCCGATGAGACTGGCGACGATGCTCTCGGGACGCCCCCGTTGTCTGATGGCACTGATCTCGAGGGCGCTGAGCAGCCTGCGGATGATAGTAATAGTGATGAGAATGCGATTGCGCTCGCAAGCGTGAATGCTAAGGGCTATACCGAAATACAGGGCGATGTTACTGATAAGTTCAACAACGGCGGAAACTATTGTCTGACGGGTGACGCTTGGTCGTCCGCACCGATCACTATTAGCCACGACACCACCATCGACCTTGCATGCTACAAGCTTTATTACAACAGCGGCAACAGCGATGTCAATGGCCAAGATTGTAGTTTTATTACAGTTTCAAGAGACGCAACGCTAACTGTCGAAGGTGCAGCGGAGGATATGCCGGTCGAGGCTGACAGTAATGAGCCTGGTCAGACTGCGGAGATGCAGTGGATTGAAAACACTCCGCAATCACTCACTTACTTCGTAACGGAAAGCACGCCTAGCGGTTTTGGTACCAGTGAGAAAACTTACAAGCACACTGTTACCAAGTTCGGTGCTATCGTTGCATGCAAAAAAGGATATGTAAATCAAGTCATTTCTGTTGCGGACGGCTGTACGCTCAACCTTAAGGGTGGCATGATCACAACGCCTCGTACCCTGGGCAACAACGGTCACGTTATTTTCTCTCGGGGCGCTGTTAATATTTCTGGCGGTTATGTCACCAACGGTAGCGGCGGCGGCTGGGGCGGTGGCCTGTGCGTGACGGGCACAAATGCCAAGCTCGAAATGACCAACGGCGTAATCGCTGCAAACAAAGCTGCTTCTGGCGGCGGCATCTATGCTGACAATGGCGCCAAGCTGAAATTTTTAGGCGGTGTTATCTCTGGCAACGCTACGTATAAGGAGCGCTATAACGACGTCGACAATCCCAATAATGGCTATGGCGGCGGCGTCTTTACCAAAAATGCTGATGTTGCAATCGGTGGCTCGGCAAATATTACCAACAACCGCGTCGACTCCTATATCACTGAAAAGTTCAACCTTGGTCTGCTCGGCGGCGGCGGTATTGCTTCTGTCGATGGTGGCACACTGAACATGACGGGCGGTTCTGTTACGGCCAACTACTCCAACGAGGCTGGTGGCGGAATCTACGCTGGCTTCTGGGGCAAAGCGATTACGTTTACCATGACAGGTGGCACGATTGCGGGCAACAAATCTGTTAACGGCGAAGGCGGCGGCTTGCGTATTGCTGGCGGTAACAACAGCGGTACGATGGCAACAATTAATGCTGGTGAGAACAGCAAGATTTACATCACCAACAACAAGACCATGACGGGCAGCACTAAAGACCGTGGTGGCGACTGGGGCGGCGGTGGCATCTTTATCCAGGAGCACGGTAGGCTTAACATCCTCAGATCGCTTATCACCGGCAACAAAGCTGGTGGCTGGAGTGGCGGAATTGGCGCATGCCCTACGGGCGAGACAATCGTTTCGCACTCATATGGCGCTGCTATCTATGGCAACAAAGATAACGTTGATCAAGATGGCAATCCGCTGGGAACGTATCATTATTCCGCTGGCGGCAACAACAAAAATCAAGACCACGATGAAACAAATTATGTTACTCCTGACTTCCAAGATTCCGGCCATAAGGATTTCTTCTTGGTACGTAATAAAGATAATGCGACGTCGACAATTGCCGTTGTTCTTGGCAAGATGCTCGGCGGCGGCTCAGCTGGCTGGCACGGCACCTGCGACGGAAATCCGGTTACCATCGACCCAAATGGCGGTGCCGAGGCTAAGTGGATGTTCGGCCTTGAGGCTAATCCGACCCCAGATGCCGAGGAAAAAGCGCAAGGCGCGGCTACGACCATCATCAGTGGCAACTACTCCTACACCCATGGTGGCGGCATCATGACCAACGGCGATCTCATCGTCGGTGAGGTTACTTCCCTGGACGTGTATCCTGCAATCAAAGTCAAGGCTAACAAGGTCCTCATGAAGGACGGCGAACCGCAAGGCCTCACGGGCCACGGCTATAAGTTCAAGCTGTTGGGTAAAGCCGCCGATTCAGCTGGGGAGCCGTATTGGAATACGGACGGCTCACTTAACGCAAACGGATGCGAGGCGACGCCCGAGGTTACCGTTAATGAAAGTGGAGAGATCGTCATTGATACGGCTGCGAACTACCAGTCGGGCGATTACGACCTCTACCTTGTTGAAGTTCCTATCGATGAAAAGGGAACAAAGTTTGATAAGGCTATTTACAAAATACATATAAAGGTTGGTACGAAACCAGTTGATACGACCAGCCTCTTGAGGATCGATATTAATCGTTATGGAGTTGATGAGAGCGCTTCCACAGTATCCGTAAAAAAGGAAGGCGCAGCGGACTTCACCGCGTGCGAATCTGACTTCTATGGTTGGATCGAAGATGCGAACGATAAGACCGTCTCGACCGTAAAAATCGGTAACGACTCCAACCCTGCGTTTACAAACGAACTTGCTCCCTATCAGGCCTCAGGCACCTGGACACCTCAGGTGACCAAGAAGGTCGATGGCGGCGAGATGAAGAAGTTCAAGTTCGAGCTGTACACCAAGGATGCCAGTGGCAACAAGCAGGTGCTCGATACCAAATGCACTAGTAAGGGGGCGGGCAATGAGGCAACGGTGACGTTTGCGAATCAGACGATTGGCCCGCTTGGTATCAAAGATCTCACTGGTGGCAAAGCAACAGTCACCTACTACATCTGTGAATGCGACGCCAGCAAGCCCGATGGCACCAAACACGAAGGCTACAAGAACGACACCAAGACCTTTAAGGTTGTTGTGACGGCAGAGGATGACGGCAAAGGACATCTGACCTGCAAGCCGGCCTACTACGAGGTCGACGCCAACGGTCATGAGAACGAGCAACCGACTGACAACCCCACCTTCACCAACACCTACTCCACCTCTTTGCCCCTTTCTGGTATGTCGGGCGTCACTCTGACGTACCTTGCCGGCGCGGCGGTGCTTTGCGCTGCTGCGGTTTGGATGCACATTCGTCGCAAGACGAATGCGAAGGGAGGTGAGCGTCGTGAATAAAAAAGTTTGCTCCTTCCCGATCTTGTTTGCGCTGCTTGCCCTCCTGATCGGCACCTGCGTGGTTGTATTCCCCGCATCCGCGCAGGCTGCGCCGACCTCGACCGGTTCTATCACGGTGAGCGGCACCGTGGCGAGCAGCTACGACGCCTACCAGATTTTTAGCGCCAACGTCGTCGACGGCGACAAGGACGCTAAAATCGCCACCGACCTCGCCTGGGCAAGCGACGACGTGCGCGACGCCGCAATGCCTGTGCTGCACAGTGCCGGCATGCCCAAATCCCAGACCACAGCGCAGGAAGCTGCCGAGTGGCTCAACGCCGATTCCCACCTTACGAGCGCGCTGAGCGCACAGCTCGCTCGTTCCCTCCAGAGTTCTGGCGCCGTGTCCGTGGCCCTTAACGCGGGCACGACGGCCGAGCTGCCCTGCGGCTACTGGCTCATCGTCGCCGACGACGACGCCATCGCCCAGGGCGAGGCCGGCACCGCGCCGATCATGGCCCTGGTGGGCGGCAGCGCCGTCAGCGTCAAGCCCAAGGCCGCGACCCCCAAGGTGTCCAAGCACGTGCTGGAGGACAGCGCCGCCGCCTGGCAGAAGGCCGCCGACGCCACGGTCGCCGACGACCTGTACTGGCGCCTCTCGGCCACGGTCCCGGCGGGGCTCACGGCCTACGACACCTACACGGTGCGGTTCGTCGACACCATGGGCGCGGGGCTCGACCCCTCCAAGGTGGCCGCGAGCATGCGCGTGTACGCGGCGGCGGGCGCGGACGGCGGCTTCGACGCCGTCCAGACCGGCAAGGACGGCCGCGCCGGCACCGAGCCCGCGAAGGGCTGGACCGACATCACGGCCCAGTGCGCCACCAAGGTGGCGGTCGACGGTAAGACCTTCACCGTGCGCACCGGCGACCTGATCGCCGCGCTCGGCGGGGCCGACGCCTTCACCGCGGGCGCCCGCGTGGTCGCCGTGTACAACGCACCGCTCAACAGCGCGTGCAGCCACGGCATCGCCAAGGGCAACCCCAACGAGGTCTACCTGCGCTACCCGCGCTCTCCTCTCGCCGACCAGTCCGGCGACGCCGGCTTCACCCGCACGCCGAGCGATGACGCGTGCGCCTACACCTGGGATCTCGCGCTCACCAAGCGTGGCAGCGACGGCGATAAGCCGCTGCCCGGGGCGGTCCTGAGCATCACGGACGACCGCGGTCGCACGCTGTCGGCCGATGGCACGTGGGATGCGGAGGGCAAGGCCACCGTCACCACGGGCGAGGACGGCCGCGTGACCGTTTCGGGCGTGGACTCGAGCAAGCTGGAGATCCGCGAGCTCAAGGCACCCAAGGGCTACACCGCCTTTAAGGGCACGCGCTCCGTGACGGTCAAGGCCGATGGTCTGGACGTTAAGCAGGTGGCCGCCGCCAAGCCCAAGCTCACCATCACGGCCGAGTCGCCCCTGCGCGCCGACAGCGCTGACGGGTCGATGGGCAGTCTGGAGGCGTCGATCATCAACACGCCCACCGGCACGCCCCCTAGTATTACCACCGGAGGCTTTATGCCCTCGACTGGCGATATGGCAATGTACGCCGCGGCCGCTGTTGCGGTCGTCGGAGCCGCGCTCATCGTGGTCGCGCTCCTGGTCAAGCGGGGAGGTGGCAGCCATAAAGAGTAGCTGGCGGCCCCGCAGAGAGCGGGGCGAGACGTAGCGAAGTAGATGCTAAGACACAGACAGACAGATTTAGATCAAATGAACTTCAAGCAGAAAGCAGAGGAAAAGAAGATGAGCATGAGCAAGAACATCGCACGCCTGGCAGTGACGGCAGGCCTCACAGCCGCGTTGAGCTTCGGTGGCGTCATGGCGCCGGTGACCATGGCGTTTGCTGAGGGCGCGGCGGCTCCGAATAACAGCATCACCATCAATAAGAACAATGCGAATGGCGATGTGAAGTATAAGGCCTACCAGATTTTCAAGGCAAATGTCGTGGATGAAGACGACAACAAGGTCGTCTCGAACATTGATTGGGCGAGCGGTAAAGCGATGGACGCCGTCCTTGGATATCTTAAAACCGTGCCCGGCTCTGGTATTACCGAAAACTCTACAGCGCAGGACGCCGCCAAATATCTGACCGACAATTCAGAGGGTACTGGCAAGACGACCGCTATCAAGAACAACAATTTGTTTAACGGATTGGCAAAGGCAGTTGAAGGAAGCGTAGATCAAACGGAGACATCCTTTGCCTCTGACACTGTTTTTGAGCCCAAGGACAACAAAGGCAATGCTCTGCAAGGCTACTATCTTTTTGTGACTGATAGAAGTACCTTGGGCACCGAAGAGAAGCCAGAGAAGAATACTGGCACTTCGCCGATCTTTACTGTTGTTGGTGGTAAAGGCGTGACCGTTACCGAGAAGACCAGCATTCCTACCGTTGAGAAGGAGGTCCTCGAGGGCGAGGAATGGGGAAAGGTGAGCGACTCGTATATTGGCGAGGAGGTTGAATATAAACTGACTGGCCACGTTGCTAGTAACATCGCTACGTTCAATAAGTATGAGTATGTATTTCAGGACACGTTGAGCAAGGGTCTTGAGGTTGTTAAGGACTCCAATGACGCAGCGAAGGATCTCCACGTTTATATTGACAACAAGGGCAAGCAGGCCGAGGTCGTGCAAGATGCTAATAATGGATATAAGGTGGCTTTAGGGCAAGACAACGCCAATAAGAAGGAAAATCTCACCATTACTTTTAGCAACCTTAAGTCTGTGAAGGATAAAACTGGCGCAGCGATTGAAGTCGATGCTAATTCCAGCGTGGTCGTAACCTACAAGGCTAAGCTCAACAGTCAAGTCGAATACAAGGCCGACGGCGCCACCAATGAGGTCAAGCTTGTCTATTCCAACGATCCCATGTCTACTGGCACTGGCACTTCCGAGTCGGATGAAGTCACTGACTACGTCTTTGGTCTCGATGTCACTAAGACCGACTCAGATAATACGGACAAGAAGCTCGTTGCCAGCTTTAAGGTCAAAATGACCAAGGAGGGGGACACCGAAATTTCCAATGGCGGAAAATGGCTGACGCAGGAAGGTGGGCTCGTCGACGACGCAGGCCATGCCGGAGTGTTTACGACTAATACTGATGGCAAGGTATTTATTCCCGGTCTTGTTGAGGGCACATACGAGATCACCGAGAGCGAGACGCCTGCAGGTTACAACACCATCGATCCATTTACCATTACGGTAACGCCTACGTATGATGCGACTGGTACACTGACGAATCTTAAGGTGAAGTCCAGCTCCAATATGGCAACTGCTAAGACTGAGAAAAGCGTGACCACGACCAAGATCCCAGTCACCATCCAGAACAAGAAGGGCTCCGGCCTCCCGCTGACCGGTCTCAACGGCGTGACGTTCACTTGGATCGCTGGTGGCGCGGTGCTGTGCATCGGCGTGGCTCACCTCATCCGCAGCCGCAAGCAGGCCGAGGAGTCCGAGCAGGAGTAACGCTCGCTCACCCATCCCTTTGGCAGGTGGGATGTGATGGCCATGAGACTTGCGGACACTTTTCTCGTCCATCCACGTTCTTGCTTTGCCATTCTCTTTTCGGGGCAGACTCCGCACTGGAGTCTGCCCCGTTTTTTTGGTAACGCAGCCAGGCTCCATTGCCCGATGGATCGAGCGTATGAATATCGAACAGATGTTTGCAAATATTGCGTTTACCAGCTGTAAGTGCGAGTGCTCGCAGTAAAATACCCTTGCGACGCATCCCGTGCGCGGGCGGCCGACGACTCGATCGGAGGTCCCCAAATGCTGAAATTCCTTAACGCGCTCGCCGCCCTCGCGACGGTGGGCACGTTCGTCATCGCGTTTCTTGACTCGTATGAGGTTCGGTTTAAGGTCCGTAGGCGCACGCGCGGTGCGGACGGTAGAAGGCATTTGCGCCGCAAAAAGCGCAAATAAGAATGCCCGGGGGTCGGATCCCGGGCATTTAACAAAACCAGAAAACTAGGCCGCCCGCGCTCCCAAACATTTACGCGGGGTGCGTCGTTTTCTACTGACATTGTATCCCGAATCACCCCGCCGATCCGGGACATTTTGAAAACGCAAATGCGGGCCCATGCTCGCGCCGCGCAATGCTGTTTAGCTGCGTTGCCCGGCGCATGAGCTCGCTAATCGGCTATTATTTGTTCAGACAACCTGAGCTGTAGAGGAGTGACCGGCGATGGTGCAGGGCGCCAAACATATGAAGAGCAATAACGCCGCGGACAACGGCGGCTCAAGCCCTCAGCCCAAACCTCAACCAAAACCCAAGCGCCGTCGCAAGCGGCTGCCGCGCTGGGCCGACCGTCTCATCACCATCGTCATCATCCTTATTGGCGTGGGCCTTATGACCTGGCCGTGGATCTTGGACCGGCTCGAGGCCTCGGGCGTGTTCAACCAGATCAGCACCGTGTCCAGCACCGTGGATGCGCTGTCTGAAGAGGAGCGTGAGCGCATCCTGCTCCAGGCGCGCTCCTATAACGAGCAACTTGCCGGCGAGGCAACCGAGCTTCCCGCCGACCAGATCGAGCCCTACGCTCAGCAGCTCATCTTTGACCGCGACCCCATGATGAGCTGGGTCGAGATCCCCTCCATCGACGTGAGCATGCCCATCTACCACGGCACGAGCGAAGAAGTCCTTATGGCGGGCGTCGGTCACCTGGAGGGCACGAGCCTGCCGGTGGGCGGTACCTCGACGCATTGCGTGCTCACCGCGCACTCCGGCATGCGCAACCTGAGCATGTTCGACGACATCCATTCGCTGGAGCCCGGCGACCTGGTGCTGCTGCACACCATGAACAAGACGCTCGCCTACAAGATGGTGGACTCCGAGGTGGTGCTGCCCGAGGAGATGGAGTCGCTGACCATCGAGCCCGGCGCCGACAAAGTGACGCTCGTTACCTGCACGCCCTACGGCGTGAACGACCATCGCCTGCTGGTGCATTGCGTACGCACCAAGTACAACAAGAAGGACGTCGACAAGCAAAAGTCGCTGGCCGGTCGCCACTGGGGCAAGCGCGAGTTTGCCGTGCTCATCGTGGTCGTGGCCATTGTGCTGTTGCTGCTGGACATCGTGATCCACGCGGTCCGCAAGCGCCGCAAGGCCAAGGCCTCGGCATAAGACATTCTCCAGAACCACCACAATGGGGACAGGCACCTTTGTGGTGATCGGGGGCTTCCAAACCATCACAACATTCGATGAAAATCTCGATTTTGGCGAAAAACGTCGAATGTTGTGATGGTCTTCGTTGCGGGCGAGATGGTCTTCGCTGCGGACGAGACGGTTTTCGCTATGGACGGTGCGGTTTCGCTGCAGAACCGCCAGCCCGCCGCCTGCCAACCGCCGCCCTCGTTACGTTTTCGCTGCATTTGGCTAAAGCACCTGCTCCAAGCGGCGTTGCCTTGTATACTAGAGCGGTTTATCTGTTATGCGGAAGGGAGCGCCTATGGCACTCAGCGAGAAAGACGTGCGCGGCATCGCCGAGTACGCAAAGATCGCACTGACCGATGACGAGCTCACCCAGATGACGTCCTACATGAACGACGCCGTCCAGATGCTCGAGCCCGTCTTGCAATATGACTTGCCCGACGTGGAGCCCACGTTCCATCCCATCGGAAGCCTGTCCAACGTGATGGGCGATGACCTGCGCGAGCCCGAGCGCGACCTGCCGCTCGACGTTGCGCTCGAAAACGCCGGCAGCGCGCGCGACCGCTACTTCCGCGTGCCGTCCATTTTGGGAGAGGGGGAGAGCGAGTAATGGCGCTAAGCTTCGATTCCCTTACCGCCGCCCAGATTGCCGCGGGCGTTGCCGCCGGCGACTTTACCGCTACCGAGGTGGCCCAGGCCTCCCTTGCCGCCATCGAGGCGCGCGAGGGCGGGGTCCAGGCATTCCTGCAGGTGGCGCCCGAGCTTGCGCTCGAGGCTGCTGCGCGCGTGGATGCCGACCGTGCCGCAGGCAAGCCACTGCCTCCGCTCGCGGGCGTGCCGCTGGCCATCAAGGACAACATGAACCTCGTGGGCACGCGCACCACCTGCGCTTCCCGCATGCTCGGGGACTACCAGAGCGTCTACACCGCCACCTGCGTCCAGCGGATGCTCGATGCCGGCTGCCTGCCCATGGGCAAGGCCAATATGGACGAGTTCGCCTTTGGCAGCTCCACCGAGAGCTCGGCGTTCCACCGCACCAACAACCCTTGGGATACCGAACGCGTGCCCGGCGGCTCCTCGGGCGGCTCCGCTGCCGCCGTCGCCGCAGGCGAGGTCGCACTCTCGCT
>CAJMRD010000051.1 GCA_905215725.1 uncultured bacterium | reverse complement strand
CACGCGGTCCATGATAAAGGCGACGCGGGCCATGTAGCCGCAGTCCTCCAGGAAGGACAGCATCACGAACAGCAGGAACATCTGCGGCACAAAGCCGAAGATGGCGCCCAGGCCGCCAACGATACCGTCGCAGACCAGCGAATCGACCAGGCCACCGTCCTCGGTGCCACCCGCCACGAGGGCGTCGTGCACCATGGTGGTGATACCCGGGACATAGGGGCCGTACTGTGCCGGGTCGACCGAGTCGGCGTCGTCACCCGCGGCCTCGACAGCCTCATCGTAAGCATCGCGGCCCTGACCGAGCACATACCAACCGTCGGTGCCAAAGAGCTGATCGTTGGTGAAGTCGGTCACCGTTCCGCCCAGGGTGGAAACGGCGATGTAGTACACGCAGAACATGATGACCACAAAGATCGGCAGGCCCAGGATACGGTTGGTAACCACACGGTCGATCTTCTCGGAGGTGCTCATCTTGGCCGGGGCCTTGGTGAGGCACTCATCGATGATGTGCGCGATGACGCCATAGCGCTCACCGGTGATGATGGACTCGGCATCGTCGTCGCAGTCCTGCTCGCACTGGGCGACCAGCTCCTCCACGCGAGCGGCCTTCTCCTTGGTGAGGTTGATGAGCTTGCAGGCGTCTGCATCACGCTCGAACAGCTTGACGGCGTAATAGCGACGCTTGTTAGCGGGAACGCTCGCCGGAAGGTTATTCTCGATGTGCGTTAGAACGTCCTCGATGGAGGAATCGAACTTGTGCTCCGGCACCTGGCCCTTGGAAGCAGCGGACTTCTTAACCTGCTCGAAAAGCTCCTTGATACCCTTGTTCTTAAGGGCCGAGATCATCATGACCGGGCAACCGAGCTTCTTGGAGAGCTTGTCCGTGTCGATCTTATCGCCGTTCTTCTCGACCAAGTCGGCCATGTTGAGGGCGACGACCACGGGCAGGCCGGTCTCGATAACCTGAAGCGCCAGGTACAGGTTGCGCTCGAGGTTGGTGGCGTCGACAACCTGGACGACCACATCGGGCTCGCCGCTCATGAGATAATCGCGCGAGCATTGCTCCTCGGGGCTGTAGGGGGAAAGCGAGTAGATACCAGGGAGGTCCGTGATGGTAACGTTCTTGTCGCTTAGGAGCTTGGCCTCCTTTTTCTCAACCGTGACGCCGGGCCAGTTGCCAACGTAGCCGTTGGCGCCGGTGATCAGGTTGAAAAGCGTGGTCTTGCCGCAGTTGGGGTTACCCGCCAGTGCGACATGGATCTGAGAATCCGCCATTCAATCCTTCTTCCTTATGTGCCCGCGCTGCTTTCTCCGCACGGGCTGGATAATGTGCTTCAAAGTGCTGCATTAAGTTAGAAAAACCTAACTTTATCTGCAGAAATATACGCCGCAAGCCCCTACTGGACCTCGACGACGGCCGCCTCCTCCTTGCGGATGGAAAGCTCGTAGCCGCGCACGTTGATCTCGACCGGATCACCGAGCGGCGCAACCTTCACGACCTTGAACGAAGTGCCCTTGATGAGCCCCAGGTCCATAAGGTGGCGGCGAAGCGCACCCTCACCGTGAAGCTTGACGATGGTAGAGCTCTCGCCCACCTTAACGTCACCCAACGTCTTCATCCTCTTGTCCCCCTTTCGGTTTTTATGAAATGCTGCAGACTAACCGACGGTCATGATGTGCATGGCAACCTTGGAATCGATGCCAAAGCGTGCGCCCAGCACGGTGACGATAATATTGGCGCCACTCGAGCTCACCACGTGGATTTCGTTGCCCTCGACAAAGCCGAGGTCCTTGAGGTGGTGTTTCATGTCCTCATTGCCCTTTACACGGGACACGCGCACGGTTTCGCCCGCTTTTACCATCGAAAGCGGCATGGCCGGCATCTGCGGTCCGCAAGACATGAGTGGCTCCTAACGTCAGTTCGTCCTTAACATCGACACGGTAAAAGTTAACCACGCCTATGTTCGCTATAGTAAACTAACACGTGGTTAACTTTTTGGAAAGGGTCCGCATTCAGATTTCGAAAAAGTTTCCTATACGAAACAAAGGCGCCGCAAAGACTGTCTCTTTGCGGCGCCTTGCCATACCAATTGATGCAACAGAGGGGACTGCCCCTTTGTCACATTGTTGAGGTTAGAGCGAGAGGTTTCTGATCGACGTAACGCAGGAGGCCTCATCTACGCCCGAAACGCGAAAGATGATGTCCTCGCCGCACTCGCCGTAGAGAGCCATGAGTCCCATGACATCGCGGCCATCCGTGTGGCGATCGCCGATGCTGACTGACACGTCGCTACGATGCTTGGCAATGATGTCATAGAGCAGCGCAACCGGGCGGGCATGTAGTCCCAACGGATCTTTAATCGTCTTTGTAAACTCGACCATGTCCCCTCCCGCGGCATCGCACATTCGGCCGGCAAAACCCAGCCACGTGGTAGCTATTGTACCGTTAGATGCTTCTCGAGAGCTCCTCTGAACACCTCGTGGTCAAAAAGTGGCAAATATGAGTACTGTCACCAATTTAGTAGCAGCAAAATCGAGAGCAAATTGCCTAATTTGAGCGATTCGAAGAGGTTGAAAGCCGTCAAACGCCCTTTAAAGGGAGTTAGATAAATCGATTTTGAGCCCATTTTCGCTCAGAGCAGGCCGAAAAATATGGCACTTCTTTTGCAACAGTACTCATATTTGGCATTTTTTGACCACGGGGGCCAAGACCATGCCCCAAAACACAAAAGGAGGGGCCTCGTAAGGCCCCTCCTTAGGAAAGGGAATCGATTTATTCCACAGCCGTAGATTAATCCTAGCCGCTACTCCATCATGTCGAGGACGGAGGGGCGCAGCTCGCTCTCGGCGGCCTCGGGATCGGTCTCGCGCAGACGGTTGATGTAGCGGTTGTACCACATCACGGCAAGGCCCAGGAAGACAACCACACCGCCAACGTTGTAGACCAGCGTCAGCCACAGCGGCTGATCGAGCGGAATGGTGCCGCAGATAAGCACGAAGCAGAAGACCACAAGCAGGAATGCGGCAACGACCAGGCCAAAGCTGCGCGAGCCCATGCGGAAGTCACGGGGAGCGGCGTCGAAGTTCTTGCGCAACATAAAGTAGGCAAGCAGGATCAGCAGCGGCGGGAGCAGAGCAGTGGCAGCCGTCATGTTAGTGACAATCATGAGCAGGTCGTCGAGGTTGCCGGAGCCCAGGGCCGGGATGATCAGGATGGGGACGACGATAGCGAACTGCAGCCAAGCAGCGCGGGCGGGAATGCCATGCTCGTTAAGCTCGACGATCTTGCTACCAAAAACGCCCTTGGGGATCTCGGTGAAGAAAACCTTGATGGGAGCCGAGGTCCACATCATGAGGGAGCCCAGCGTGGCAGCGAGAAGGATCAGGCCAATGACGCGCGTGGACACTTCCATGGGAATGCCAAAGTGGGCAAAGACAGCGCCGAATACGTCGAAGATGCCGGTGGAGATGGCAACGCTGCCCTCGGGAATGAACAGGTTAACCAGCAGCGAAGCGCCTGCATACAGAAGGCCGATGGTCAGGCCGGCGATAACGACAGTGCGCACGAAGGCCTTGACGCCGCCCTTGAGGTCGTTGAGGAACACGCCGACAGACTCAGCGCCGCCAACGCCCTGGATGATCCAGGCAAGCGTACCGAAGAAGCCCCACGCAGTTGCGAAGTTGCTCATGTCGGGAGCCATGTTAGCGGGAGTAGGAGCCGTAGCGAACTCAACGCCGCCAAAGGCAGCAGCCAGGGACAGCAGGATGAACACGGCGGTCAGGCCGAGAGCCGCGGTCGAACCGAAGGAGGAAATGGAGCCGATCCACTTAGCGCCCTTGGTCGAAACCCACGTGGCGATAGCAAAGACGACGATCTCGATAATGGTGATCCACAGCTGCGAAAGCTCGGCGTTGGCACCAAAGAACACGTAGCTCGCGTAGATGATGACGTTGGGCAGGACGGACGCAAAGAAGAACAGGTTAACGAACCAGTAGCTAAATGCCGTCAGGAACGCCCAGCGACCACCCATCGAGGTCTTAACCCATGCGTACACGTCAGACTCGGAGTCCTTGTTGAGGCCGACGAACTCGGCGGTAACCAGGGTATAGGGGACAAAGTACAAAAGCGTGGCAAAGAAGAACGACGGCGCAGCTGCCAAGCCGATGGCCGCGTTGTTGTTGATGATGTTCTTGATACCGAACACGGCGGCGACCGTCATGCCCAGCAGAGCGAACGAACCAATCGTTCCTCGTTTTTCAGAGCTCATAAGCCCTCCCAATCATCTATTAAATGTCATCTAAACCCGTCCGAGCTGCAAGTGCAAACACGGACGGTGCACCTGCTAAGGGGAATGGGGAAAAGGGAGTCAACAAAGCCATCCCCCTTAACGGCGCGAAGCAAACGTCCAGGCGGACGAATACTACTTGTTGGGGAAGGAATATCCTTCAACCGTCACGTGCAGTACCACGACGCGGGGATCCGCGGCATCGGACACGACACGGTATGCCTCGTCAATTTCGACGACGGCAACGCCGCCGGCAGGGATCACCACCTTCTCCCCCGCACCCTCAAAGCGCTCGCGATCATCGATATCGCTGTAGGCGCGGGTGCAGGTGAGGCCTGCCTTGGGGGCAACCTCGACGGTCAGGTCGCCGTCGAGCGGGGCGAGCACGGCATGATAGCGACGGTGACCGACCAGATCGGCAGTGGCCGCCTCGTGAGCGTTCACCCACCAATACACCAGCGAGTCGCCGATGGAGTACGCCACATCGTGCTGCAGTTCAGAAACGCCGTCGAGCGCCTGACCGGTACGCATCCACTTCTTGACGGACTTCATCTGAGCATCGAAGTCGGCGCGTGAGTTAAAGACATGCATGACTTATGCCTCCTTAATGGGTGCCAGCGCCTGAGCCAGATCGGCAGACGTCAGCGGTCGCAGGGACACCTCAAAGCTGAAGCTCTCAAAACGGGTGCGATAGGAATCGAGCACCTCGGAACCCCAAGAGTTCGAGCCAAGGCCGAGCAGCTGGTCGTTGATGTTGACCGTGACCGTGTCGCCCTTGACAAGATCGTAGACGTGCTTGGCGTTATCGATGGCCTCGCAGCTATAGGGCCATGCCGAGAACGAGAACGGGTTGGAAGCGGCGTCGGCCGGACGCGTCACCAGCACGCCGTCACCGTGGCTCGAGCGCAGGGCAACCCAGCGGGTACCCTCGCGGTTGGCACAATCCTGGGGCATGACATACGGCGTGAACATGTCGTCGACCGTAGTGCGGTAATGGCCGACCGGGTTGGCGCGCAGCGAGTCCGGATAGTTCTCGCCCGGGCCGTGGCCATACCACTCGACGGCACGATCGCAACCGGGAACCTCAAAGGAGATGCCGATGCGCGGGATAATGTCCGAATAGTCGCCGTAGGGCTCGCCGGAAACCTTGAGGTCGACGCGGCCGCTCGGAAGCACGGTGTAGACAAGCTCGACGCGCATGCCGAACGCGCGGACGGGAGGAGCAATACGCTGGCTCACGGTAACGACGACCGCATTGCCGTCCTGCTTCCAAGAAACCTTGCGGGTAGACGTCTGCATCACATCGATGAAGTTGTCCTTCCACAGGGAGTCGTACTCCTGGGCGTGGTTGTCGACGAGCGGATGCCAAAAACCAACCTGGGGGCCAGAGGCCATGACGTCGCGGCCGGATGCCTTCCACTCGCTCACGGTGCCGTTTACCTTGCTGAAGGTCAGCTCGCCGTTGAGGGAGTGAATGCGAATCTCCTGCTCGGTCTCCTCGACCGTAAGCTCAGGACGAGTGGGAGCCGCGATGGCCGGCGCCGGATGGTTGGCGATGGCAAACTGGCTTGCGCCCAGTTGGAACATCGGCTCGCACCAGACGTGAGCGGCCATGGTGTAGGCGCGCACGGTCAGCAGGGTCTCGCCTACCGCGGCTTCGCGAATCACTAGCGGAAGCTGGACGGACTCACCGGGGGCAACCGCACCGGGCATGAGCGTCTTGCGGCAGACCACGTCGCCGTCCACCAGGGTCTCGGCCGACAGGCAGACATCCTCGAGGGTGGTGAACCAACGCTTGTTGGTGACAGTCAGCTCGCCCGCCTCGGCATCGTAGGCCATGCGAACCGGGCAGATGACCTGGCCATACTCAGTGAGGCCCGGGCTCGGCTGCTGCCAAGGGAACACCATGCCATCGATGCAGAAGTTGCTGTTGTTGGGGTAATCGCCGTTGTCACCACCATACATATCGTAGGCAACGCCGTCCTCGGTCACAGCAGCCAGACCGTGATCGCACCATTCCCAGATAAACTGGCCCTGGATGCAATCCCAGCGATCGAAGACCTCCTGGTACTCGGACAGGCCCCCGGGACCGTTGCCCATGGAGTGACCGTACTCGCAGTTGATGCGCGGCTTGGGGAACGGATGCTCGCCAAAGTCGTTCATCTGCGACACGCGGGAGTACATCGTGGAAATGACGTCGACGGTATCGGCGTTGCGGTCCTCCTCGTAGTGGACCGGACGACCATCGAGCTCGTGAGCCTTGGCGTACATCGCGCGGATGTTGCAGCCATAGCCGCTCTCGTTGCCCAGCGACCACATGATGATGCACGCGTGGTTGCGCTCCTGCATCACCAGGCGCTCAATACGGTCGACGTAGGCCGGCTCCCATGCCGGGTCGTCGGTAACCAGGGCGATGTTGCCGATATTCTCGAAGCCGTGGCTCTCCATATCGGTCTCGGCGACCAGCATGATGCCATACTCATCACACAGCTCGTAGAAGCGCGGGTCATTGGCATAGTGAGAGGTGCGCACTGCGTTGATGTTGTGCTGCTTCATGAGCTCCAGGTCGCGGCGCATGCGATCGAGGCCCACGGCGCGGCCCTTGTGATCGTCGTGATCGTGGCGGTTGACGCCATGCATTTTAAAGTAAGTGCCGTTGAGGTAGATATGATTGCCCTCGACCGTCACCTCGGCAAGACCCTGGCGATGCGGGACGTACTCGCTCACCTTGTCGTCGTCGTAGACCTCAAACGTAAGATCGTAGAGGAAGGGGTCCTCGGGATTCCAGAAGTGGGCATCGGTCACGCTGCACTCGGCATGGCTGTCGACGCACTCACCCGTAGCCACCACGTTCTCGCCATCGCTGAGCGTAAACACAACGCGGGAAGCGCCCTCGGCAACCGTATCGAGCGTGATCAGAGCGGCATCGCCCTCGCGGTGCGTGCGGAACCTAAAGTCGACCAGGTGCGCGGCGGGACGCTGCATAAGGTACACATCGCGGAAGATGCCCGAGGCCCACCACATGTCCTGATCCTCGATGTAGCTGCCATCGCTGTACTGCAGGACCTTGACCGCAAACAGGTTGTCGCCCTCGACGAGCGCGTCGGTCACGTCGAACTCGGCAGACAGGCGCGAACCCTTGGTCATGCCGATATACTGACCGTTGACGTACAGCTCGCCATAGCTCTCGATGCCGTCGAAGCGAATGATCTCGCGGGCGCCGGCAGGAACGGCGGGAAGGTTGACGATGCGCTGGTAGACGCCCGTGGGGTCGTCGGAGGGAATGAACGGCTGATCAACCGGGAACGGGAAACCCTCGTCGGTGTAGGCAAGGTTGCCATAGCCGTCCACCTGCCACAGGTGCGGAACCTCCACGTGATCCCACTCGGGCTTGTACGTGGAGAGTTCCTCGTTGGAGACGGCAGCGGGGCCCTCAAAGAGGCGGAACTGCCACGAGCCGGACAGCTGGACAAACCCGCGCGACAGCTCGCGGCTGTACGTTGCAGCGAGATCGGCGGTCTCGTAACCCATAAAGTACGCATGGGGTGCCAGGCGGTTCCTGTGGGTGAGCGCTTGGTTTTCCCAATCGTTAATGGCGTCCATGGTGATGCTCCTTCATCATCGTAGTGATTCTTGTGCAACCGGTTGTCCTTATCTTACGGGCGATGTAAAAAACTGTGCAACCGGTTGTCCGCTGAACGGTCGATTTGGCAGGGTTAACGGTGCAACCGGTTGTACAATCGCAACACTTATGTCACCCTGAGTATCGAAACTCAGCACAAGACATCGTTCTTAAGCTCGTAGGCAACCTCCACGCCCGCTGATATCTCACCCACACGAGACGTATTCGATTTCGGCTTGGTTGCAAAACGACACCGGTCACCGGATATCATGAACGCTGTTCAGGCGCACTATAGTAAGCTGTATCCGCACTAGCCCGTATCAGTGACAACATCGACCGCATTTTCCAGGAGACACCATGACACAACCAGTTCGCACCGCACCTACGCTTGCCGAGGTTGCCGCAGCTGCCGGCGTGTCGCGCTCCACGGCATCGCGCGCTCTCAACGATTCGCCCCGCATTAGCGAGGAAACCAAAAGGCGCGTCCGCGCGGCGGCCAAGGAAGTCAATTTTGTCCCCAACGCTCGTGGCCGAGCGCTCGCTGTCGGGCGCACGGAAATCATCGCCGTGCTCGTGACCGAGCCCCTAAGTGAACTCTTCAGCGACCCCACTTATAGCGAGTTTTTGAGCGGCATTACCGAGGAACTGTCGGAGTCGTCCTATCTGCCCGTTATCTTACAGGCGTCTTCTACGCATGAGCGCAACCGCGCACGCGAGCACTTTGAGCGCCGCTCGTTCGACGCCGTGATCGACGTCTCTCCCTACAAAGGCAGCGAGCTGCTCGAGGTGCTGCGCGAGCTGGGCGTACCCACCGTGTTGTGTGGCCAGCTCGAGGGCCACCCCTATCGCGATGTGTTCTCGACGGTCTACTCTGACGACGAAGAGGGCGGACATTTTGCGGCACTCGCCATGAAGGATCGCGGGCGCAAAGATATCGTCGCCGTGTTGGGACCGCAAGACAACCCCGCTGTTGTCGACCGCCTGCGCGGCTACCGCGCCGTCTTGGGCGAAGACCTCCCAGACGCAAACGTTATCTATACCGGCTGGAACAGCGGAGACGGCTATCAGGCCATGCACCAGATCCTCGCGCGCGAGATTGCTTTCGATGGCGTGCTCTGCGGATCGGACCGTATCGCGGCTGGCGTCATCACCGCACTCAACGAGGCAGGCCTATCCGTTCCTGCGGACGTTTCTGTCGTCGGCTTCGACGATCACGAGATTGCGGCGCGCTGCGTCCCCGCGCTCACGACCGTCCGCCAGCCCCTGCGCGAAGAAGGACACATGGCCGCCAACATTGCGCTCGACATGATCAAGGGTGCCGAGCCCACCACCACCGTCATGCACATGCAGCTCGTTCAGAGAGACTCGCTATAAGAAACTGGGGCAGGCTTTCCGCCAAACAGTTGTTGCGGAAAGCCTGTCCCGTTTGAGCGCTCATTCTGGGGCACAGTTTCCGTTAGACAGCTCAACCGGAAACTGTGCCCCATTATTTTGCCGAGTACTGGGTCGCGCTTTCCCAGAGGACCCCCTTTGGGAAAGCGCGACCCGTTCTGGACGCAGATTCCGGGACGCACTTTCCGCGACGCCCGGTCAACCTATGCCCTCGC
This sequence comes from uncultured bacterium, assembly GCA_905215725.1. Lineage (GTDB taxonomy): Bacteria > Actinomycetota > Coriobacteriia > Coriobacteriales > Coriobacteriaceae > Collinsella. The sequence goes on along the minus strand of CAJMRD010000051.1, from coordinate 5,378 downwards.
AACACCCACGCATAAAAAACGAGGGAAGGCACGCGTCCTTCCCTCGTTACGGGCAATATGTAGCCGCTCGCCTACATCAGGCGCAGGCTGACGTCCTTGAGCTGGGCGCCACTAACGGCACTCGGGGCGCCCGACATGAGGTCGGAGCCGCTGGCCGTCTTGGGGAACGCCATGACGTCGCGGATGGAGTCGGAACCGGTGAGCAGCATGCACACGCGGTCCAGGCCCAATGCGAAACCGCCCATCGGGGGTGCACCAAACTTGAGGGCCTCCATGAGGAAGCCAAACTGAGACTCGGCGCGCTCCTCGGTAAAGCCCAGGAGCTTGAGCATGGACATCTGCATCTCGGCGTTGTGGATACGCATACCGCCGCCGCCGGCCTCAAAGCCGTCCATGACAAAGTCGTAGGTGCAAGAACCGGCTGCCAACGGGTCGGCCTCGATCTTGGCGATGTCGGTCTCGGTCGGCAGGGTAAAGGGCTGGTGCTCGGCAGCGTAAGCCTTGCGGTCCTCATCCCAATGGAACAGCGGGAAGTTGACGACCCACAGGAAGTCGTGACCCTCGCGCTTGATCTCGAGCGCATTGGCCATGTGGGAACGCATGCCGCCCAGGATCTCGTCAGAGAGCAGGCGCGGGCCGGCGGCGAACATCACAAGGTCGCCGGGCTCGACGTCCATGCGCTCGCGCAGAGCCGCCATCTCCTCGTCCGAGAAGAACTTGACGATGGGGCTGTTGATAGAGCCGTCCTCGCGGAAGGCGATCCAAGCCAGACCCTTGGCGCCAAACGTGGAGGCCACGCCGGCGAGCTTATCGATCTTGGCACGTGCCCAGGCACCGGCGCCCTTGGCGTTGATGGCCTTGACGACAGAGCCCTCCTCGTTTGCGGCAGTCGCAAAGACCTTGAACTTGGAGTGGGCGAAGATGTCGGTCAGGTCGACCAGGTGCATGCCATAGCGGGTATCGGGCTTGTCGGAGCCATAGGTGTCCATGGCCTCCCAGTAGTCCATGCGACGCAGCGGCGTGGGCATCTCGACACCCATGCGGCCGAAGGCATCGGCCAGGACCTCCTCGAGCGCGCTCATGACATCGTTCTGGTCCACGAAGGACATCTCGATATCGACCTGAGTGAACTCGGGCTGACGGTCGGCACGCAGGTCCTCGTCGCGGAAGCACTTGGCAACCTGGTAGTAGCGCTCGACGCCACCGACCATGAGCAGCTGCTTCAGGAGCTGCGGGGACTGCGGCAGGGCGTAGAAGTTGCCCGGCTGGATGCGGCTGGGAACGATGAAGTCGCGGGCGCCCTCGGGCGTGGACTTAAACAGGGAGGGCGTCTCGACCTCCATGAACTCACGGTTGTGCAGCGCCTCGCGAATGGCAAAGGTGAAGTCGGAGCGCAGCTTGAGGTTGGCCATCATCTCGGGACGGCGGAGGTCCAGATAGCGGTAGCGCAGGCGGGTGTCCTCGCTGGTCTCGATGCCGTCCTCGATCTGGAACGGCGGGGTGACGGACGTGTTGAGCACCTCGGCGTGGTCGGTCAGGACCTCGATCTCGCCGGTCGCGAGCTTGGTGTTGGTGGTCTCCTCGCCACGGGCGCGCACGACGCCGTGGATCTTGATGGGCCACTCGGGACGCATGGTCTCGGCGATCTTAAAGGCATCGCCATCGGAGTGCTCGGGGTCGAAGGTGAGCTGCGTGATGCCCTCGCGGTCGCGAAGGTCGCAGAAGATAAGGCCGCCGTGGTCGCGGCGACGGCTCACCCAACCGGTGAGGGTGACCTCTTCGCCCACGTTCTCGAAGCGAAGCTCGCCGCAGGTACGGGTGTGCATGGAATGCTCATCGATGGGACGGGTCTGGCTCATACCAGTGATCCTCCTTTATGGATCTGTGCCGCCCCGTGTCGTTCCGGGCGGCGTCGTACAGATTTGCCCAGCCTGCGTAAACCGCGCAGCCGGACATGGCGTTCTATCTTATCGCACCCACGTCGATGTACCGCGAAAAAGTAACTCTTGCCCAAAGACTTGACGGAGACGAAACAATTGACGCGGCCTGGCCGTCGCCCAGGCGCACCGCGTGCGACAATGTGCCCCAATACAACTGCACTAGGAAAGGCCCGCCATGACTGCACGCCTCATCGTTATGGATATCGACTCTACGCTCATCAACCAGGAGGTCATCGACCTGTTGGGCGAGGAGGCCGGCGTGGGCAAGCAGGTAGCGCAGATCACCGAGCGCGCCATGCGCGGCGAGCTCGACTTTAAGCAGGCGCTCGAGGAACGCGCGGGGCTGCTTGCCGGCTTGGACGAGAGTGTGTTCGAGCGCACCTTTGAGCGCGTGACGTTTACCCCTGGCGCGCTGGAGCTTGTGCGCTCGGCGCACAGCAAGGGCTGGAAGGTCGGCGTGGTAAGCGGCGGCTTTCACGAGGTCGCCGATAAGATCGTGGCCGCCGCGGGCATCGATTTTTGCCTGGCCAACCGCCTGGAAGTCGTGGACGGCAAGCTCACGGGCAAGCTGGCGGCAGACATTGTGACCAAAGAGTCCAAGCTCATCCAGCTGCTGGACTGGGCAGTTGAGTGCGGTGTCGACATGGCCCATACCGTGGCAATCGGCGACGGCGCCAACGACATCCCCATGATTCAGGCTGCGGGCACGGGCATCGCGTTTTGCGCCAAGCCCAAGACGCGCGAAGCCGCCCCGTTTGCCATCGACGAGCGCAACCTGATGCTCGCCATGGACATCATCCTGCGTGACTAGCCGATCCGTCTAACAATTGAATCAGTCTGTCCTATAGTTTCCGAACAATTTTGTCTTAGTGTTCGGAAACTTGCCCTTGAGTGCTAGACTTTGCACCGTCGAAGGGAACATATATGGATAAGCGAGATCTTGAGCAATTGCTGAGCGATGTTGCCGACGGAACAGTCACCCCGGCAGTCGCCCTCACGCGCATCCAGACGGCGCCAACCGCCGATCTGGGTTTTGCGCAGCTCGATCTTTCACGCGGGGTGCGCCAGGGAGTCGGCGAGGTTGTCTACGGCGCCGGTAAAACCGCCGAGCAGATTGCCGCCATTATCGAAGCGCTGCACGATGCCGGCCAGGAGCGCATCCTGGTCACGCGCCTGGATGCCGAAAAAGCCGCGCGCACCGCTGAGCTTCTCGGCAACGGCATTGACCTGGGATATGTCCCGGACGCGCAGCTCGCCCTCGTGGGCGGCAAGCCCTCCCCTACCGGCAACGGACGCATCGTCGTCGCCTGCGCCGGCACGAGCGACTTACCCGTCGCCGAAGAAGCCGCGTTGACGGCCGAGTTCTATGGCAACGAGGTCGACCGCCTCTACGACGTAGGTGTCGCCGGCCTGCACCGCCTGCTCGCGCATGCCGAGGAACTTGCCCAGGCGCAGGTGGTCATCGCCATCGCCGGCATGGAGGGCGCGCTGGCGAGCGTTATCGGCGGTCTGGTGAGCTGTCCGGTCATCGCCGTTCCCACCAGCGTTGGCTACGGCGCAAGTTTTGGTGGCGTAGCCGCGCTGCTCGCCATGCTCAACTCCTGTGCCAGCGGCGTTTCGGTCGTCAATATCGACAACGGCTTTGGCGCCGCCTACCAGGCAAGTCTTATCAATCATCTGAGCGCCGGCACACCCCGCGCCCGCTAAGGAGCATTCCATGTCCAATCATCAGCACACGCTTATCATCGACGGCACCTCGGGCATCAGCGGCGACATGACCGTCGCGGCCCTGCTCGATCTGGGCGCCAGCGAGGAGCACCTGCGCGAACAGCTCGCCACACTGCCGGTTGACGGGTTTGAGGTTGCCGTTACACGTGCAAACAAGCATGGCATCGACGCCTGCGATTTCGACGTCCAGCTTGCAGAGGAGCTCGAGAACCACGATCACGATATGGCCTGGCTCTACGGCAACGAAGCAACTGCCGAGCACACGCACGAACATGAGCACCACCATCATGACCATGGCGAGCACGAGCACTGCCATGAGCATGATCATGAGACCCACGGCCATGGCCATGAGGGGCATCATCACGCCCACCACCATCACCACCGTTCTTTGGCGGACGTCACCGCCATCATCGACGGCTCACAGCTAAGCGATGGCGCCAAGCGTCGTGCGCTCGCCATCTTTACCGCACTTGCCGCCGCCGAGGCCAAGGCCCACGGCAAAACGCCCGAAACCGTCATGTTCCATGAGGTGGGCGCCGTCGACTCCATCGTCGACGTCTGCGCTGTCGCCATCTGCCTCGATGACCTGGGTATTGAGGACATCGTGGTCGAGTCGCTTTCCGAGGGCCACGGCACCATCCGCTGCGCCCACGGCCTCATGCCCATTCCCGTCCCCGCCGTTGTCAACCTATGCCAGGCGGGCAATATCGCCCTCACGCCCGCACCGGTCGCCGGCGAGCTCGTGACGCCCACGGGCGCCGCCATCGTCGCCGCGCTGCGCACGTCCGAGCACCTGCCGGCACGCTACCGCATCGAAGCCGTCGGCTACGGCGCCGGCAAGCGTCCCTACGAGGGTTGCTCCGGCACGCTCCGTTGCCTGCTTGTTCAAGTGGATGCATAACCATGGATGCCCGCAAAGAAAAAAGCCGCGCCGCTATTGTCACGGCGTTTTCCGAGCTCCTTCGCGAGGAGGACTACGGCAAGATCACTGTCGGCGACATCATCGCTCGCGCCCACGTAGGCCGCGCGACATTCTACGGCCTCTTTAAGAGCAAAGACGACCTACTGTCCGAGCTCGTGAGCGACATCTGCACCCACGCCCTCGACGACGATGGTACGCCGCTCGACGACCCACTCGTGCAAGTCGAGCATATCCTCAACAACCTCTGGGAACGCCGTCAGGGCGTTCGAGCCCTCGTAGCCGGAGCCGGCTCGCGCGTCTTCGCCGACTGTCTCCGCAAGACCATCATGTCGCGCGCAGCCGAAACCGTCCCCGCCGACCCCGCAGGCCCCGCCGGCACCATGGACCGCAGCTTCCTACTACACCACATAGCCTCAAGCTTCGTAGCCACCGTCCAATGGTGGGCCTGGCACAACTTTCAAGTAGACAAAGCCGACGTAGCCAAAGACTACTTATCGGCCATAAAACCCCTCTTCAACTAAGTAAGAACATCATCCCAAAGCATCGCCCCAACCCAGGGCGCCACGCATCCCAAAGTGTCACTCGCGCTTCACCGCCCCCAACAGCAACAAGCCCCTCCCATCCAAATCCAAATTCAGATTTATATGTTGGGCTGCTTGTTCCAACGCGGCCAAGATCCCGCAGCTGTCCGCATGGGGTAACTTCCCAGCGCATTCCGCAGGACGAAAGAACCCCCGCCGCACGAAGTGCGCAGCGGGGGTTCTTTCATGTCCGAGGACGCGCTGGGA
>CAJMRD010000050.1 GCA_905215725.1 uncultured bacterium | reverse complement strand
GCGGCTGGTTCGAGCCGATAAAGCTATGGATAAGCGAGCGCGTGAGCTCGGTATAGGAAAGCTGGGCGAGCGTCTCGCGCTTACGCGACTCCAGGCGCAGGCCGGAATCCGCCGGCTGCACGCCACGACGAAGCTCGCATGCCGGATCGTCGATGCTGGGCAGCGTGGTATCGCGGACCAGAACATCCTTGATCATGAGCTTGGGCTTCACACGACCCTGCCAATGCTCGGCAACGGCCTCGAACACCAAATCGACAGCGCTATCGCAGTTGATGAGCTTATCGATTTGCGGTACACGAAACATGATGGCCGGCACACTCGCGGCGCCATCCGTCGCCACGAAGCGCATGTGCTCGCCGGTCTTACCCACCACGGCGCGATCACACATCGTCACGCCCTCGGCAGCCAGCAGCGGCACCTTATTACCCTGGCCAAACGGCTCAAGGCGGGAAATCTGCTCGATGGTCTCGATATTTAGCTCGGAGAGGTCAACGGTGGCGGCAACCTCGTCAGTGTCCTCAAAGTCCTCGGCGGGAAGCTCCGATAGCACGGCCGAAAGGCGACGGCGGAACTCGTCGAGCTTGGATGCCTCGATAGTCACACCCACCGCACCGGCATGTCCGCCGCGACGAATCATCAGGTCGGAACAGCGCTCGATGGCGTCAAACAGGTTAACTTTGCCCACCGAGCGACCAGAGCCGCGCGCGATACCGTCCTCGATCGAGAACAGCAGCGCCGGCACGTGGTAGCGGTTGGTCAGACGGCTTGCCACGATGCCCTTGACGCCCTCGTGCCAGCCTTCGCCGCCCACGACGATCGCGCGTCCGCCGTCATAGGTCTCCTCGACCTTTGCCATGGCATCGCGCGTGAGCTCCGCCTCGATCTCACGGCGCTGGCGGTTGATTTCCTCGAGCTCAGCCGCCAGTGCGCTTGCTTCGATGGGATCGCGGGCAAGCAGCAGGTCGAGCGCCAGCTTGGGATCGGCCATGCGACCGGCAGCGTTTAAGCGAGGAATGAGCGAGAATGACAGGCCATCCGCCGTAATGCTCGAAAGGTCCGCCTTGGCGAGCGCGGCAAGCGCGATATAGCCGGGGCGAGCGGTTACGCGCATCTGCTGGATGCCCTCGGCAACCAGCGCGCGGTTCTCGGGCGTGAGCGGCATCATGTCGGACACGGTGCCCAGCGCCGCGACCTCGATTAGCGAACGCCAATACGACGGCTTGCCCAGGCGCTCACCCAGGACTTGCACCAGCTTGAGCGCCACACCAGCACCGGCAAGCTCACGCGAGGGGCCCTCGTCCTCGAGCTTGGGGTCAGTCAGGGGCACACCCTGCGGCACCTGGTCGGAGGGCTCGTGATGGTCCGTGACCACCAAATCGATCCCCAGACTCTCCAGATAGGAGACCTCTTCCTTGGCAGCAATACCGTTATCGACGGTCACAATCAGGTTGGGTTGAGCGAGCTCGTTGACGCGGTCGAGCGCCGCACGCGACAGGCCGTAGCCCTCGTCAAAGCGGTGCGGAATAAACGGCGTGACGTTGGCGCCAAACGAACGTAGCGCCTCGGTCAACAGACAAGTCGACGTAATGCCGTCGACGTCAAAATCGCCAAAGACGGCGATACGCTCGTGGCTGCGAATAGCACGCTCAACGCGGTCGGCAACGACCGACATGCCCGGAATAACGAGTGGGTCCGCCCAGTCGCGATCGAGCGAAGGCGTCAAAAACAATTGGCCCTCTTTGATGGAGCCAATGCCGTGCGCGACCATAATGCGCGCCACCAGCCCGGGAATGCCCAGACCAGCCGAAAGCTCCTTTTCGAGCTCGGGGTTTTGCTGAGCGACCGCCCAGCGATGCGTCGTCTTAAGCGATGACATAGGCACCCACCCCCGATAGGGGCAGGTCGCCGCGATACCTCTCACGGTTCATAGCGATGAGTCCTCTGTGTATGCCCACTTCGGCAGGCAGATCTGTTGAACGGATTTATTATACCGTGCGGCGCGGACGCAAATCGCCGCAGCACGCCGCGGTTTCGGCAAACGATGCCGGTAATACCCTCGAAATAATCGAGCGTTTCTGACGCACGGACACATGTGAGCGTCTAGCATATCCAGTCAAAACGGATTCACGAGCAAAGGGAGTCACAAGAGCATATGAAGCAATGGGTTGGACTGGGCAAGTTTCTCGCGGGGCACATGCAGATCATCGTTCCGATTTGCGTGGCGCTCGGCGTGCTCTTTCCCCAGCAGATCGGCGTGCTCAAGCCCATCGTTCCCGCCCTCTTCGCCTTTATGACGTTCCAAGGTGCGCTCAGCAACACCTTCCACCAGGTAGCCGAGGTGTTCCGCCGTCCGCTGCACCTGATTTTGGCGCTGCTCGTCTCGGCGGCGCTCATTCCCATAGCAGCCTATGCCATGGGATCGCTGTTCTTTGGCTCCAATCCCAACCTTGTCTGCGGCATCGTACTCGAGTACAGCGTACCCGTGGCGGTCACTGCCTTTATGTGGATCAGCATGTTCGGCGGCAACGGCCCGCTCGCGCTCACCATCATCCTGACGTCCTCGGTTATCTCCCCTGTGACGATTCCGCTCACGCTTAAGCTCTTGCTGGGTGCCACCGTCTCGATCGATGTGCCGAGCATGATGCAGGACATGGCCTTTATGATCGCCATCCCCGCCGTGCTCGGCATCGTGATCAACGAGCTCACGCGCGGATGGGGGCACGAAAAACTCTCCCCCGCGCTCTCGCCCGCCTGCAAGTTCATGATGATGGGCGTTATCGCCTCCAACTCCACCGCCATGAGCGAGTACGTGCTGCACATGAACGCGGTGCGCTTGGAAGTCGCCCTCTTTATTTTGGTCTTCGCCATCAGCGGCTTTGTCGTCGGCATTCTGGTCGCCCGCGCGCTGCATCTGCCATATAGCGAAACGACCACCATGTGCTTTACCTGCGGCATGCGCAATATCTCTTCGGGCGCCGTCATCGCCACGCAATACTTTCCGGGCGAAGTTGTGTTTCCCGTCATGTGTGGAACGTTGTTTCAGCAGGTGCTCGCCTCGCTTATCGGGCACTTCTTTGAGCGTCTGACCGGCGAGGAGCGCGCCGCCCAGCGCAAGCGCGTCGAGGCCGGCCGCGATGCAATGGCGCGCTAAACCGTCCGCAGTGTGCGGGCGCTCACTTTACGATGTGAGCGCCTCCAGATGTGCGCGGAGTCGCTCCGCATCGACATCGAGCGTGGTCTCAGCATTGACCTGAGCCAGCCGATACCCGACAAAGTAGGGTGAAACCACCCAGCGCGGAAGCGCCTTGGCAATGGTCCGGCCGTCCATGTGGTAGAAGAACAAGTTGTACGACTCTGCGCGACCACCATGGTGCTCGTTCAGGATATAGCGCAGAGCTACCTGAATCGCATCGGCGAAGAGGTCCGTCTCGGCTTGGTCTCGCGCGCCATCGCTGGCGGCGATTCCCTGCGGGGCTGAAACATTGACCTCAAAGAACCCCATAATCGGTTCGGTTGAGATGTTGACCGCAACCCTTCCCCTCTGCCAAACATCGATGCCTTCAAAGTTGGCTGAGGTCAGCGCCGCATAGCCGTCCTCCTGTTCCAAGCCCACAATCTGCATGTGTGGATGGACGAGGCTGCCGCCCGAAAGCGGACCCTTGTTCTTGTACATGAGCACACTGCGGTACTGTTGGGAATCGATCATCTGCTGCCAACAGCCCAGGGCAAACCGCATCACATGATGCAGCTCATCCGGTTCATAGGTCACCAGGTCGGCGTCGTGATTGGCAGACTCGATCAATACGGTCTGACGTGTGGCCCGCAAGGTCTTGAACTTATTCTCGAGCCAGATACAGTCACCATCGCGCTGGATGATGTTGGCAAGTCCCTCCGTGTCGCAAAAGGGGCACGCGGTGCCAGGGCGACGATTATCGTCGGGCTTACCGCTCGCCTGCTGAACGTCAAATACCAGCGCCACGGGTTATACCTCCAGCGGCACGATCTTGGTGCCATGGAGCTCGGAGACGTCTAGCGCCGCCGCGACCGCGTCGCGATTTGCCGTAGTGATGCCGCCGCCGGGAAGGATGGTCAAACGATCGCCCGCATACTCGATTAAACGAGCCAGGTAATCGAAATTATCCTCGATCGACGTACCGGCAGCGCCGCCATGCGTGAGGATGCGCGTAACGCCGCAGTCGGCAAGTGTATCAATCGCATCGAGCTGAGCCTCGGGCGAGAGCTGATCAAACGCCATGTGGAAGGTGATGTCGATGGGCTCACGCTTGCATTCCTCGGTCGCGCAGCCCGCGGCCATCACGAGAGCGCCCAACGTAAGCTCGTCGAGCGCCCATCCGCCAGCGCAGGGCTTGCAGCTGCCAAAGACCAAGCCGTCAACGCCGGCGCTTACGGCAAGGCCCAGGTCCATCTCCATCATGCGCAGCTCGTCTTGGTTGTAATGAAAGTCACCGCCACGCGGGCGAATCATGCACATCACTCGCGCGTCATGCTCGTGAGCATAGCTGACTGTAGCGCTGATAACACCGGCCGAGGGTGTAGTGCCACCGACGGCAAGGTTGTCGCACAGTTCAATACGCCTTGCACCGGCATCGATAGCCGCCGGCACCCGCTCAAAGTTCTCGGCACAAAACTCGTACAGCATAGATAGACCCCCAAAGACAGCAGATGTTTTCCGACGGGCATTGTCACACATCCCCATGAAGTTGCAGTGGAATAGGGACTCTTTTGGCCTCTGGAGCCCGTATTCAGTCCCTATTTCACCGCAACTTAAAAAGGAGCGCTGACTGAGATAGTCAGCGCCCCTTTTGTTAGGTGGGTTAGCCTCCGAGGTAGGCTTTGCGGACGTTGTCGTCATGCAGGAGCTCTTGGCCGGTGCCGGTCATGGTGATCTTGCCGGTCTCGAGCACGTAACCGCGTGTGGCGATAGAAAGCGCCATCTGCGCGTTTTGCTCGACCAGAAGCACCGTGGTGCCGGCCTTGTGCAGGTCCTCGACAATCTGGAAGATCTGTTCGATCAGAATCGGTGCCAGACCCATGGAAGGTTCGTCGAGCATAAGCAGTTTGGGGTTACTCATAAGGGCGCGCCCCATAACGAGCATCTGCTGCTCGCCGCCCGAAAGGGTGCCGGCGACCTGGCGACGACGTTCCTTCAGGCGCGGGAACTGCTCGTAGACGCGCTCCAGGCCCGGAGCCACCGTGGACTTGGGCTGCGTATAGGCACCCATCTCCAGGTTCTCCTCGACCGTCATCTGCAAAAAGGCGCGACGACCCTCGGGAACCTGAGCCAGGCCCTTACCAACCAGCTTATCAGCGGGCGTATGAGTAATGTCCTCGCCCATAAACTTGATGGAACCGGTCTTGGAACGCAGCAGGCCCGAGACGGTCTTGAGCGTTGTGGACTTGCCGGCACCGTTGGCACCAATCAAGGCCACGATCTCGCCCTCGTTAACGTTAAAGGAGATGTCCTTAATGGCGTGGATGGCGCCGTACCAGACGTTGATGTTGTAGACGGAAAGCATCGGCTCTGCCATTTAGTTCTCCCCCTTATCCTGCTTGCCCAGATATGCCTCAATAACAGCGTCGTTGTTCTGGATTTCCTCTGCCGTGCCCTTGGCGATGACCTTACCAAAGTTGAGCACGCAGATGCCCTCGCAGATGTTCATAACGAGCGACATATCATGCTCGATAAGCATGATGGCAATGCCAAAGGTGTCGCGAATCTTGACGATGTTCTCCATGAGCTCCGCGGTCTCGGACGGGTTCATGCCGGCAGCAGGCTCGTCGAGCAGCAGTAGCTTGGGGTTGGTGGCAAGCGCGCGGACGATCTCCAGACGACGCTGAGCGCCGTAAGGCAGCGATCCGGCCTGCTCGTTTGCCAGATGCTCCATATCAAAGATGGACAGCAGCTCCATGGCGCGCTCGTGAGCAGCCTTCTCGTGCTTCCAATACGTCGGCAGGCGCAGCACGCCCTCAAAGCCGGAGTAACGCTCCTGGTTATGCAGGCCGACCTTGACGTTATCCTCCACCGTCATGGTGTTGAATAGGCGAATGTTCTGGAAGGTACGGGCAATACCCATGCGGTTGACCTGGTAGACCGACTTGCCCGAGGTGTCCTCGCCGTCGAGCAGGATGGTGCCATGCGTGGGCTGGTACACCTTGGTGAGCAGGTTGAAGACCGTGGTCTTGCCGGCGCCGTTGGGACCGATCAGACCGGCGATCTCGGTCTTGCCGATAGTCAGGCTAAAGTCGTCGACTGCCTTAAGGCCACCGAACTCAATGCCCAGGTGGATGCACTCGAGTGCAGGGCGCTCGCCCAGGTCACGATCGGGAACGATGGCGCCAGAAGGATACGGGACCATCTTGCCCTTCTTGAACTCAAATTTACTGGGCATCGGCTGCCACCTCCTTCTTGGAAGCAAAGCGGTCCTTGACGCGACCGAAGAACGCCTTGAGCTGCGGGTTGTTGGTAAAAATCATGACCAGGATCAGCACGATGGCGTAGATGAGCATGCGGTAGTCCGAGAACTGACGAAGCAGCTCGGGAAGCACCGTGAGCAGCGCCGCCGCGATGACGGAGCCGCGCATATTGCCCAGACCGCCCAGGACCACGAACACCAGGATGAGAATGGACGTGTTGAAGTCGAACTTGGTGGCGGAGAGCTGCGAGAAGTTACCGCCGAAGAGGGCTCCGGCAGCACCGGCGAGGGCAGCGGAAACCACGAAGGCGATCATGCGGTACTCGGTGACGGAGATGCCTACGGACTCGGCTGCAATCTTGTTATCGCGCACGGCCATAATGGCACGGCCGGTACGGCTGCGAACCAGGTTGAGTACAATCACGAGCGCGACCATAACCAGGATGGCGCCGGCAAGGAAGGTCGAATAGGTCGACACGCCCGATGCGCCCTGCGCGCCCTTGATGATGGCGGTGCCGTCCTCGAGCAGGTGCAGGTCGTCGATCGTAGAGTTGCCCGTGATGTTAAAGATCACGTGCAGGCCGCGGGAGTCGACGCCCACAATGAGGCAGGTGACGATCTCTTTGATGATCTCGCCAAAAGCCAGGGTCACGATAGCCAGATAGTCGCCGCTCAGGCGCAGGACCGGGATGCCAATCAAGAAGCCCAGGATAGCGGCAGCGATGGCGCCGACCACGATGCTGATGATCAGGCGCACCGGATCGGAGGGAACGGCGCTCTCAAGGGCGACCGCGGTGACGATGCCCGTGTAGGCGCCGACACTCATAAAGCCCGCATGGCCCAGCGACAGGTCGCCCGCGATGCCGACGACAAGGTTGAGGGAAATGGCCATGACGATGTAGGCCGTAATAGGAACCAACTGACCAGCAATCATGCGCGGGATCATGTGGTTGGACTGCATAAAGAACACGATGGCGAACGCCACAACGCACATGGCGTACGTAACAAAGTCGTGACGCGTCTGCTTGTCTTTAAGAAACTTCATAACGCTCACCTACACCTTCTCGGGGACGTACTTGCCCAAGAGGCCGGCAGGCTTGACGAGCAGGACGATGATCAAAACACCAAAGACGATGGAGTTGGCAAGACTCGTGGAAATGTAAGCCTGCGCCATCGCCTCGATAATGCCGATGAGAATGCCACCGACAAAAGCGCCGGGGATGGAGCCGATGCCACCGAAGACAGCGGCGTCGAAGGCCTTGATGCCAGGCATAGCACCCGTCGTGGGCTGCAGCACCGGCGAGTAGGAGCACAGGAGCACGCCGGCGATGGCGGCAAGCGCCGAGCCGATGGCAAACGTCATCGAGATGGTGCGGTTGACGTTGATGCCCATGAGCTGAGCGGCAGCCTTGTCCTCGGACACGGCGCGCATGGCCTTGCCCATCTTGGTCTTACCTGTAAAGAACATCAGGCCGGCCATGATAACCAGGCAGGCGACGATGGTGACGAGCGAGACGGCGCTCACGTTGAACTTGGCCAAGAACTCCGGCACCTGGAAGGTGACGAGCGAAGTGAAGTTCTTGGGCGTGGCGCCCCACAGAAGCTGCGCGGCGTTCTGCAGGAAGTAAGACACGCCGATAGCCGTGATCAGAACGGCCAGCGGGCCTGCTTGGCGCAGCGGCTTGTATGCCAGACCCTCGATGAGAACACCGAGAACGGTACAGACCACACAAGAAAGAATTACGGATGCCCAGCCCGGAAGGCCGAGATACGACGTGGCGCAGAACGAGACATAGGCACCGACCATGATGACATCGCCGTGAGCGAAGTTCAGCATCTTGGCGATACCGTAGACCATGGTGTAGCCCAACGCGATGATGGCGTAGACGCTGCCCATGGACAGGCCGTTGACCAGGTATTGGATAAAGACCGTCATGTTCCACATCCCCCTTTCGAATAGGTTTCCAGTTAATGTATGAAACAGGGACGTTACACTGTCCCTAGATACCAAGCAAGCAGGGAAGGCCAAAACCTCCCCTGCTTGGGATCAAAACCGCTCTATGTGAGGCGGTTTATTAGGCCTGTACGTACTTGCCATCGGTGATGACGTACGCCGTGGGCTCCTTCTGGACCTGGCCCTTGTCGTTCCAGGAGAGCTTGCCAGTCAGGCCGTCAACAGTAATGTTGCGCATAGCCTCGGGAAGCTTCTCGGCAACCTCGGTGGGATCGGCGTCGACACCCAGGCCGGCCTCCTTGAGAGCCTCGACCACCGCATGCACGCCGTCGTAGGCGTCGGCGGCAAACTGGTCGGGGGTATCGCCGTACTTATCTTTGTAAGCGTTGACGAAGTCGGCGTTCTTCTCGTCGTCGGCGGAAAACGGGGTCATGAGCAGCAGACCCTCGGCAAGAGAGGTGTCGAAGCCCTCAACGCCCAGGATGCCATCCATGCCGTCGCAGCCCATCATCTTGACGTCGTAGCCCATGTCCTTGGCGTTCTTGAGCAGGACGGACGCCGGCGTGTAGTAGATCGGCGCAAAGATCATGGTGGCGCCGGCCTGCTTGGCCTTGGTCAGCTGGTTGGTAAAGCTCGTGGCGGAGTCGTCCTTAAAGGTCTCCTCGTCAACAATCTCGAGCTTGGACTCAGCGGCCTGGGCCTTAAAGGAATCTGCGATGCCCGAAGAATAGGCGTCGCCGGAGTTATAGAACAGCACGAACTTCTCGTCCGCATACTTCTGCGCCAGGAACTTGGCAGCGTTGACACCTTGGTTGGGGTCGGTAAAGCAAACCTGGAAGACGCAATCCTTGCCCTTGGTAACGTCCTCGGAGGACGCGGACGGGGTAATCATGAACGTCTCGGGGTCGTTACCGCACTCTGCGGCGACGGCGACCGACGCACCCGTGGTGGTCGGACCGACAAGGGCCTGCATGCCCCAGTCGAGCAGGGTGTTGAAGGCGTTGACGGCCTTCTCGCCGTCAGCCTGGTCGTCCTCGGCCTTGCTGACAAGCGGCAGCTCCTTGGTCGAGAAATCCTTGCAGCCAAGCTCGACAGCCTGTGTAACGGACTTGCCGTAGGACGCGTTGGCACCGGTCAGCGGGCCGATGGTACCGATCTTAAACGAAGCGTCGCTCGAAGCGGAACCGCTGTCGCCGCCGTTGGAGGAGCAACCAGCTAGAATGGACATCGCCCCCAGACCTGCTGCGCTCGCGATAACGCTCCTGCGATTCATAACAGGGTTCAATGACTTACCGGTGAGGCTCGACATGCGGCTCTCCTCTCAAATCTCGTCGGGTTTCGGTTACCCGACAGGCCATCCTTCGCCGTGCTCGGCGTTCGCAAAATACTAGACGCTTTAGTTAAGGAAAGTGATGATTATTTCAACTTTTCTTTGGATTTGTTCATTTATCCATAATTCTGCGTATTTCTATTACTTTATGCAGTAATGCCACTTTATTGTGTGAAAGTAATGTTTCTGTTCTGTTACAGGCGTCCCTGCCCTGAATAAAACGGCCTCACCGGTCGCGCTTTATGCGCACTTAGGCGGCGATGTACTTGCCGTCCTGGATCACATAGGCTGTGGCGGGCTTTTCGACCTGGCCCTCGTCATTCCACGTCAGCTCGCCGGTCAGGCCCTCGATCTTGATCTTGCGCATGGCACGGGCAAGGTCGCCGGCAATGTCGGCACCGTCGGCCGAAATGTCAATCCCCGCCCTATCGATAGCCTCGGCGATGGCGTGGACGCAATCGTAGGCGTCGGCGGCAAACTGGTTGGGCGTCTCGTCGTAGGCATCCTTATAGGCCTTGACGAAGTCGGCATTCTTCTCATCGTCAGCCGAAAACGGGGTCATGAGCAGTACGCCCTCGGCAAGAGAGGTATCGAAGCCTTCCACAGAGAGCAGGCCGTCCATGCCGTCGGTACCCATGAGGGTCATGTCGTAGCCCATGTCCTTGGCGTTCTTGAGCAAAACGGACGCCGGCGTGTAATAGATCGGCGCAAAGATGAGCGTGGCGCCGGCCTCCTTGGCCTTGGTGAGCTGGTTGGTAAAGCTCGTGGAGGAATCGTCCTTAAAGGTCTCGGTATCGACGATGTCGAGCTTGGACGCCTTGGCCTGCTCGGCAAAAGCGTCGGCAACGCCCGAGCTATACGTATCGCCGGAGTTGTAGAACAGGGCGATCTTGGCGTCCGCGTACTTCTCGGCCAAGAACTTCGCGGCGCTGGCGCCCATGGTGGGATCGGTGAAGCAAACCTGAAAGACCGTGCTCTTATCCTTGGTGACGTCGAGAGACGAGGCCGAGGGCGTGACCATGAGCATGTCGTCGGCAATCTCGCCCGAGACAGCGACGGCAGCACCAGTGGTGACGGGGCCGACGAGAGCCTGCATGCCCCAGTCGCACAGGGTGTTGAAGGCGTTGATAGCCTTCTCGCCGTCAGCGACGTCATCCTCGGACTTAAGCGAGAGTTTGAGGTCCTTGGTCGAGAAATCCTTGGCGGCGAGCTTGGCACCCTTCTCGGCCGAAACGCCATAGGTTGCCGCGGCGCCGGTCAGAGGGCCGATGACACCGATCTTGAAGGTCTTGCCGTCATCGGCGGAGCCGCCCTCCGAGCCACCCGACGAGCAACCAGCGAGTGCCACGGTGCTGCCGAGCGCCGCGGCACCGGCGAGAAAGTTCCTACGGCTGAGCGTGCTGTTGATGTTGAACATGGTGTCCCCCTTTTCGCTGGCCGCAGTGCGGCCGTCTTGCGGTACGGGGCAAACCTTATGGCGCAAACGTTGACAGTTTGTTACGGAGTTTCGTTTGTAGCGAGCATGTTTCCAATGTTTCCGCAGCGTTTCGGGGGTGCCGTTTTGTGCGACTCCTGTTGCCTGGCGAGCACGCGCCCTCGGTTCACGCTAGAATGCACTCAACCTTTAAGCGGTTAATCCATCCATAAGATGCACGAAGGAGCTATCTATGAGCGAACCCCTGCGCACCGTGAACGTCGGCCTCATCGGTCTGGGAACCGTCGGCGGCGGCGTGGCCCGTCTGATCAAGAGCCACCACGATGAGTACCTGGCAGCCTACGGCATCGACCTTAAGCTGACCCGCGCCTGCGCGCTTGCTTGGGAGCAAGCCGAGGCGGCAGGCATTGAGCGCGAGGCCTTTACGAGTGACTGGCACGACGTCGTCACCGACCCCGCCGTCGATATCGTCGTCGAGCTCATCGGCGGCGAGCACCCCGCGACCGAAATCTTCACCACCGCCTTCGAGAACGGCAAGCACGTCGTCTCTGCCAACAAGGCCCTGCTGGGCCGTCATGTCGAGACGCTCGCCGAGAAGGCGCGCGCGTGCGGCGTGCAGATTAAGTGCGAGGCCAGCTGCGGCGGTGGCATCCCCATTGTCAGCACGCTCGAGCACGACCTGGTGGGCAACAAGATCCTGACCATCGCTGGCATTCTCAACGGCACCACCAACTACATCCTGTCGCGCATGGACGCCGAGGGCGCCGATTACGCTGACGTGCTCGCCGACGCCCAGGCAAAGGGCTATGCCGAGGCCGACCCGTCCGCCGACGTCGACGGCTTCGATGCCGCCAGCAAGACGGCGATCCTCGCCTCCATCGGCTTTGGCACCCGCGTTACCACCGACGATGTGTACCAACAGGGTATCCGTACCATCGGCGCCGAGGACATCGCCCAGGCCCGCGAGCTCGGCTACACCATTAAGCTGTTGGGTATCGCACGCAACACCGAAGCCGGCGTCGACGTCCGCGTGCATCCCACGCTGATCCCCGCCGACCACATGCTTGCCAAGGTCAACGGCGCCATGAACGCTGTCTACGTGGTAGGCGACGCCGTGGGCGAGACCATGTTCTACGGTGCCGGCGCAGGCTCCTTCCCCACCGCGAGCGCCGTCGTGGGCGATATCCTGTCGCTCTCCGAGCAGATCAGCCGCGGCGTGGCTCCGCTGCCCGAGATTGAGCCCTATGGTCACAACCTCGCCTTTAAGCCCATGGACGAGCTCCAGACCAAGTACTATGTGCGCCTGAAGGTCGCCGACCGCGTGGGCGCCCTGTCCGAGACGGTCGACATCTTTGCCAAGCACAACATCTCGATCTCGCTCATCAACCAGGTCGAGGACGGCAAGTCGGGCGTCAGCGATGCCTGCTCGGTCATCTTCCTGACGCACCGCGCGCTCGAGAAGGACGTCCAGGCTGCCGCCGCCGAGCTTGCCAGCGTCGACTGCGTGGCCGAGGTCGCCAACGTCCTGCGCATCGAGGACGTCGAGGCATGGACCGAAGGCGTCATGGCCAACTAGTCCACTACTTCGAACCTCAACGAAGCTCAACGCAAAAGGCGCGCTGCCTGCATCAACCACAGGCAGCGCGCCTTCTTCTGTTTGCAGGGGAAGCTGCGTCCCGGTATTTCAGCTCAGAACGGGGCGAAGCTTCCCTCAGGGCCTTTTTCGGAAACTATGTCCCATTCTGGGCGCGGATTCTGGGACACGCTTTCCGCAACGGGCTCTCGCGGAAAGCGTGTCCCACTCTGGACGCCAATTCCGGGACGCATTTTCCGCGGCGGCGTTGGCTACCTGCCGTCGTCGTCCTGGGCCTCATCGCGTGCATAGAGCTCCAGCATGCGGCGGCGGTATTCGCGCACGGCGAGCTTGGCGCGCTCCAGGCGGCGACGCTCGCGCGGAGTCAGCTCGGACGGGTCGACCTCGTCTCCATAGGTCTTATCGGCAAGAAGATGTGCCGCGTCCACAATACGGGCATCGATATGGCCGCTCGCCGCCTCGGCGGAAAGACGCTCGGCAATCGTATCGAGCGTAGGCAGGCCCTCGAATACGCGACCGTGACCATGCGAGGTCAGCAGCTCGTGCTCGCGTGCGAGCAGGCTCGCCAAATCGTGATGGGCACGCAGGATGTCGAACGCATCGGATGGATGCTCGGCAACCTCTGCCACGGCGGCGACCGGCGCGGCGTCGACCACGCGGTAGAAGAGCTGCGCGAGCAATGGCATCAAGAACACTGTGATGGCACCGGCGGCAACCATGACCGACGCAATATCTTGCGACAGCGCGCCCGCGTTGACGGCAACACTCGTCACGGCAACGATGATCGGCAGGGCCGTGGTGCAGTACAGGGCCACGGTAATGCGACCATACGCCGACACATCGCGCGTCGCAGGACAAATGCTCATAGAGATGAGAATGGGCACGGCGCGAATGATCAGCAACGCCACGATAAAGCCTGCGAGCAGCCCGGGGCGCGACGCCACGGCCGTCAGGTCGATCTTTGCGCCCGATACAGTAAAGAACACCGGAATCAAAAAGCCGTAGGCCAGGCCATCGAGCTTGGTCTCGAGCGTATGGTTGCCCTCGGGGATGATGTAGCGCAAGACAAAGCCGGCGGCAAAAGAACCCAACACGATGTCGAGATCAAAGACGGCCGAGAACGCCACGAGTGTGACCAGGATGAGCACCGTCAGGCGCACGAAGGTCTGCGACGTGGTATCGGCGCGTTCCTCGACAAACGCAAAGAAGCGGCTGCCGACGCGCTTGGAGCGACTTGGGACCACGGCCAACAACACGCAAACCACCGCAAACAAGCCAAGGATTACGAGCGTTTGGATGCCAGTGCGGGCAGACAGCAGCACCGACATGGCGAGCACGGGACCGAGCTCGCCCCAAGTGCCATACGCGAGAATCGAGTCTCCCACGCGCGTGCCGGTGAGCGAGCGCTCGCGCATGATGGGCACAAGCGTACCGAGCGCCGTGGAAGTAAGGGCAAGCGTCACGGCGATACCGTCGAAATGACTGACCGAGAACCACGGGGTAAAGCGCACGGCAAGCCAGGCGATACCAAACGTGACGACCCACGTCGCCAAGCCGTAGCGCCCCTCCACACCCGTGATGCTCTTGGGGTCGATCTCAAAGCCGGCAAGCAGGAACAAAAAGGCCAGGCCGAGCTCGGACACGAGCGAGACCTCGGCATCTACATGGATAATGTCGAGCATATGGGGTCCCAGCACCGCGCCAAACACGAGCAAAAAGACCGTCTCGGGAACGGGTTTCCCGGGGATCGCCGAGGCGATGAAGGGGCTTGCAAAGGCCACGAGCGCGATGATGGCGAGTGAAACGAATGCCATGTGATGCCTTTCTCTTGTTTGCGCTTCACTGTAGCACCCTCGCCGTCCTCAACGCGCCGCGAGCTGTCGTATCATAGTGAGGTTTACAAACATGTGGCTCAAGGCGACCGCGAGGCTTGCCCCGCAAACCGACCGCTGCCGCATACCGTACCGTACGCCCAACCGATCAGGAAGGCAGGAACCAATGGTCTCTCGTATCTACGTGGAGAAGAAACCCGGGTTCGACGTCGAGGCTCAGCAGCTCAAGGGCGAGCTGACCGAAATTCTCGGCATCAAGGGCATCGAGGCCCTGAGGATCATCAACCGCTACGACGTCGAGGGCATCGACGAGGAGCTTTTCCGCTCCTGCGTGCCGACCGTCTTTAGCGAGCCCCAGGTCGATGTGACCTACGACGAGCTCCCCGCAAGCGATGGCGCCGTCTTTGCCGTCGAATTCCTGCCTGGCCAGTTTGACCAGCGCGCCGACTCCGCCAGCGAGTGCGTGCAGCTCATCAGCCAGGGCGAGCGCCCCGCCGTGCGCTCCGCCAAGGTCTATATGATCTCGGGCGCTCTGGACGAGGCCGCCATCGATGCCATCAAGCACTACGTGGTGAACCCCGTCGAGGCGCGCATCGCCTCGCTCGACCTGCCCGAGACGCTGTACATGGAGACCCCCGAGCCCCAGTCCGTCGAGGTGCTCGACGGTTTCCGCGAGCTCGACGAGGCCGGCCTTGCCGCCTTTATTTCCGAGCGCGGCCTTGCCATGGACGAGGCGGACATCGCCTTCTGCCAGCAGTACTTCCGCGATGAGGACCGCGACCCCACCATCACCGAGATCCGCGTGATCGACACCTATTGGTCCGACCACTGCCGCCACACCACCTTCGGCACCGTCCTGGATGACGTGACGATCGACGACGCCGTGGTGCAGCAGGCCTTCGACCGCTACATGGAGATGCGCCACGAACTCGGCCGCGACGCCAAGCCCGTCTGCCTCATGGACATGGGCACCATCGGCGCTAAGTACCTTAAGAAGACCGGCGTCATGACCGATGTCGATGAGTCCGAGGAGATCAACGCCTGCACCGTCAAGGTGAAGGTCGATGTCGATGGCGAGGACCAGGACTGGCTGTTCCTCTTTAAGAACGAGACCCACAACCACCCGACCGAGATCGAGCCCTTCGGCGGTGCCGCCACCTGCGT
>CAJMRD010000049.1 GCA_905215725.1 uncultured bacterium | reverse complement strand
TCCCGCCGGTAATGCCCAGCAGGATCGTTTTTCCCTCAAGTTGGATTGAATTGTTGGATGCCGCCGTCATCGCTAGGCTTCCTTACTCGGGAGCACCAGGAGGCGGTGGCAGTACGGACAGTGCGTAATCTCGCTACCGTCGTGGTTGAGGTCGCTCATGGACGATGCCTGCAGCGCGGTGTGGCAGACCGTGGGGATGTTGCCCTGGATGGTCTCGACGGCCAAGCCGCGGAACTGCTTGAGCAGACGCTCGTAGTCGCTGAGCACGTCGGTGGGCAGCGTAGCGGCCAGCGCGGTGCGCTCCTTGGTGGCGGCATCGATCTGGGCCTGGAGGTCGGCTGCCTTGGCGCGGGCGGCCTTGGTGTCGGCCTTCACGCCCTCCTCGAACTTGGCGATGATTGCCTGTGCGCGAGCCTCGCGGTCGAGCGCCTCCTTGTGGGCGACTACGACGTCCTTGCGGGTGTGCTCGATCTTGTCCAGGCGCTTGGCCAGGGTGGCGAGCTCGTTTTCCAGGTCCTGTACCTCGCGGTAGTCAGAGCCGTCAACGTGGCGCTTCTTAGCGGCCTCAATGGCGTTATTGGTCTGGATCTCGGTGGTGTTGAGATCGTCGAGCTCAATATCCAGGTCCTTGCGTTGGGCGTAGAGCTTGGTCATTTCGGCCTTGAGCTTAACGTAGGTCTTGCGCTTGGAAGCGAGCTCCTTGAGCTCCGGCATATTGGCAAGTTCGCTCTTGTTGCGGGCGAGCTCCAAATCGATCTGTTGCAGCTTGAGTAGCGTAGCGCCGGCGCTCATAAGTTCTCTCCTTTTGTCACAGTCCACCATTGGCAAGGGTTCAGTATTTTAATCGCATGACGGGGGTCAACTCCGGCGTCAACTGCAGAGTTCATCAATATATCAACGAACGGCTCCTCGGAGCGGTCGTGGCCGAGCAAGATCACCGGCAGACCGCGCAGAGTGAGGTCCTGTGCCGCGTGGTAGCCCGCCTCGCCCGTCACGATGACATCCGCACCGGCGGCGATGGCAAGCTCGCCAAAGTCACCCAGCGAACCGGCCAAAATTGCGATGGTTCGGCACGGGTGATCGGCCTCGCCCCACACGCGCGGGTCGCTGCCAAACGCCGCTGCGGCGCGTGCGGCAAGGTTGCGCAGGCTGCAGGGGTCGTGGAGGGTCGCGAGTACGCCCAGTCCGCAGGCCTCGGGGTCGTCCACGTGCTCCAACGAGCTTGCGGGCGCGGCGTCCAAAAGCCTACTTAGGCAGATACGTGCCTCGTGCGAGCGGTCCAGGTTGGTGTGAAGCGAGATAATGCTCACGCCGCAACGAGCTGCCTCGTACAGCGCAGCGCTGCACTGGGGACGCGCAGAATCGGCCGGACAAAAGGCCTCGGGCGCCTTGATGTAGATGGGATGATGCGTCAGCAGCACGTTGGCGCCGGCCTCGAGAGCGCGGTGCACGTTGGCCTCGGTCGCGTCGAGTGCGCAGGCAACACCGGTAATCTTTGCAGCGGGATCTCCCACAGATAGCCCAACATGATCCCAGCCCTCGGCGTCCGCCTTGGGGTAGCGTGCCAGCAGGGCACGCTCGAGCTCGACGACGATCATGCGGCGCCTACGATCGAGAGCAACGTCTGGGCAAAGTCGTCCAGATCGTCCGGATTCACGCGGTCATCAAACGAGATGCGCAGCGACCCCAATGCCTGCTCGCGACCAATGCCCATGGCACTGAGCACGTGGCTCGGGTCCATGTTGCCGCTCGAGCAAGCCGATCCGGCCGAAACCTCAAAACCGGCGGCATCGAGCTTGATTATGAGCTCTTCGGAGTCCATGCCGTCGACGTAGATCGAAACCATGCCCGGTAGACGATCTGCCTGCGCGTAGTCGCCCATCGTGGCGTGAATGCGAGGATGGGCCGTAAGCGTGGCGTAGAGCTTGTCGGAAAGGGCCTGCAGCGTCGCACGCTCCTGGCCCACATTCGGCAGCAACACGGAAGCGGCTGCGGCAAAAGCCAGCTGCGTGCGCAGATCCTGCGTACCGGCACGACGGCCGGCTTCCTGTCCACCGCCAAAGATGCGCGGACGCAGCGGCGTGCGGCTCTTAAGGTAGAGCGCGCCGGATGCCACGGGGCCACCGATCTTGTGCGCGGCAACGGTCATGGCATCGACACCCAGTTCGGTGACATCGAGCGGAATGTGCAAATAGCCCTGGATGGCATCGGTGTGAAGCAAGGCGCCGGCAGCATGTGCGGCGGCGGCCAGCTCGCGGATGGGCTGTACCACGCCGGTTTCGTTGTTGGCGACCATAATGCTCACGAGCGCCACGTCGTCGCCGAGCAGCTCGACAAGCGCGGCAGGCTCAATGTAGCCTGCGCGGCAGGGCTGCACCAGGTCGACGGTAAAGCCGGCGGCGCGCAGCAGCGGTAGGTTGTCCAGAATTGAATCGTGCTCGATGGCCGAAACGATTACGCGATCGCGCTTTCGATCGCGCTGACGAGCACCCTCGGCAAGACCGAGCAGCGCCAGCTGGTTGGCCTCGGTGCCACCGTTGGTAAGGATGATCTCGGACGGACGAACGCGCGCGCCAAAGCTGCGAGCAATCTCGCGACGTGCCACCTCCAGGCGCGCGGCGGCCTTGCGGCCGAGTGAATGCAGCGAGTTGGGGTTGACGCCGGCAAGCTCGCTGTCGTCATATTCGCGCTGCGCAAGGAGCGCCTCGGCGCGCATGGGCGTCGAGGCGGCATAGTCAAGATTCACGGGTATGCGGTTTTGACCTGCGGTCATAAGGGTTTATGCCTCCTGTGCAGCCTCGTTGCCCAGCTTCTGCAGCAGCGCAACCTCGGCGGCGGGATCTTCGGACTTAAATACGGCGGAGCCGGCTACGAGCACGTTGGCACCGGCCTTGACGACCTTGGCGATGTTCTTGGAAGAGATACCGCCATCGACCTCGATGAGGGGCGAAACGCCGTGACGCTCGCACATGGTCTTGAGCTCGTGGATCTTGGCGATGGTACCGGGGATAAAGCTCTGGCCGCCAAAGCCGGGGTTCACGCTCATGAGCAGCACCATGTCGACAACGTCGATGATGCTTTCGAGCACGCAGACGGGCGTGGCGGGGTTGAGCACCACACCGGCCTTGACGCCGCGCTGCTGCAAGTGCGTGAGCGTGCGGTGCAGGTGCGTGGAAGCCTCGTAGTGCACGGTGACCATATCGGCGCCGGCGTCGGCGTACCAATCGACCGTCTCGTCGGGGTTCGACACCATCAGGTGCGCGTCGACCGGCACATCGGTGGAGCGTTTGACGGCCTTGAGAATGTCGACACCAAAGGTGAGGTTGCCGGTAAAGTGACCGTCCATAACGTCGAAGTGCACGTAGTCGGCGCCGGCGATCTTGTCGAGCTCGCCCTTGAGGTTGGCCATATCAGCCGAAAGGACGGACGGAGCGATTTTGATGGAACCCATGGTAGAAGCCTTTCTGCGCTAGTCGGTGAGTCCGTAGAACTCTTGCGAGGGGACGCGATCGGTAAGAATCTCGAGCGCCCTATCCAAAGTAACACCGTTGTAGAGCGTTTGCTCCACGGCAAAGGTGAGCGGAATATCTACGCCCAGTGAACGGGCGAGCTCGCTGACGCTGCGGGCCGCGACGGCGCCCTCGACCACCATATGCGTGCGCGTCTGGTACTCATCGAGCGACACGCCGTGGGCGAACTCGTAGCCAAAGGTGCGGTTGCGCGAATGCTCCGAGGTGCAGGTGGCGATGAGGTCGCCCATGCCGGCAAGCCCCATGCACGTCATGGCCTGACCGCCGCGGGCATGCACCAGGCGGCTGATCTCGGCCAGGCCGCGCGTCATGATGAGGGCGAGCGTGTTGTCGCCCGCGCCCGAGCCGGCGGAGATGCCGCATACAATGGCGATGACGTTTTTCATGGCGCCGCAAACCTCGACACCCGTCATGTCCTGCGATAGGTAGATGCGGAAGGCCGTGGACAGGAGCAGCTCCTTAAAGGTCTCCCCCACCTGCTGGTCCTCGCTGGCGATGACGGCAGCCGAAAGCCCGCCGCGGCAGATCTCCTCGGCATGGTTGGGGCCCGAGAGCGCCGCCACGCGTGACTCGTTGCCGATCTCGCTGGCGATGACCTCACTCATGAGCAGGCCGGACTCGGGCTCGATGCCCTTGGTGAGGCACAGGACCGGAGTTTCGGCATCGATAAACGGCGCCGCCCGATGGCACACGTCGCGCAAGTGCGTGGAGGGCACGGCAAAGATGATCACATCGGTACCGTCGAGCGCCTGGGCGAGCTCGGTCGTTGCTACCACGCTGTCCGGCAGCTCGTAGTCCACCAGATAGCGCGGGTTGCGGTGCTCGCCGTTGATGCCGGCGGCCGTCTGCTCGCTATGGGCCCACATGGTCACGCGCTCGGCTCGCGCGGCGGCAAGGCCGGCGACGGCGGTTCCCCAGGAGCCGGAGCCAATCAGCGCAACATTCATGACTCTCTCCTACTTATCGTCGGGCTTGGTGACGCGCTTGGTAAACGAGAGCTTGGACTCCTTACCGGCCATGAGCTTTTGGATATTCGAGCGATGGGCCCACACCACGGTGATGCCGATCATCGCCATGCAAAACTTAAGGCCCAGGCTGCTGTATGGAAAGACCGCGCAAGCGGCGATGGGAAGGCCGATGGCGGCGGCGAGCGAGCCCACCGACACGTACTTGGTGATGGCGACGGCCACGATAAACATGCCCAGCAACGACAGGCCAATGGGCCAGTACCAGGCAAGAATCACGCCCAGGCCCACGGCGATGCCCTTGCCACCGTGGAAATTGAGGTAGGGCGAGAAGATGTGACCCCACACGGCCGCCAGGCAGATGACACCGAGCATCCAGTCGCCGGCGGCACCGGGAGCCATGATGCTCTCGGGGAAGCCGTAGCCCAAGCTCGCGATGAGCGGGCGCGCGATAATGACGCAGATGGCGCCCTTAAGGCAATCGCACAGAAGCGTGAGCGCGGCCACCTTGGGCCCGGCCACGCGCAGCGCGTTGGTGGTGCCGATGTTGCCGGAGCCCGCCTTGCGAATGTCCGTGTGGTTGAACACGCGGCCCAGGATCAGGCCAAACGGAATCGCTCCGATAAAGAACGAGACCACGGCGCAGATGGCGGTCAGCAGAATCGGATTATGCATCCTTTTGCTCCTTCTTCCTAAAGAAGAGTCGAATGGGCGTGCCGGCGAAGTCGAAGGTCGAGCGCATGCGGTTCTCCACGTAGCGCTGGTAGGTGTCGTTGACCAGGTCGCTGTGGTTGACGAAGAACGTGAACGTCGGCGGGTTGATGCCCGTCTGGGTCACGTAGTGCATGCGCAGGCGACGCTTGCCATCCACCACGGTGTGACCGAACTCGCGCAGATCGGTAAGGAACGTGTTGAGGCGCGAGGTGGTGATCTTTTGTGAACGCGTCTTCTCGGCGGCGTCGACCATTGCCCAGATCTTCTCGATGCTGCGGCCGGTCAGGGCCGAGATGCGCAGGTACTGAGCCCAGGGAGCCATGACGCCAAGACGGCGGTCGACGGTCTCCATGCAGGCCTCGCGCTTGCGGTCGTCGTCGAGCAGGTCCCACTTGTTGAGCAGCACGACGATGGCGCAGCCGCGCTCGATGGCCAAGCCCATGACCTTCTGGTCCTGCTCGGTAACGCCCACGGAGGCGTCGACGACGAGCAGCGCCACGTCGGCGCGGTCGATGGCGCGCAGGCCGCGGACCATGGAGTAGTACTCGATGTTCTCGTACACGGTGCTCTTCTTGCGAATGCCCGCGGTGTCGACCATGCGGTAATGCTTGCCGTTGCGCTCCACGACGGTGTCGATGGCGTCGCGCGTGGTGCCGGCGATGTTCGAGACGATGGAGCGGTCGGCGCCCAGGATGCGGTTGAACAGCGACGACTTTCCGGCGTTGGGACGGCCGATGATGGCGACGTTCAGCGCGTCGGGGAACTCATCGGCGACCTCGTCCTCTTCCTCTGGAAGCAGGGCCACGATATCGTCGAGCAGGTCGCCCGTGCCATGACCATGCAGGGCCGAGAGCGGCGTGGGCTCACCGATGCCGAGCGAATAGAACTCCCAGATGCTGTCGTTCTCGCGATCGGGGTTGTCGAGCTTGTTCACCAGCAGAAAGACCGGCTTGTCGCAGCGCTTGAGCATGCGAGCGACCGACTCGTCCTCCTCGGTGACGCCGGTGCGGCCGTCGACCACAAACAGGATGACGGCGGCTTCCTCGGCGGCGGCGAGGGCCTGGTCGCGAATGGACGTGGCAAAGACGTCATCGCTCTTGAGCGGCTCGATACCGCCCGTGTCGACGATGGTGAACTCGCGGCCGTTCCAATCGGCCGTGTGGTACGAGCGGTCGCGCGTGACGCCGCGGGACTCGTGGACGATGGCGTCCGAGGTCTGGGCCAGGCGGTTAACGAGCGTGGACTTGCCCACGTTGGGGCGTCCGACGACGGCGACGATAGGTTTCATCTGCTCTCCTTTAATGGGTAGGTTCAGTGGAAGTGTTAGAGTCGGCAGGCATTATGCCAAGGATATGCTCCAGGGTATCGAGCAGCTCATGCGGCATGGTCGACACCACATGAACCTCGGCGCCGCGACTGGTAAGGCTTGCGAGTAAATCGTCACGATGATACTCGTCAAGCGTCATGCCGTCAGCGTTGAACATGAGCTTAGGCACAAAGAGCATAACCCCAGAGAGGTCCTGCGGCAGCTGCTCCAGAATGTCACACGCGACGATGAGGCCGGTCACGTCCACGTTGCCGCCAAAGTAGCGGTTCTTGATGGCGGTGACAGTGCCGGCGAGTCCCTTGGGCGACTCCACAAAGCGGGCCACCGTGTCGCGTGCGCTGGCGCCCGAGAGGCACAGCAGGTGCTGGCTGCGGGCGGCGATGGCCTCGCGGACGCGGGCCAGACGCTCGGTATCGGCGGCAAGCACGTCGTCGGTCTCGTCTAGATACGAGCGGATCATGCCGATGCCGTCGTAGTATTGCGGGTAACCGTCGTAAAAGTCCGCCTCGGGAGGATCGATGCCGGCGTCCAGATAGAACTCGTCGCTCATCTGGAAGGTGTGGCGGCCAAAGCGCTCGAAGGCACGGTCCTGGTAGGGACGGATCATGGCAATGGTCTCGCGCGCCAGTTCGGGCTTGTCGCTGTATGACCAGCTAAAGCGGTTTTGGTGTTTGGTAAAACCGAGCGGCACAATGCCCAGGCTTGTGATTTGCTCGTGCTCCTCGCAAAAGCGCAGGGTCTTTTCCAGCTCCTCGCCGTCGTTCATGCCGGGGCACAACACGATCTGCGCGTGAATCTCGATGCCGGCGGCCATGATGGTCTCGAGTACGTCCATGCCTCGCTGGGCGTTACGGCCCATCATACGACGGCGGACGTCGGGGCTCACAGCGTGGACCGACACGTTCATGGGACTCATGTTGCGCTGGATGACGTTTTGCACGTCCTCGTCGGTGAGGTTCGTAAGCGTGACAAAGTTGCCTTGCAAAAAGCTTAGGCGATAGTCGTCGTCGCGAATATAGAGCGTGGAGCGGCCGCCCTTGGGGAGCATGGTCATAAAGCAGAACACGCAGGCGTTGACGCAGGTACGCATGCCGTCGAAGATGGGGCCATCGAACTCCAAACCCCAATCCTCGCCGGGAAAGCGGTCGAGCTCGACGGGGGTGACGGTGCCGTCGCGCGGGTCGAAAACCTCGAGGTCGACGGTATCATCGTCGGCCTCCCAGAGCCACACGATCATGTCGGTGAGCGCCTCACCGTTGACCGTGAGCACGCGCATGCCCGGCTCGATACCCACATCCCACGCGGGCGATTCGGGACGCACGTTCTTTACGAGCGCGCCCTCACCCGGCTCGGGGTCGCGGCTGCGCCCGTAATCGGCCACCTCGGCGGCGTATGCGGGTACGGTCTGGTCCATGGTTAGCGGCAAAGCTCCTTGATGCGCTCGACGGCGCGCTCGATGTGTTCTTGCGGGGTGGAGGCTCCGGCGGTGATGCCGATGTGGTGAGCGTCGGTAAACCACGCGGCTTGGAGCTCAGAAGCTTCCTCGATGTGATACGTGCGCTCGCAGGCGTCTGCGCAAATCTGCGCCAGGCGGCGGGTGTTGCCTGAGTTCTTGCCGCCCACCACGACCATGCAGTCGCAGCGGTTAGCAAGTGTGGCTGCTGCTCGTTGACGCTCACTCGTGGCAGCGCAGATGGTGTTGATCACACGTAGCTCCTGCACGCGCGGGGTGATAGCTGCCACGACCTCGGCGAGGTTCTGTGCGGTCTGAGTGGTCTGCACGACGAGGCCTACCTTGCCCTTGAGCGACAAGGCGGTGGCGTCGGCGGCACAGCTCACGACCTGCGCATCATTGCCGGCGTGGCCCAAGATGCCCTCAACCTCGGGATGGCCCGGCTCGCCTACGACTACCACGCGGTAGCCCTCGCGTACCAGGCGCTCGGCGGCCACATGGACCTTCTTCACGTAGGGACAGGTGGCGTCGACCACGGTAAGGCCGCGCTCGCGGGCAGCATCGATCACCTGCGGCACCACGCCGTGGGCGCGGATGATCACGGTGCCCGATGCGGCATCGTCCAGGGTCTCTGCCAGACCGACGCCTGCCTCAGCAAGCTCGCGCACCACGATGGGGTTATGGATGAGCGGACCCAAGGTATGGACCTGAGTGCACTCCCCTGCCTGCGGCGCAGCGGCCAGCGCCATATCGAGCGCACGCTGTACGCCGTAGCAAGTGCCGGCGTGGGCGGCGATCTCGATGGTAGGCGCGGTTGCCTGGTCGGACGCAGTCGCGGCGGTGTTCGTCACGTTCTCGCTCATGGCTAGAACCTGCCCGGATGTTCGGCGCACAGATCGTCGCGCATCTTATAGACTCGGCCCATTGCCTCGGACTCAAACCAGGCTAGGCGCTCCGTTCGCTTAAGCCCGGCCGGTGCGTCGGAAAGCGAGATGGCCTTGCCGGCACGAATCCAGCACTTCTTGGGACGCATGAGCTTTTTGCCCGCGGGCGTGATGTCGGACCAGCCACAGATGGCAAGTGGGTTGACGGGCGCCTTGCCCATCTGAGCGATGAGCGCAAAACCGCCGTGGACCTCGGGCTTGATCTCGCGCGAGCGGATGCGCGTGCCCTCGGGGAAGATCAGGACGTCCTCGCCGCGTTGCAGCGCATGCTGGGCGGCGCGCAGGCACTTCATATCGGCAGTACCGCGCTCTACGGGGATGCCGCCCACGCGGCTAAAGGCCCAGCGCACAATCTTGCTCTTGGCGAACTCGGACTTAAAGATGGGACGAATGCGGCGGCCGCCAAAGAACAGCGCCGTCTCCACGGCCAAGAGCTCGGCCATCGAGGTGTGGTTGCAGATGACCACGCTGCCGCGGCCTTCCTGGCGCTCAAACAGCAGGTCAGCGTCCTCGACCTTCCAGCGCCACATGAGCTTGGAGAAGGCCCAAAGGATGGCCATGACTACGACGACGGTACCGCGGATGAGCGCCGGGAACTCGTCATAGGGGGCGTTGTAATAGTCCTCGGGCGTCTGCTTAAACAGGCGCATGGGCTACCTCCTTTGGTTGATGAGGTCCTCGATAATGCGGACGACCTCGTCGATGGTATGGGCGGTGGAGTCGACGTGCACGGCGTCCTCGGCGGGCACGAGCGGGGCGACCTCGCGGCTGCTGTCAAGCTTGTCGCGCTGCTTAAGGGCGTCGAGAGTCTCGTCGACCTCGGCCTCGAGCTGCTCGGCAGTAAGCGGCTGGGCGTCGTTTTGGTGACGCTGCAGCACGCGGCGGCGGGCGCGCTCGCGCGGGTCGGCGGTCAGGAAGACCTTGACCTGCGCGTTGGGGAACACGACGGTTCCGATGTCGCGACCCTCGGCCACGATATCGCGGTCCTCAGCGGCTCGGCGCTGGTGAATGAGCATGGCGGCGCGCACGCCCGGGTAGGCCGAGACCTTGGATACGTTTGCGTCGACCTGCGGGGTACGAATGGCAGCCGAAGCGTCCTGGCCGTCAATGGTCAGGCGCGTATCCTCGCCGGTGCCGTTGGTAAAGCGAATCTCGATCTGCTCGGCGAGGGCGTCGATGGCCGCCTCGTCGTCCAGATCGATGCCGCGGTCGAGCGCGGCGAAGGTGACGGCGCGATACATGGCGCCCGTGTCGAGCTTGTTAAAGCCCAGCTGGCGGGCGATCTCCTTGGCGATGGTGGACTTGCCGGAACCGGCGGGGCCGTCGATGGCGACGATCATGCAATGCTTCCTTTCGATGGTTGACGTGCTGGTATGGTTCGCGGGCGTTGGGGCGCGGCGGGTTGCCTAGCCGGTGTAGCGCTCGCGGTAGGTGTTGCGCTTGGGTGCGGAGCCGTGGCTGCCGTGGTGACGCGTGCGGCTGGCGGGCGTGTCTTGGGGCTTGCCGCCGCGTATGGCGCTGGCCTGCTTGGGAGGGATGCCACCGCTTTTGAGGATTTGTACCTCGCGCTCGGTGAGCTCGCGCCACGAGCCTTTGGCCACGTCCTTGAGCTCCAGGCCGGCAAAGTTACAGCGGTGCAGGCGGATCACCGGGTGGTGGATCTTGCTCAGCATGCGCTTGACCTGATTCTTGCGACCCTCGCGGATGATGACCTCCACGGCGGTGGTGCCGGGCTTGACGCCTTGCGGAGCCACGGCCTCGGCCTCGCGCGCGGTAATGACGCGGCAGATCGCCGGCTGGCACAGGCCGTCGTCGAGCTCGATGCCGCGGCGGAGCGGTTCTAAGTCGCGATCGGTCAGGTGGCCGTCCACGAGCGCCTGATAGGTCTTGTAGACGTGCTTGCTGGGGTGCAGCAGGTCCTGCGACAGATCACCGTCGGTGGTAAAGAGCAAAAGGCCCGTGGTGTCGCGGTCCAGGCGGCCCACCGGGAAGAGCCCCGGAAAGCGGTTGCGCGGTACCAGGTCGGCCACGCAGGGGCGCTCCTGCGGGTCGCTCATGGTGGTGAGGTAGCCGGTCGGCTTGTAGAGCATCAAGTACACGGCGCCCTGGTTGAGCTTGACGGGCATGCCGTCGACCTCGATATGGTCGCGGTCGACGTCGACCTTGGTGCCCAGCTCGGTCGCGACCTGACCGTTGACGGTCACGCGTCCGGCGGTCATCAGGTCCTCCGAGCCGCGGCGGCTCGCCACGCCCGCGCGCGCCAAAAAGCGCTGCAGGCGCATGGTGTGCGGATAGACGGGCTGGGCGTCGGTTGCGGGTACTGCGTTGCCCATGGCGCGCGTCTCCCCTACTTCGTTAGTCCTCGTCATTCAAATCCTCCGAGGTCTCGTCGACGACCAGAGTCTCCAAGTCCTCGACTGCCTCAACATCTTCAACATCGGTATCGATCAGTTCGCGCTCTTCGTCCAGGTCCTCGGCCTGCTCCTCGAGCGTGGACTGAATACTGCGGCCGCTCAGGCGCTCGCGGATAAACTGGCGCGACTGCTCGTCGGGGGCAAACTGCTCTAGGTCGGGCAGGTCTCGGGTGGAGCGCAGGCCGAATTTTTCCAAGAAGGCGTTGGTCGTGCCGTAGATGATGGCCTGACCGCGCTGGGGGTCGCGGCCGAGCTCACGCACCAGACCCTTGTCCACGAGCGACGCGATGACGCCGTCGGAATTGACGCCGCGGATGCCCTTGACCACCTCGCGCGTCACGGGCTGGTGGTATGCGATCACGGCCAGGGTTTCGAGCGCCGCCTGCGATAGCTTCTGCGTGTCCCAGCTCAACACATAGGCCTCGACCACATCGTGGTAGGCTGGGTGCGTAAACAGGCGCCAGCCGCCGGCGACCTCGCGCAGCTGAAAGCCGCGGTTGGCCTCCTCGTACTCAACCTTGAGCTCGGCGAGCATCGACGCGCACTCGCCGGGGGCGATATCCAGTGCGCCGGCCAGCGCGGGCGCACTCACCGGGTCGCTTGACACCAGCAGCAGCGCCTCGAGGGCGCCTTTGAGGCTGTTTGCCTCCAGCGTGGAAAGGGTTGACATGGTTGCGGCTCCTATTCGGTGAGCTCGGGGCCCTCGCCGGGCACATAGGCCTCGGCTCCCTCGACTCGGTTGATGCAGATGGTTCCAAAGATCTCGTCCTGGCTCAACGTGAGCGAGCCGCGCTTGGCAAGCTCAAGCATGGCCAGGAAGGTGACGACGAGCTGCTCGGTGGTGGCATCGCCGTCCAACAGCTCGCGGAAGGTGCAGGTTTGGTGCGCCATGGTAAAGCGGTCAACTGAGGCCACGGTCAGGTCGAGCGGCACGCGATGCGGCGCCACGTGCTCGGCCTCCAGCAGGAAGGTCTGGCGCTTGCCGTCCAGGTCGGCGCAGATGACGGCGAGGCCGCGCAGAGTAATGCCGGCCAGGTAGTCGGGCATAAGGCCTAAAAACTCGGGGTCGGGGCCGGCTACGCGCGGATGCATGCGGCTTTCGGCCTGCATGCGGGCACCGAGGGCCGCAGCCGCGCCTTTAAACTGCTTGTAGGCAATCAGGCGCTGGATCAGGACCTCGCGCAGGGCGTCGCCGTCGAGCGCGCTGAGCTCCTCGAGGTCTTCGTCAAACTCGTCATCGTCGTCATCGACTTTGCGCGGGGCCTCCTGCGGCACCAAGGAGGCGGCCTTGATGTCCAAAAGTGTTGCCGCGACCAGCAAAAAGTCGCTCGCCACGTCCAGGTCCAGCGCCTCGATGCGCTCGGCCTCGGCAAGGTATTGCTCGGCCACCTCGCTGATGGAGATGGCGCCGATATCTACTTTTTGGCGGGTTACCAGCTGCAGCAGCAGGTCGAACGGTCCGCTGTAGACCTGCGTCGACACGCGATACGACATCTTCGACCTCCTTTGACGGCGCCTTCGCGGCGCGGTTTGGGTGCATGTTGCGACCGTTTTGCACGGTCGACCTGTAAGTTTACCTTAGATGCCGGCGATTGCGAAGTTGAGCAGCTGCTCAGCAAGCGGATACACGGTAACGTCGAAATAGCGGCCGATCACGTCGATGCCGGTCCACATGGGCAGCAGGTACAGCACTAGGATGAGGATGGGCATAGCGTATTGCTGCAGACGATAATAGTTGTTGAGAGCCTTGCCTTTAAGGAACGGCACAATGATCGAAGAGCCGTCGAGCGGTGGGATCGGGATGAGGTTGAAGAACGCGAGTGACAGGTTGACTACGATAAGCGTGGCGCCGAAGTTCATGATCTGTGACGCCAGGGCAAAGGACATGCGGGTGTAGAGGTTGCCGTATGCCGTGTGCATGAGGGCGGCCGCAAGGCACGCGAGGGCGATGTTCGATGCGGGGCCGGCTGCGCTAACCAGGACCTCATCGCGCTTGGGGTGCTTGAGGTTGTTGAGGTAGACGGGCACGGGCTTGGCGAAGGCGAACACCGGGCCGCCGGCGGCAAGCATGAGCAGCGGCAAGATGATGGTGCCAAACGGGTCGATATGGTTGAGCGGGTTGAGCGAGACACGACCGCGCGAACGGGCCGTCTTATCGCCGAGTGCCCAGGCCGCGGCGGCGTGCGCACTCTCGTGGATCACGATGCCGACGATGACGGCGACCGCGCTGGCGAGCAGGTTCATGAAGTAGCTGCTGGACATAACAATCCCCTAGCGGACGCGGCGCGAGGCGCGCGTGAGCAGGTAGTCGGCCACAAACAGGATGACGGCCACGATGGCGTAATCTAAGCGGAACACGCCGCCAAAGGGCGAGGTGATGACGCCGTAGCCGGCGATGGCACTCGGCAGTGCGCGCGAAAGCTCAACGACAAAGCCGACGATCTGCAGCTTGGCGGTCAGGCCGCTAAAGCACAGCAGCACGGTCATCGCGCTCATAAAAATGCCGCAGATGCGACAGGCGATGGCGATGATGCTCATCGCCACGGCAGCGGCCTTACGAGAGTTCACGCGCGGTCTCCTCTTCGATCTGGGTGGAAAGCTCCAGCCATTCGTCCTCGAGCTTGGGCAGCTCTTGCTTAAGGCCGTTATATTCCCCCAGCGCGGCGTTGAACTTGTCCTGATCGGCATAAAGCTCTTCGCTGGCCATCAATTCCATAAGCTCGTCATAGCGGGCGCGTTTTTTGTCGAGCTCAGCCTCGATCTTCTTGAGCTGGTTGCGCACGCCCTTGAGCTTTTTGTTGAGCGCAGCGCGGGCCTGGGCCTCGGCGCGCTTTTGCTCCTTGGTCTTTTTGCCCTCGGCAGGCTTGGAAGCAGCGGCGGGCGTATCGGGCTGGGCTGCGGTGACCTTAGCGGACTTGGTCGCGGCCGGCGTACTCTCCCCTGCTGCTTCGGCGGCGGCGCGGGCTGCGAGGTCCTCGCGCTTGTAGAGGTAGTAGTCGTAGTCGCCGTCGTAGACCGTGACCTTACCATCGCGGATGTCGATCACTCGGTTGGCAACGGCGCGCACCAGGTGCTCGTCGTGGCTGATCAGCACGATGGTGCCGGGGAAGTTTTGCAGGGCGTTTTCGAGCATGTCCACCGAGTCGATGTCCAGGTGGTTGGTGGGCTCGTCCAGGCACAGGAGCGCCTCGGGGGCCACGAGCATCTTGGCCAGTGCCAGACGCGCTTTTTCGCCGCCAGAGAGGACGCGGACCTGCTTTTCGATGGAATCGTTGTCGCTAAATAGGAAGGCGCCCAGCAGGCTGCGCTGCTGCGGCACGGTCCACTTGGGCGTGACGGTGTCGATCTCTTGCAGGACGGTGTTGGACTCGGTCATGCCTTCGAGCGCGTGCTGGGCATAGTAGGCGACGCCGACGTTGGTGCCCAGGTCGCGCGTGCCGGTAGTGGGCGGCTCCAGGCCGGCGAGAATCTTCATGAGCGTGGACTTGCCGGCGCCGTTGGGGCCGACGAGTGCCACGTGCTCGCCGCGGTAGAGCTTGAGGTCGATGTCGCTGTAGATGTGCTTGTTGCCGTAGGACTTGGACACGCCCTCCAGGCCGACGACCATGTCGCCGGAGCGCGGCGGGTCAGGGAACTTAAAGTCGATGTGCTTGTGGCCCTCGGGCAGGATGACAAGTTCCTTTTTAATCTGCTCGATCTTGCGGATGCGCTCCTGCGCCTGGGCGGCCTTGGTGGGCTTATAGCGGAATTTGTCAACGAAGACCTGCATGTGGGCGATGTCACGCTCCTGGGCGGCTCGCTTGGCGCGCATCTGTTCCAGGTTGTCCTCGCGCTGCTTGAGGTAGCTGCTGTAGTTGCCGGTGTAGGTGGTCACGCGACGGTTTTCGAGAGCGGCGACGTGGTCGACGCAGGCGTCCATGAAGGCACGGTCGTGACTGACGATGAGGACGGCGCCGTCGTAGTTGGCGATAAAGCCGCGTAGCCACTGGACGCTCTCGAGGTCCAGGTGGTTAGTGGGCTCGTCCAGCAGCAGCAGGTCGGGGTGGCGCAGGAAGAGCTTGGCGAGCGCGATGCGCATCTGCCAGCCGCCCGAGAACTCGGAGCACGGGCGCTCAAAGTCGGTGACCTTAAAGCCCAGGCCAGATAGGATCTTGCGGGCGTTGCTTTCGAGCTCGTAGCCGCCCAGGTGCTCAAAGCGGTCCTGGACTTGGCCGTACTCGTTAAGGAGTGCGTCGACATCCTTGCCCTGCTCGGAGAGCTCCGTGATCTGGGCCTGCAGCTCGTTGGCGCGCTCGCCCATGCGGCGGATTTCCTTGGCGGCGGCCATGACCTCGGCGAGGATGGTGGTGTCCTTTTGCTCTAGGTTGGTTTCCTGCTCTAGGTAGCCCACCTGGCAGTCCTTGGCGTACTGGACCTGGCCGGCGTCGGGACTGTCGATGCCCATGATGATCTTGAGCATGGTGGTTTTGCCGGCGCCGTTGGGTCCCACGAGCGCGAAGCGCTCGCCGGGGTTGATCTGGAAGGACGCGCCGCTAAAGAGGACGCGTGCGCCGAAGCTTTTTTCGATCTTGTCGACCAGGAGGATCATGGTGCCGCCTTTGACCTTGTGTTCCTATATGAAAAAAGGCCCCAACTTACGTTGGAGCCTCATTCAATGCTCGGGTGGAGACGAGGGGGATCGAACCCCTGACCTCTTGACTGCCAGTCAAGCGCTCTCCCAGCTGAGCTATACCCCCGTATA
>CAJMRD010000048.1 GCA_905215725.1 uncultured bacterium | reverse complement strand
TCGTGAAGTATTCGGGCATCTTCGAATACCTGGCCATCAAGTCGACGAAACTTGCGAAGGGCAACCCGTGGATCATCATGATCCTGTTCTCGTTGATCACGGCCGTCCTTTCGGCTTTCTTGGATAACGTGACCACCGTGCTGCTCATCGGGCCAATGACGATCACCGTCTGCAAGATGCTCGACATCAATCCCATCCCGTTCTTCATGACCGAGATCTTGGCATCGAACATCGGCGGCACGGCGACGCTCATCGAGCAGCTCGCCCAGACCAAGGGCATCCCGGTCACGCGCGTAGACATTCCCGCGCAACTCAAGGGCGCGCTGTTCCTGGTGAGCGACGAGCACGGCGTGGTTCCCGCAACCGAGACGGACGCTGCCGAGGCCGACGCCGCGACGGTCGCCTTCTTCGCCGACGGCTACGAAAAGCTCCGCGCCCGCCGCTAAATGATTTTTCTGGGACGGGGATTTAATAATCATTTGATTCCCGCGCCCGTTGCGAGCGAGGGACGAGCCAAGCGTTTTCGTTCGCGAACAGTTCTGTCACCTTGGTGACACGCGAGGCGCGTACCTGCGGCTCCGCGGTCATAATGGGGCAAGACAACCAAGAGGGGAGCGGAATCCATGGCGCTAATCTATATCGTTGAGGACGATGAACCCATTCGTCGCGAGCTTGTTGACATCCTTGCCCGCGCCGGGTTTGAAATCGAGACCTGCGAATCGTTCGAGCATGTCTCGCGCGATATTCTCGCCGCCGCGCCCGACCTGGTGCTGCTCGACCTCACGCTTCCCGTCAAGGACGGCCAGCATATCTGCCACGAGGTTCGCCGCGAATCCGAGGTTCCCATCATCGTCCTCACGTCGCGCACGACCGAGATCGACGAGGTCATGGCCATGACGCTCGGCGCGGACGACTTTGTTCCCAAGCCCTACAGCGCCCGTGTGCTCGTGGCGCGCATCAATGCCTTGCTGCGTCGCACCGCGGCGTCAGGCGAGCGCAGTACGCTCGTCCACAAGGGACTGGAGCTTGACCTCGCCCGCTCCATGGTTACCAATACGCAAACCGGCACTAGCACCGAGCTCACCAAAAATGAACTGCGTATCCTCTCGCTGCTTCTGAGCCGCGCGGGCAAGATCGTTTCGCGCTCGGCCATCATGCAGGACCTGTGGGACTCCGACGCCTTCGTAGACGACAACACGCTTACCGTTAACATCAACCGCCTGCGCACCACGCTCGAAAAAATCGGCATCAAGGGGTATTTGACGACGCACCGCGGCCAGGGCTATTCGGTCTAGGGGCCGGCTATGTCGTTCGCCAAATTCTTCAAAGATGCGCTACTTCCCGTCGCCGTGTGGACGTGCGGCGTGCTGCTGAGCTGCTTTGTGCTGACGGTCGCCGGCGCACCCGTTTCCATCGTGGTCGTGGCGGTCGGCGTGTCCTTTATCTTTGGCATGCTGGGCATCGTGATCGAGTACGCGCGCCGTCGTCGTTTTCTGCGCCAGCTGGAGCGTGCGGCAGAGGAGCTCGAGAGTTCCGCATGGGTGCAGGAGATGGTGCAATGTCCGACCCATGCCGAGGGCGAGCTCGAGTACGAGGTCTTGCGCCGGGTGGGCAAAGCCGCTTGCGACGAGGTTGCCGAAGGCCGCCGTCAGACCGATGACTATCGCGACTATATCGAGAGCTGGGTCCATGAGGCCAAGCTGCCCCTGGCGGCGGCCCATCTGATTTTGGAAAACCTGGACGGTAGCGAAGACGACCTGTCGCGCGTGGACGATCTGGCACGCGAGCTTGCCCGCGTGGAGCGCTATATCGACCAAGCTCTGTACTATGCGCGCTCGGAAGTCGTGGAGCGCGACTACCTGATTCGCCGCTGGGATCTCAAGACCTTGGTGACGGGCGCGATTAAAGCCAACGCGCGCGAGCTTATCGCGGCGCACGTGGCTCCGGTGTGCGAGAACCTCGACTTTGAGGTCTTTACCGACGAGAAATGGCTCGAGTTTATTCTGGGCCAGCTCATTCAGAACAGCATTAAATATGCGCGTGAGGACGGCGCAAAGATCGTGTTTTCGGGTGCGTTGCTGGACGAGGGTCTGGCGAGCGAGCGCATCGAGCTTACCGTCGCGGACAACGGCTGCGGCGTGTGTGCGGCAGACCTGCCGCGCGTGTTCGAGAAGGGCTTTACCGGCGACAACGGCCGCACCACCAAGCGTGCAACGGGTATTGGCCTCTACCTGGTGGCGCGCCTGTGCTCCAAGATGGGCATCGACGTCACCGCAGCATCGGAGCCCGGCGAAGGCTTTGTCGTCACGTTTGCCTTCTCAACCAACAAGTTCCAATACTTCGAGTAACGCACGCGGCAGACGTCCGCCCAAACAAAAACGTGCCGCCCATGAAAAACGTGCCGCCCCAAACGGGGAGGCACGCCATTTTTCTATCAGACAACTCGTTGAAGTAAGGCTGCGAAGGCCGCGGGGCCGGGAGGGGTTTCCTAAGGGCACATCCCGCAGCCGCAACGCGGCGAGGACGTGCCCGTGGAAACCCCGCAGGCCCCGCGGCCGGTGGGAGCAACGCTACTTCACGACCAAGATGTCGCAGTCCGTGTTGCGCAGCAGGAACGTCGAAATCGAACCCAGCAGCGCATACTTGATCGAGGACAGGCCGCGGGCGCCGCAGAGCACCAGGTCGGGCTTAACCACGTCGAGCATCTCGTCCTTGAGCGTCTCGCGAATACGGCCGGCGCGAATCATGACCTCGACCTCGGGAATATCGGGATTGGCCTTGGCCTCTTCGAGCTGCTTGGCGATGGAGTTCTTAAATGCCTCCTCTAGGCCGTTGACCAGATCGACCGGATAGGAACCGGCGCTCTCGAGCGCCGTGGAATCGATAACGTGGCCGATGATTAGCTTGGCGCCGTTGTTCGCGGCGACCTTGATGGCGCGTGCGAGCACAAAATCCTGCTGCTCAGTACCGTCGAGTGAAACAAATACCTTGGTGTAGCCCTCGTTCATGGTTTCCTCCTTGGTCTATCGCACGGGCGCGGGGCTCGTGCATCGGGCGGGCGCGGGCGCGTTGGCCGCCGGACACTTTATCTTGTTGCAGTTATACCCAAGGATTTGGGTTTGACCACTCGCAATTCTGTGAACGGGCGAGTTTTTTGGTAAGGGTAGGCGTAGACGCGCCCGAACGGTTGATAATGGGACATCGCCCGCACCGTCCGCAGAACAATATCGGCGGGTGTCTAACGAGGGGGTCCCTTTGGATATTATCGAGCTTCTAAAATCTGCCTTCATGGGCCTGGTCGAGGGCATCACCGAATGGCTGCCTGTTTCGTCGACCGGTCACATGATCTTGGTGGACGAGTTCGTCAAGATGAACGTGAGCGAGACGTTCTGGAATATGTTCCTGGTCGTGATTCAGCTCGGCGCCATTCTGGCCGTCTGTGTGCTGTTCTTCCATGAGCTCAATCCGTTCTCGCCCAGCAAGGGCAAGGAGGGCCGTCGCGACACCTGGGTGCTGTGGGGCAAGATTGTGCTCGGCTGCATTCCCGCCGCGGCGATCGGTCTGCCGCTTAACGACTGGATGGAGGAGCATTTCTACAATGCTCCCGTCGTGGCGCTGGCGCTCATTGTGTACGGCGTGCTGTTTATCGTGATCGAGAACTGGCGCGCGAGCAAGCGCGAGGAAATGGCCGTTGCCGGTTCGTTTGGTTCGCGTGCTGTGGTGTCGGGTGGACGTCCCGCCGGTGCGCACTTTGCGGCGCCCGCCGCGGCTACCGCTGAGGATGAGGACGATGACGAGAATCTGGACTTTGGCTCCATCGCCACGCTCGAGGACCTGAGCTGGAAGACTGCGCTGGGTATCGGCTGCTTCCAGGTGCTTTCGCTGGTGCCTGGTACGTCTCGCTCCGGTTCTACCATCATCGGCGGCCTGCTTTTGGGCTGCACGCGTTCGGTGGCGTCCAAGTTTACGTTCTTCCTGGCCATCCCGGTCATGTTTGGCGCGAGTGCGCTCAAGCTGGTCAAGTACTTCATCAAGGGCGGCACGTTCGGTGCCAACGAGGTCGCTATCCTGGGCGTGGGCTGCGTTGTGGCCTTTGTGGTTTCGCTCATCGCCATCAAGTGGCTCATGGGCTTCGTCCGCCGTCACGACTTCAAGTGCTTCGGTGCCTACCGCATCATCCTGGGCATCGTAGTGCTCGCATACTTCTTCGTTCTGGAGCCGATGCTCGGCCTCTAACTTAGTCGACGCTGCGCGGCGGCCAGGGCGACAACTTGTCATTCAAAGGGGGTGGCATGACCAAAAGGTCTATGCCGCCCCCTTTTCATGCCAATTTGTTCGCCCTGGCCGCCGCTCGCTACCGTTGCCATGACATCGGTGGCTCCGTGATTGGTGCAATGGGGCCAGGTTTCTTTGCACCAATGTGGTGCAGACTAACCTGACCCCATTGCGCCAAATCCGCTGGGCGGGCCTGACGGTGGCGCACGGAGTCGTGGTGTGATTTGCGCCGGTGTCCGCGCGGCTCGGTATACTGGTACGGCTCAAACTATGGCGCCGCCCGCAGGCGCGCCGTCCGTCAGATGAGGAGTCGCCCATGACCCAGCCCTTGCCCTGGGAAAAGAACGCCGCGGTACCCGTGCCGCCCACGCCGGAACCCGTGCCGCTCGATGCATACACCGCCCCCGCTGCGCCGGAGCCCGAGCTCGTCCCGCTCGACATCTACGACGCTCCCGCGCCGGCACCCAAACCCGCCAAGCCGCTCGTCGACCTCGACAGCCTTAATCCCGCCCAGCGCGAGGCGGTCCTGACCACCGAGGGTCCGTTGCTGGTCCTTGCCGGCGCCGGCTCGGGCAAGACCCGCGTCTTGACCTTCCGCATCGCACATATGCTCGGCGACCTGGGTGTTAAGCCCTGGCAGATCCTTGCCATCACGTTTACCAACAAGGCCGCGGCCGAGATGCGTGAGCGTCTGGCGGCGCTCATTCCCAGCGGCACCCGTGGCATGTGGGTGTGCACCTTCCATGCCATGTGCGTGCGTATGCTGCGCGAGGACGCTGATCTGCTGGGCTACACCGGTCAGTTCACCATCTACGATGACGACGATTCCAAGCGCATGGTGCGCGATATTATGCAGGCGCTCGGTATCGAGCAAAAGCAATTCCCCATCAATATGATCCGCAGCAAGATCAGTTCGGCCAAAAACGCCATGATCGGCCCCGAGGACATGCTCAAATCCGCCGACAGCCCCAACGACAAAAAGGCCGCGCAGGTCTACCTGGAGCTGGAACGCCGCCTGCGCGCCGCCAACGCTATGGACTTCGACGACCTGCTCGTGCGCACGCTTGAGCTGCTGCGCACCCGCCCCGAGGTGCTCGATAAGTACCAAGAGCGTTTCCGCTACATTAGCGTCGACGAGTATCAGGACACCAACCACGTCCAGTACGAGATCGCCAACCTGCTGGCCGCCAAGTACCAAAACCTCATGGTCGTAGGCGACGATGACCAGTCCATTTATAGCTGGCGCGGCGCCGACATCACCAACATCCTGGACTTTGAGAAGGACTTTAAAAACTGCAAGACCGTTAAGCTGGAGCAGAACTACCGCTCTACGGGTCATATCCTGAGCGCCGCCAACGCCGTGGTGCG
This sequence comes from uncultured bacterium, assembly GCA_905215725.1. Lineage (GTDB taxonomy): Bacteria > Actinomycetota > Coriobacteriia > Coriobacteriales > Coriobacteriaceae > Collinsella. Next base: position 10,668 of record CAJMRD010000048.1, on the reverse strand, counting down.
CCACAACTCGCAACGCAAGGACAAGCGTCTGTTTACGGCCGAGGGCGACGGCGAGAAGATCCAGGCCTTCCAGGCAAGCGATGAGCGCGACGAGGGCCGCTGGATTGCCGGCGAGATCGAAAAGCTGCACTCCAAGGGCACGAGTTACGACGATATCGCTGTGTTCTACCGCACCAACGCCCAGTCGCGTATCCTCGAAGATATGTTCCTGCGCGCAGGCGTGCCCTACAAGATCGTGGGCGGCACGCGATTCTTCGACCGTGCCGAGATCCGCGACGTCATGGCCTACCTCAAGATGATCGTGAACCCGGCAGACGATATGAGCGTCAAGCGCGTTATCAACACGCCGCGCCGCGGCATCGGCTCCACCTCGATCCAAAAGATTGAGCAGCTGGCGCGCGACAACCGTTGCTCGTTCTTCCAAGCCTGCGAGATCGCAACAGCCGAGACGGGCATGTTTAGCGCCAAGGTGCGCAACGGCCTGTCGAGCTTTGTGGCGCTGGTGCGCGAGGGTCGCCGCATGGACGGCGAGCTCAAGGACGTCGTCGAGATGATCGTCGATAAGACGGGCCTGCTGCAGGCTTTCCGCGCCGAGGGCACCATGGAGTCCGAGAGCCGCGCCGAGAACATCCAGGAATTCCTGGGCGTCGCCGCCGAATTTGAGGAGACGCACGAGGATATCGAAGGTACGCTCGAGAGCTTGGAAGAGCTGCGCGCTGCCGGTGTTGCCGATGTGCCTGCTAGCGCCGAGCCCGAGCCTGTCGTGGTGAGCGCGCCTGCGCCCGAACCGGGGCCATCTGCCCCGGTATCCTCGTTTGAGGCGCTCGTTGGCGCGCGTGACGCCGCGGGCTCCAATCCGCTCGATAGCTTGGCCGCTCCGGCGCTGTCTCCGCAGGATGCCCTGGCCGCTGCCATCGCGGGCAACGCGTATGCCGCGCCGACGGAGATGCCGGCGGGTGCCGTGCATGCCGACGAGATCGAGCGCACCTACGGTCCGCTCACCTGTAAGGCGCTGCCGGCGCTCATGGAGTGGCTGGCCCTGCGCTCCGACTTGGATTCCCTGGCCGGCGAGACGCATGCCATTACCATGATGACCATCCACTCCGCCAAGGGCCTGGAGTTCCCGGCGGTGTTCGTGGCCGGCATGGAGGAGGGTATCTTCCCGCACGTGCACGACTTTGGCGGTAGTGACGATCCGGGCAAGCTCGAGGAGGAGCGTCGCTTGGCCTACGTCGCCATCACGCGTGCTCGCAAGCGCCTGTTCCTGACCTATGCGGCCACGCGTCGCACCTACGGCTCGACCTCTGCCAACCCGCGCTCGCGCTTCCTCAACGAGATTCCGTTTGAGGATATCGAGTTTAGCGGCATCGGTTCTGCCGGTTTTGAGGGCACGGGCTGGGAGAAGCGCGGCGACCGTCACGGCACCTTTGGCTCGGGCATGGGCTCGGATATGTACGGCGGCAAGGTGTTTGGCTCGCATACGCGCTCGACCGGCGGTTCCGGTTCGCGCGGCGGATCGAGCTTTGACGATTTCTTTGGCGGCAGCAGTTACGGGACCGAGCGCCATCGTGGGGTTTCGCCTGACGCCGGCCGTGTTGCCTCGACTTTTGGTTCGGGCGCGTCGCGAGCCAAAAAGCCGTCTTCCAAGGTGTCCCCGACGGTGGAGCGCAAGGTCGATCGTGCCAGCGCATCGCAGGACTTTGCCGCGGGTGATACCGTGAGCCACAAGACCTTTGGCACGGGTACCGTGATCTCGGTCGTCGGAGACATGATCGAGGTTCAATTCGAAAAGACCGGCCAGACCAAAAAGCTTATGAAGGGCTTCGCTCCTATAGTAAAACTGACCTAAGCGGCTTTCCCAGGCACGGCACCTCGGCCTTCAATCGTCGGGCATGACCTCAAGGTCTATGCCCTCCTCTTTCAGGCCGATCTGCCGCACCTGGAAAACCCGTACATCCGGCTAGGCGGTCGCGCCGGGGGCTTTGGTCGCCTGCTCGGACAGTCCTGCGCAAGACGGAGGCCACATTAAGTGGCCTCCTTTGCGTGCGGAACTCGCGATCGATGTTGCCCCATACGCCTGCCCAGGTCCTTGGGTAACGTTGCTGGACGAGCGTTGCTCTGCTCGTTCGCTTTTTGATCTGGAGAGCCGGGTGGGCTGATATATAGATATGAGCAGGGGCTCCCCCGTTGGTGAACGGGGGAGCCCCTTGTTGCGTTTTGAATGGCGCGCTTGGCTTTGATGATTGATGATTTTATACGATTCAGTATAATTTCAGATAGATACTAAAACGTAACTGAAATGAAAACGGTGAGTGGACATGCTGCTGAATTGTCTCCCTAAAAGACTCTTCTCTTTAGAGTTCGCCATCGACCCGGAGCCAGTTGAGATGCAGATTCCTCGCATGTATCTTGAGCGGTATTCGCTTCGCTTGGCACGGCTCGGTATGTCTGAGCAGGGCCGTTTTATTGTTGCGGAACCAAAAGAACCGCCCAGTGTTATTTCGGCGCGAAATCTTGTCAGTGCAGTGCGCAAGTTAGATGCTCGCCCGGTGGTAATTTGCTGGGATGCTATGGATTTAGGTTTTATGCGCGCGCTTTCTTCGGAGGGAATCGCGTATATCCGAGATGAACGAAATACGTTTCTGCCGTTTATTGGAGCCGTTATTTCCGATGAGGCGTTGAGTGTTTCTCCCGCAGCTCCGCTTTCACCTCAATCTCAGCGAATCGTTCTAAATCTCATCGCGGGGCGATGGGTTGACTGCTCCGCCGGCGACCTAGCACGTTTGTGTGGCAAAAGCGCGGCAAGCGTCAGCGGCTATCTTTCGGAAATTGCCGCTATAGCTCCTGGGTTGATTATGCGGGACGGCAAAAAGCGTATATTGTGCGATGCCGGGTTGTCGACCGAGACGTTGCTGGATGGGTTTGAGGACTACCTTCGCACGCCAGTTACAGAACGCATTCGGCTTAAGGGGACAATCAACAGGGTAGAATTGCGTGCTATTGATGCACTGCTTTCCGGTGTGTCTGCCCTTAGCTATATGTCCGACCTTGCTCATGAAGACTCTGCTCCAACCATTGCTCTCGAAAAGTATCAGCTAGAGGCTTTAAAAGAGCATATGGGCGACAAATGGCTCGAGGCCCAGTGGTACGAACCGGCTGCTATCGAGATCGAGGTCTGGTCGTATCCCGTGGACGAGCCGTCTGATGTTAGCTTTGACACGACGGGTTTGCAGTGTGTCGACCCGTTTTCCTTATACGTTGCTTGCGCAAAAGCAGATTACAAAGAAGATCGTCTGCTCGACGCGGTCGAACAGCTCAGGAGGACGATATGTCAAAAGTGAGGGGAATAGAGCGATTTGCCGATGCCATGAGCGGCTGCAAAGGCGGTTACGTCCTTATTGGTGGAGGGGCCTGCAGCGTTCTATTTGACAATGAGGGCGATTCGTTTAGAGCTACTGAAGACTTGGATGTCGTCGTAATTGTTGATGGAGAAGGCGTTGAATTCGCCACTGCATTGTGGGCATTTATCAAAGCTGGCGGATACGAGATTGGAAAGGTCGGCGATGGAAAGTGCACTTACTATCGGTTCTGTTTGCCCGAAGGATCAAGGCGGGACCTAGACTATCCCGGTCAAATCGAGCTGTTTGCCCGACATCCTGAGTTTGTGCTCGAAGACGAAATGAGCGAGGTAGCTCCTCTTTCCTTTGACGGGGCGATATCGAGTCTTTCCGCCATTATTCTCGATGATGGTTACTATGAGTTTATTCGCGATAACGCAACGAATATCGGGGGCATCACGTTGCTCGATGCGCTCCATATCATCCCCCTCAAGATGCGTGCGCACATTGATATCAACAGGAGCTATGAAGAAGGGCGTCATTGCAACGATATAAATCGGCGGAAGCATCGTTCAGATGTTGCTCGACTTGCCGGTTTGTTGTCGTCCTCAGCGCGTTTGGAGTTAACGGAGCAGATGAGGACTGATGCGGAGGATTTCTTTACGGACTTTGCTTCTTATGTAAATCGGCAGACCAACCGTAAGGAAAGGGCGCGGCTTCAGGACACGTTATCGTTTCTCGAAAGAGTCTATTTGTAGGCACCTTGATTCGTTATGTATATGGCAAGGGGCTCCTCCGTTGATGAACGGGGGAGCCCCTTGTTGCTTTTTGATTGTCGTTGCTAGCCAGAGGCTCGCCGGGATGGGGCGCGGGGTTTGGTCGATCGTGAGTTCCGCACGAGCCGGAGAGCACTTAATGTGCTCTCCGTGCGAGCAGGACTGTCCGAGCAGGCGACCAAACCCCGCGCCCCATCCCGGCGAGCGCTTGGGGACCGGTGACCTACAGGTGGCTGACGATCAGTTCCATCTTGCCTTCGAGGTCGATGGAGCTGACGGTGCTCGGGGCCAGCAGGTGGCTTCCCTTGTGGACGGGGTCGCCGCAGACGGTGCCTTCGCCGTCGATGACTGACAGGCACATGAAGGGCCAGCGCTGGTCGAGGGTCTTGCTGCCGTTAACGCGCACGCGATCGACGGTGTAGCAGGGGCAAGACTCGAGCTCGGTCACGCCGTCCACCTCGGGCGCGGTCACCGTGCCGTCGGTCGGAGCCTGAGCGTCAAAGTTTATGCAGTCGAGGCTCTGCTCAATGTGCAGGGGACGCAGTTTGCCGTCGGTGCCGGGGCGGTCGTAATCGTACAGGCGATACGTCACGTCGCACGACTGCTGCGTTTCCAAAATGAGCGTGCCGGCCTTGATGGCGTGAACGGTACCGGAATCAATCTGGAAAAAGTCGCCCTTGTGGATCGGCAGTACGTTGAGCATGTCGTCCCAGCGGCCGTCCTTAATCATCTGTGCGGCCTCTGTGCGGTCTTTAGCACGCTGGCCGACGATGATCGTGGCGCCGGGCTCGCAATCCAGCACGTACCAGCACTCGGTTTTACCCAGGCTGCCGTTCTCGTGCTCGGCGGCGTACTCGTCGTTGGGATGAATCTGGATCGAAAGGTCGTCCTTGGCGTCCAGAATCTTAATGAGCAGCGGGAACTCCTTGCCCTTGCAGTTGCCAAAGAGCTCGCGGTGCTCGGCCCACAGCCATGACAGCGTGTGGCCGGCGTACGGGCCCTCAGCAATCTGGCAGTCGCCGTTGGGGTGTGCCGAGATGGCCCAGCACTCACCGATGGGACCCTCGGGAATGTCGTAGCCAAACACGGTCTCCAGCCGGCGGCCGCCCCAGATCTTCTCGTGGAAGATCGGCGTGAGTTTAATCAAATCGGACATGTGCATACTCCCATAAGGTTGTGCGGGTGCCGCGTAAGACAGCTCAAAACGAGCACCCACCGGATTACAAAACTAGGCCAGCGTTACGTTGTGCAGCTCAAAGCGGTCGCCTACGTTGTGCGAGACAGAATATTCAAACGCGGTGCCGCTATCCAAGAAGCCAATCTGGTTGAGTTCGAGCAGGGGAGAGCCGGGTTTGGTATCCAGGCGCTCAGCCTCTTCTTCAGTTGCCGCGACAGCGCGAATGGTGCGGTGGAAACTCGAGATCTTGAGTCCGCACTGCTCGCGGATGAAGCTGTAGATCGATGCGTACAGGTCTTTTTTCTTAAGACCCGGAATCAGCTCGAGTGGCATATAGGTGTACTCAATAACGATGGGCTGACCATCGACCTCGCGTACGCGCACGATGTGATAGGCGAAGTCGTCTTCGGCCATTCCCAGCTGGGTCGCAACCTCTGCCGGCGGATTGACGATCGAGAAATCGTAGACCACCGAGGTCACTTTCTCCCCGCGATGCTCGTACGAAAAGCCTTGGGCACGGTCGTTCTTTCCTTGGAAAAACACCTGGCCGGGAAGCCCCGCCGTGTCCTTGACGTAGGTGCCCGATCCGCGCCGGCTGGTAATAAGGCCTTCCTTGGCGATCTGCTCAATCGCTCGTTTGACGGTGATTTTGGAAACGCTATAGAGCTCACAGAACTCGACGACGGTGGGCAACTTATCGCCCGGCTTAAGGGCGCCGTCCTCGATGCTTCGACGGATATCTGCAGCTATCGCCTCGTATTTGGGAATCATGCAATCCTCCCTTCATATTTGCGTCGATATAAAGAGAGTATACCTACTTAAAAAGCATCCATATGGCTTTCATGAAAGAAGTACGATAAAGAAAAATGAAAAAGACGCTTTACATATAAAATTAGAGCGCTATAGTTACAGACAACAAGCGAGATGCATTGGCGTTTGCTTGTACTGTTTGGGGACGGTTTTGTTTTGGCGGGTTGGATATTGGTATGACCGGTGCGCACCTGCGCCGGATAACCTGCCAAAGCAAACCCGTCTCCAACCGGAAGCTCTAGAACACGAAAGCGAGGACTTTGATGGCACAGTATCAGCTGCCCAACGACTTCTTCTTTGGCGCTGCTATGTCCGGCCCGCAGACTGAGGGCCAGTGGAACCAGGGCGGCAAGCTCGAGAACCTGTGGGACACCTGGTCCATCCAGGATCTGGGTTCGTTCTACAACTGCGTTGGCTCTTATGCCGGTAATGACTTTATGGCCAAGTACCAGGAAGACTTTCGCATTTTGAAGGACTTGGGCCTGAATACCTATCGCACTTCCATCCAGTGGAGCCGTCTGCTCGATGCCGACGGCAACCTCAACGAGGAGGGCGCTGCGTGGTATCACGAGCTGTTCCGCGCCTCTCGCGAGGCCGGCCTGGAGCCGTTTGTCAACTTGTACCACTTTGACATGCCCACCTACCTCTTTAACCGTGGCGGCTGGGAGAGCCGTGAGGTCGTCGAGGCTTACGTGCATTACGCCGACGTCGCCTTCCACGAGTTTGGCCAGGAGATTAAGTACTGGTTCACCTTTAACGAGCCCATCGTCGAGCCCGAGCAGCGCTATCAGGAGGGCGTGTGGTTCCCGCAACTCCACGACTTCAACCGCGCTCGCACCGTGCAGTATCACATCTCGCTGGCACATGCGCTGGCCGTGGCCAACTATCGTCGCGCCTATGACGAGGGCGCTATTCGCGCCGATGCCAAGATTGGCATGATCAACTGCTTTACCCCGGTCTATACCAAGGAGAATCCCAGCGAGGCAGACCTCGAGGCCGTGCGTATGACCAGCGGCATCAACAATCGCTGGTGGCTCGACCTTATTACCAAGGGCGAGCTTCCTGCCGACGTGCTCGACAGCCTGGCCGAGGGCGGCGTTAAGCTCCCGTTCCGTGCCGGCGACCAAGAGATTCTCAAGCAGGGTGTTGTCGACTGGCTCGGCTGCAACTACTACCACCCCACGCGCGTTCAGGCGCCGGCGAGCAAGGTCGACCAGTACGGCCTGCCGCACTTTGCCGACGAGTACGTATGGCCCGACGCCGTTATGAACGAGAGCCGCGGCTGGGAGATCTACCCGCAGGGCCTCTACGACTTTGGCATGGACTGCGCTAAGAACTACCCCGATCTTGAGTGGTTCGTTTCCGAGAACGGCATCGGCATCATGGACGAATACAAGAACCGTGACGCCGAAGGAACCATCCAGGATGACTACCGCGTCGACTTTGTACGTCAGCACCTGGAGTGGGTGGCCAAGGCCATCGACGAAGGCGCCAAGTGCCGCGGATACCATTATTGGGCCGTCATCGATAACTGGTCTTGGGCTAATGCCTTTAAGAACCGTTACGGTTTTGTCGAGGTCGACCTTATGGACGGCTACAAGCGCCGCCTTAAGAAGTCAGCGGCCTGGCTCAAACAGGTCGCCACGACCCACGTGGTTGATTAGCGACCGGGCGAACGCCCAGACCGCGCGCCGTCGCGCGAAACACATGGCACATCTGGTGGCAGAGGGCGACAGGCCACCGTGCGCATAGGAAAAGGCCGGATTTGAAAGTTAGGAGCAATCATGGCCAGTGACAACGGAAAGAGCTTCCTCGACAAGTTTGCCGAGGTCTCTGCGAAGGTGGGAAACCAGGTTCACCTGCGTTCCCTGCGCGATGCCTTCGCGACCATCACGCCGCTCTATATCCTTGCGGGTATCGCGGTTCTTATTAACAACGTCGTGTTCCCCCTGTTCCCGCTCGATGCGGCGGGCCTTGCCAACCTTCAGACGTGGGGTTCGGCGATTACGCTGGGTACCCTCAACGTCTCTGCAATTATCTTGGCCGGATTGATTGGCTACAGCCTCGCTAAGAACAAGCGTTTCGATAACCCGCTCGCTTGCGTGGTCGTCGCTATCTCTGCTTTCGTCATCATGATGCCGCAGCAGATCACCGCCACGCTTGCCGCCACGAGCCCGCTGCTCACCGACAAGATCACCTCCGCCGAGGTCACGGGCGCCCTTTCGACTGCCAACACTGGCACTAATGGTCTGTTCTCGGCCATTATCATCGCCCTGCTCTCCGTCTCGCTCTTCATCAAGATTTCTGGCGTCGAGAAGCTCAAGGTTAAGCTGGGCGAGGGCGTGCCTCCCGCGGTCTCCAACTCCTTCAACGTCATGATCCCGATGCTGCTCAACCTCGCGATTTTCGCTCTTGCCGCAGCCCTGCTCGCCGTGTGCGCCGGCACCGATCTGTGCGCCATCATCTCCACGTGCATCTCCAACCCGCTCAAGAGCATCATGAACGCCGGTCCGTGGGCTGTTATCCTCATCTACACCCTTGCTAACCTGCTGTTCTGCGTCGGTATTCACCAGTCCACCATCTCTGGCGCTACCGTCGAGCCGATCCTGACCATGCTCATCGTCGACAACATGGCTACCTTTGCCGCCGGTGGCACCATCCAGCCCGATCACTACATGAACATGCAGATCGTTAACAGCTTCGCCCTCATCGGCGGCTCGGGCTGCACCCTCATGCTCCTGCTCGACACGCTCCTGTTCTCCAAGAACAAGGCTTCCGAGACCGTTTCCAAGATGGCTATCCTGCCTGGTCTGTTCAACATCAACGAGCCGGTTATCTACGGTTACCCCATCGTGTACAACCTGCCGCTCATGATCCCGTTCGTTCTTCTTCCCGACCTGTTCATCGGCATCACCTATGGCCTTACCTGCGCAGGCATCATCAGCCCCTGCATCGCCCAGGTGCCCTGGACTATGCCTCCCGTCATCAATGCCCTGCTCGCTACGGGCTTTGACTGGCGCGCCGGCGTGTGGCAGGCTCTCGAGATTGTCATTGGCATGGCCGTCTACCTGCCCTTTATGAAGATTTCCGAGAAGGCAATCGCCAAGCAGGAGGCTCTCGCCGAGTAGAACACCTAACGTTCGTCCCTTTCACCGTTGCGGACACCGGTACGCGGTGCCGGTGCCCGCGGCTCTCTCCCTTGTGTAAAGATGCAGGGGGTGGGCACAATAGCCGCAAGGAATAAAACCAGTCGTCGTCTGCGCGCCGCGCAGTTATAAGGAGGAAACCATGAAGAAGATCATGCTCTGCTGCAATGCCGGTATGTCCACGAGCCTGCTGGTCCAGAAGATGCAGGCCGAGGTTGCAAACCGTGGTCTGGATATTGAGGTCGAGGCTCGTCCCATGAACGAGGCCCACGATCACCTGGACGAGTGCGACATGTTGCTGCTTGGCCCGCAGATCGGCTACACCAAGGGCGATTTTGAGAAGGAGGCCGCCGGTCGTTTCCCGGTCGAGGTCATCAACATGGTCGACTACGGCCGCATGAACGCTGCCGGCATCATCGACCACTGCGTCAGCGTGATGGGCTAGGTGCTCCGCATGGAGGATATGAACGAACTGCAGATGACCTGCTTTGAGATCATCAGCTACGTCGGTACCGCCAAGAGCATGTACATCAATGCCGTGCAAAAGGCCAAGGAGGGCGATTTTGACGCCGCCGAGGAGCTTATCAAGCAGGGCGACGAGGCCTATAACGGCGGTCACGATGTCCATATGGGGCTCCTCAAAAAGGAGGCCAACGGCGAGCGTAACGGCGAGGCCCCGCTGATTCTGCTGCATGCCGAGGACCAGATGGCCGGCACCGAGACCATGCGCGTCATGGCGACGGAGCTCATCGAAATTCACAAGCAGCTGCAGGCACTTCAGGCCTAGTCGGCGTTATCGCCGCGATGGACCGTGCGGTCCGACAGACAACATAGTCCCTATGACGGGCGCCGGGAGTCTCCGCCTCCTGGCGCCTTTATATTTGGGGAAGGTCTTGCGCGACCTATTGAGCGACCATTCGCGTTTTCCCAGATAAAACCTGCCAAAACAAACCTGTCCCTTTTTGGTAGGTTTTTGCCTTGGGAGCGGTACCATACAGGCAATGTTTAAACGAGAAAGGCGGGCTCCCATGGAACCTAAGCAGTACTACATCGGCATCGACGTCGGCGGCACTTCGGTTAAGGAGGGCCTGTTCGACGAGGACGGCAACCTGCTTGCCAAGGCCAGCGTGCCCACGCCTCCTATCGTTGACGCTGCGGGCTTTGCCGCGGTGACCGAGGCTATCGACCAGGTGGTCGCCAAGGCACAGATTCCGCGTGCCTTTGTGGCGGGCATTGGCCTGGCCGTTCCGTGTCCCATCCCGGCGTCGGGCGATGCCAAGGTCAAGGCCAACATTGCCATTAACCTGCCCGAGCTGAGGGTCGCCATTCAGGAGCACTGCCCCGATGCGGTCGTTAAGTATGAGAACGATGCCAACGCCGCTGCCATGGTGCCCAACGAGAACACCGATCTGGGCGAGGAT
>CAJMRD010000047.1 GCA_905215725.1 uncultured bacterium | reverse complement strand
GGGGGGGAGCCTGTCGTCGATGCACGCGGCCTGGACGTCGTGGTCATTGGCGGCGGCGATACCGGTAACGACTGCGTGGGCACCGCGGTACGTCAGGGTGCGCGCAGCGTGCGCCAGTTTGAGTTCTTGCCGGCGGCGCCTGATGCGCGCGCGGCGAGCAACCCCTGGCCGCAGTGGCCCAACGTGAAGAAGACCGATTACGGCCAGCAGGAGGCCATCGCTGCCATGGGCGGCGAGATGCGCGCTTGGGGCGTGGATACGCTCGAGGTGCTGCTGGACAAGAAGGGCGCTGCCGCGGGCCTGCGCGTGGTCGACCTGGATTGGTCGGCCGGCAAGCCTGAACGCATTGCGGGCTCCGAGCACGAGGTGCCGGCCCAGCTGGTGCTCATCGCCTGCGGCTTTACGGGCCCAGAGCACGGTGTGTTCGACGCCGTTGGCGTGCCCGTTGCCACTGCTGGTCGTCCGCTGCCTGTGATGGCCGCCGAGGGCTCGCACCTTGCGGCGCGTGTCGGCGGCGTCGCCGCGGATGCCGCGCCGGTGTATGTTGCCGGTGACGCTCACAACGGCAGCTCGCTCGTGGTGAACGCTATGGCCGACGCCCTGGCCTGCGCTGCCGAAATCGCCGACGCACTGGAGCTGTAAGGCGGCTGTCCACAGCTGAATCGTCAAGGGCCGGCCGTTGGGGACAGCCCTTGCGGGTTTGCGACCGATTTGTTCGTTTGCCGACGTACGGGTGTTCATTCGGCGTCTTCTTGAGCTGTGGTGCTCTGCTGTTTCTGTGGTGGCCGGGGGTGCTTGGCTCAAAAGGGCGGGTTGGCCGTCTATGTTTACCTGCGGTTTTGTTGCGGTGCGCATTTTCGGTCAAGCATCCCGTCAAGTGTTTGGTCAGCAGTTGGTTTGCAGCCGGAGGCCTATTTTGTCCGTGCTGACAGTGGCTGCCCACCCTCCTCGTAAGCTCAAATTGAGGTTCATCAGTTTGAGGAGGATGCCGTGACTGACCACGTTTTAGACCGAGCACATCTGGCCGAAGCCGTCGGCAACGATATTGCCGACATGGCCCATTTTTGGATGCTGCGGAAGTTCCAGTTTTTGGAGCCGGCGCGCGAACAGTTCGAGATCATTGTCGACCCATGGCTCGGCTATTGCACCGAGCCTTCGCAAAACGAAATCATGGCCTACAACATGGCATTTACCGATTGGCTGCTCTTCGAGCGCCCCTATCGCCATGGTAAGACGCTACTCGAGCTGTATGTTGACGAGCCGCCGGCATCACTTTCGCCTGCCTCGTTTAAGCGGCTCGAGCAGGTACGCGACACGCAGTATTTCTCACGCTTTGGCATTTTGGACAAGGATCCTGCGTCCGGCATGGTCGTGCTGAAGGACACGCACACCGATCATGGCTTTGATGTCTACGACCCGCATATCGTGCAAAAGGAGCATTGGAGCGACGGTGCGATTGCGGTGCGCCTCGCCTGCGTCGACGATGTCTGGCTGACGGCGGGGCAGCTCTACCTGTATGACATCGCGCGCCTGAGTGACACGGCGGTCGACGGGCCGGGCGCGGTGCATCCGGAGGACCTGCAGGACGGCTTTGACACCTCGTGCATCAGCTTCTTCTTGCGTCTGGTCCGCGACATCATGGGCGCCCAGGGGCGCTACGTAAAGTCGCTCAACATCTACGAGCAGGAGTGGGAGTAGGGGATGTTACTGGTGTCGCTCTGCTGCCCCTGACTTTGTCTCAATCTGTAACGTTTGGCGGCTGTTTGGGCCCGTAACTGTTACAGATTGAGACGGAAGGTTGGCGGCTGCCGAAAGATCTTGTTCTGTAACAACTAGAGGCTCAAAGACTGTCTTCCTGTTACAGATCAAGACATTTGCCAGCGGAGGCAACGGTGACGATGGTCCATTTGTCTGACGTGGTGGTGATGAAAGTGTCTAATACCGTTCTCAAACACAAACATGCGACTCGCAACACGTTGGCGCGGAATAGGATGCTCGCGCGGCTCACGGAGACGGCCAAGCAAGGTGCGCTGCTCGCAACGCATGACAATACCGAGCTCATGTGGCTGCGACGCCATGTTGGAACCGACGATATCGCGGAGCCCGAGCCGTACCTGTTCTGTTTTCAGCATGATTGGGATGCATTGACGCCGGCGGAGCGAGCGCTGAGGACTATCAAAGGGCTTGCGGAATATCATCCCGATTGGGCGTTTTGGGGCTATGACGCGGCGCTTTTGTGGGGTTTGGAGGTGCCGAATGATCTGCTCGGGCCGCGTTTTCTTGTTAAGACGGGCTGTTCGATGACGTTGAACAGCGGGTGCAGGTTGTTGCGTCCGCAGATGGCGGGCGCGCTCGAGCGTGTTGATGGCGTGCAGGTGACGTCATTTTGGCGCACGGTGGAGGATTGCTTGCTTCGTGCGCCGTTCTCCTACGGGTTGGCGATTGCCGATTCTGCACTGCGGGCGAAAGGCGTTTCACGTGGGGATTTGTGCGAGCGCCTCCGCGCCGATTGCGAGGGCAGGCGAGGGTATCGCAGGGCACAGGTGATTGCGTCGTATGCGGACGGGATGTCCGAAAACGGTGGCGAGTCTCGGTTTCGAGCGTTCTTTATTGCATACGGCTTTCCGGTTCCGGAGTTGCAGGTGGAGTTTCGCGATCCGCTCGATTCGAGCCAGGTGTTTCGGATCGATTATTTTTGGCGGCTCGAGGACGGGACGTGTGTCATCGGCGAGCTCGACGGAAAGGTGAAGTACACCTTGCAGAACGGCGAGGGCCGGGAGTCGGTCGACCCATTCGTGGCAGAACGTCAACGGGAGTCTCATCTGACAATGCTCGGGCACAAGGTGCTTCGGTTTACGTTTGATGAACTCAAGAACCCGGGGAAGTTGGTTGAAAAGATGAGGCTGGCGGGTATTCCGCGACGGCCCGATTTGGCTGAGGAGTGGAGACGTCAGTGGTATGGGCGCTAAGAGGTTTTGTCTCGATCTGTAACGTTTAGAAGTTGTTTGAGTTCGTAATTGTTACAGATCGAGACAAACCGGTGAAACGTCGACCGAATGTCTCGATCTGTAACAGCAAGGGGCCCAACAACCTTGTACCTGTTACAGATCGAGATGTTTCCCTGGTGTCGCTGGGGTGGGACTGCAACGTATTCCGTCCCCCACATCCCCTCTTCCCTCCGTTAACCGATGCGTCTGCAGCAATCCAGCGGGACTAGGTGATAATGAACAAATGTTCATGTTAATCGTGAGGGAGGAGCTCGATATGGCGTCTGCCGATCGTTCCACGTTGTTTATCAATGCGACCATTCTGGATGGTTCGGAGCATATGGAGCCGCAGCCCGACATGGCCGTGGTCGTTGAGCGCGGTCTCATTACGTGGATGGGGCCGAGTGCTGTGGCGCAGGCGCCTGCAGGTGCCGAGGTCATCGACCTGGCAGGGGCGTATCTCATGCCGGGCCTCATCAATATGCATGTGCATCTGTGCGGCTCGGGCAAGCCGGTTTCGGCGGGCGATGCGGGTGCGCTGATGAAAAAGCTCGATAATCCCGTGGGGCGCGCCATCGTGCGCCACATTCTTAAGGGCAGTGCTCAGCAGCAGCTGGCAAGTGGCGTGACCACGGTGCGCGGTGCGGGCGACCCGCTGTTTGCCGATCTTGCCGTGCGCGATGCTATCGATGCCGGCAAGTATCAAGGTCCTCGCCTGGTGGCGCCGGGAACGGGCGTCACGGTGCCGGGCGGCCATGGTGCAGGCTTGTTCGCCCAGGTGGCCAACAGTCCCGCCGAGGCAGCCGAACAGGTGCGTGACCTGTATGCGCGCGGTGCCGACGTCATTAAGCTGTTCGTAACGGGCGGTGTGTTCGACGCGACCGAGGTGGGCGAGCCGGGCGTGCTGCGCATGCCGGTGGAGGTTGCCGCTGCGGCGTGCAGGGCGGCGCACGAGGTTGGCCTTCCGGTCATGGCCCATGTCGAGAGCACCGAAGGTGTGAAGGCCGCGCTTGAGGCCGGCGTTGACACGATTGAGCACGGCGCTCCGTTGACGCCCGAGATCCTGGAACTGTACCGCGGCGCCGCGGGTACGCAGCTCGAGGGACGTGCGCCGAGTGTGACCTGCACTATCAGCCCGGCGCTGCCGTTTGTATTGTTCGACCCGGAAAAGACCCATTCGACCGATACGCAAAAGAAGAACGGTGACATCGTGTGCTCGGGCATCATCGAGAGTGCTCGTGCCGCACTGGAAGCTGGCGTTAAGGTGGGCCTTGGCACAGATTCGAGCTGCCCGTTCGTGACGCAGTACGACATGTGGCGTGAGGTGACCTATTTTGCCAAGTATGTCGGCGTGAGCAACGCCTTCGCGCTGCATACGGCCACGCAGGTCAATGCCGAGCTGCTGGGGCTGGGCGGCGAGACCGGCACAATCGAGTGCGGTAAGGCCGCCGATATCCTGGTGACGCGCAAGAACCCGCTCGATGACCTGCGCGCCCTGCGAGAGCCGATGCACGTGATGTGTCGTGGCGATCTGATGCGCAAGCTCAAGGTGAAGCATATTCCCGAGGTGGACGCCGAGCTCGACACGATTATGGCCATGCCGTCCGAGGCGCTGGCCGAGGAGCTCGCCCGCGACGGCGTGGCGTAAGCGCGCGATATGGTGATGCGACAAAGGGACAATCCTTTTGTCATAATCAGAAAAAGCCGAGGTCCCAGTGCGAGGCCTCGGCTTTTATTTGTCCCATGGTATGGCGGCTATGAGCGCGTCTCCATCTTAGCGTGGCACTTGGGGCAGGTGACGCGGATCTTGCCCTTGCCCTTGGGGACGGAGAGCATCTGGCCGCAGTTGGGGCACTTGAGATATGCCGTGGTCTTGCGACCCTTCCACATCTTCTTGGCCGTGCGCTTGGCACGCTCAAAGTCTTCCTTACTGGTGCCAGCCGCGCGTGAGGTGCTGGCCGCTGCGGCCCCGCCGCCCAAGCTGGCGACGAACTTGCCCAAGCCGGGAACATTGGCGGTCGTGGCGACAAAGGCCTCGTTCTCCTTGCGACGTGCATCGATATTTTTGGACAGGCCGCGCAGCACGCCAATCACGATGACGGCGATGGCGATCCAGCTGAGCCACTGGATGCGGGCTATCGATCCGATCATCGCGATGATGATGCCGGCAAAACCCATTACGATGGTGAGTTCATCGGCGCCATTGCGACCCTTCATAAAGTCATTCATGCAAATTGCCTTTCGTTCGATATGCTGCACGCCTTTATACCCGATTTAGAGCAAGGGGGACAGGTTAATCTACACCAATGCGGTGCAAACATACCTGTCCCCGGAACACCAAGACGGTGTAAAGTAACCTGACTCCCTTGCACCAATTACCTGGCGAGTTTGTCGACGACGCGTTCGATCTCGGCGAGCTTGGCTGCCTTGAGCTCCTCGTCGCCTGATTCGATGGCCGAGGCGACGCAGCCCTCGATGTGAGCTTTCAGCACATCGGCGTTGATGCGAGCGATGAGCGCCTGTGTGGCCATGAGCTGCGTGGAGATATCGACGCAATAACGATCCTCATCGACCATTCGCAAAATGCCGTCGATCTGACCGCGTGCCGTCTTGAGCATGCGGGTCACCGATTTGTGGTCTGCCATCATGGCGGGTCCTCGTTTCTGGTCGATCTTTCGGATGTCCCCGTCAGTTGCGGTGAAATATGGACTGTTTAAAGGCCTAGGGCGGCTCAACAGTCCGTATTTCACCGCAACTTCTGGGGATTGAGTAGACAGCGTCTGCTACGCGGCGGTTACGGACAGGGCATGGAACTTCTCGCCCGCGGCCTCGACAGCGGCGGCGAGCTGCTCGGCGGTCACGGTGTCGGCACACTCCACCTGGACGGTCTGGGTCTCGTGATCGGCGTCGGCGTCGGTCACGCCGGCAACGTTGAGCAACGCCGTCTCGACGGTGGCGTCGCAGTGGCCGCACATAAGGCCAGACGTTTTAACGATGTAGTTCATGATTATCTCCTTTTCGTTGAGTACCTAAAGTTGCGGTGGAATACGGACTAAATAGCGGTTTAGCTAAGCATGTTACGCCTTATTTCACCGCAACTGATGGCTTAAAGGTTCGCAGGCGCAGCGCATTGCTTACGACGCACACGCTCGACAGACTCATGGCCGCGGCGCCAAACATCGGCGAGAGTTGCCAGCCGGTGAGGGGGAAGAACACGCCCGCGGCGAGCGGAATGCCGATGCCGTTGTAGAACAGCGCCCAGAACAGGTCCTGCTTGATGTTGCGGATCGTGGCGCGCGACAGCTCGATGGCGCGGGTGACGTCCATGAGGTCGCTGCGCATGAGCACCACATCTGCCCCCTCCTTGGCGATGTCGGCGCCGGTGCCGATGGCCAGACCCACGTCGGCGCGCGCCAGAGCGGGGGAGTCGTTGATGCCGTCGCCCACCATGGCGACCTTGCCGCCCGCATCCTGCAGTTCGCGCACGTGGCGTTCCTTGTCAGCGGGCAGGACGTCGGCGATAACCTGTTCGCTGCTCAGTCCCACGCGGCGGGCGATGGCCTCGGCCGTCACGCGGTTATCGCCGGTGAGCATGCGTACGTCGACGCCGAGCTTGCGGAGCGCGGCGATGGCCTCGGCGCTCGTTTCCTTGACCTCGTCAGCCACGGCGATGGTACCGACGAGCTCGCCGTTCTTGGCAAAGAACAGCGGTGTTTTGCCCTCGGCGGCGAGCTGTTCGGCAAGGTCGGCGGGCACCTTCGCGCCCAGCTCGTCCATCAGGCGTACATTGCCGGCTGCAATGGCGTTTTGCCCCTCGCGTGCCGTAACGCCACGACCGGGCACGGCGGCAAAGTCCTCGACCATGCGCGCGACGATTCCGCGCGCCTCGCACTCGGCCATAATCGCCTCGGCCAGCGGGTGCTCGCTTGAGCGCTCCAACGCGGCGGCCAGCTTGAGCAGCGCCTTTTCGCTCATTGCGGGCGAGCCGTCGGCGCGCGTGGCTACCACGATATCGGTCACGGCAGGCTTGCCGCGGGTGACGGTGCCCGTCTTGTCGAGCACCACGGTGCCCACGCTGCGCAGATTCTCCAGCGCCTCGGCGCTCTTAAACAGAATGCCCATCTCGGCGCCCTTGCCGGTGCCCACCATAATGGCGACGGGCGTGGCCAGGCCCAATGCGCACGGACAACTGATTACCAGTACGGCCACGGCGGAGGTGAGTGCCTCGTTCACGCTGCCGGTCAGTGCCATCCACGCCACAAAGGTCACGGCCGAGATCGCGAACACCACGGGCACGAACACGCCGGCGACCTTGTCAGCCATGCGGGCGATGGGCGCCTTGGTGGCGTTGGCGTCCTCGACGAGCTGGATGATCTTGGCAAGCGACGTGTCGGCGCCCACGCGTGTGGCACGGAAGGTAAACGATCCGGTGCGGTTGACCGTGGCGGCGTTGACGGTGTCACCGGCGGCCTTTTCTACGGGGATGGACTCGCCGGTGAGCGCACTCTCGTCCACGGCCGAGCTGCCCTCGAGCACCACGCCATCGACGGGGATGGACTCGCCGGGGCGCACGCGCAGGACCTGGCCGGGAAGGATGCTGTCGACGTCGACGGTGGTCTCGCTGCCGTCCTCTGCCACGACGGTCGCGGTCTTGGGCGCCAGGTCGATCAGTGCCTCGATGGCGCCGCCAGTTTTGGACTTGCTGCGCGTCTCAAGGTATTTGCCCACAGTGACGAGCGACAGGATCGTGCCGGCGCTCTCAAAATAGAGGTTGTCCATGCTCGTCATCATTGCCTCGTGCACCTGACCTGTGGCCAGCTGGTCGGCCATGATGAACATGGCGTAGAGCGACCAGGCGACGGAGGCGGTGGCGCCCACGGCAATAAGGGCGTCCATGGTGGGCGCGCCGTGCGCGAGCGATTTAAACCCATTGATAAAGTACGCGTCGTTAACATAGACGATGGGGATAAGCAGGACGAGCTCGGTGAGGGCGAGCGTCATGCTGTGGGTATGGTCGGTGAAAATGCCGGGCAGCGGCCAGCCAAGCATGTGCCCCATGCCTATGTAGAACAGTGGGATAAGGAATACGATCGAGACGATGAGGCGGGTGCGCATGGCAGAGGCGGTGGCCTCCAGCTTTTTGGTCGGCGACTCCATATGGGCGGCGCCGGACCTGGCTTGCGCGTTGCCGTTTGAACCGGTGGCATCGGTGCCCGCATCGACGGGCGAGGCCGAGTAGCCCGCGCGATCGACAGCGGTGCAGATGTCGTCGGGGGTGACCTGCGCGGGGTCGTAGTCGACCATCATGGAACCGGCGAGCAGGTTGACCGCGACGCTCTCGACGCCGTCGAGCTTGCTCACAGTGCGGTCCACATGCGCCTGGCAGGCGGCGCATGTCATACCGCCCACGTCGAACTTATCTTGAGCCATGGCTTCTCCTTTCTGTGGTTCGGTGTTGGAATTGTTAGCCTGCCGATACTATACACCCATACCCCCTGGGGGTGTGTAGTACAGAATAAATGTATGACATTTCGCTACAGATGAGGGTAGTTGGTTTACCGATGGACCGTCCCAATCAATCATCTCAATCTGTAACATCTGGATCGGTTTTTGAACCATAGCTGTTACGGATCAAGGTAAACAGTTGGCAGGAAACTCAATGTCTCAATCTGTAACATCTAGCAGGGAAATATGACCTCTAACTGTTACAGATCAAGACATAGAAATCGGCCGAAAGCTAACGTCTCGATCTGTAACAGTAAGACCGATGTTTGGGTCTTAGTTGTTACAGATCGAGACAATCTCGAAGCAGATGCCCCGGGCATACAACGTAAAACGCCGGGACGCCCGAGTGATGGGCGCCCCGGCGCATACTGGGCAGGGTTTGCGAAGCGGTGGGAGGGAGGAGAAGCCGTCCTCCCGAAAACCTTACTCCTGACGGCGCTTCTTGTCAGTCAGAAAGACGCCGGCGGCTACAAACACGACGCCTCCGATGATAAACGTCTCACCGGCGAGCGCGGCATTGTCGCCTGTGGTGGGAAGTGCCGAGTTGGCGGCCGTCTTGGCATTGCCGGCAGACGGCTTTCCAGTAACCGGCTTAGCGGCAGCCTGCGTGATCTTGGCCTGCTCGGCCTTCGCCGCCTCTTGCTCCTGGCGGGCGATCTCGTCCTTCAGGGCTTGCTCGGCGGCTACGCGTTTTGCCTTCGCCTCGTTGTAGGCATTGAGCGCTGCGGTGTAGGCGGGCGTCGCAGCATCAAGGTCTGCCTGAGCGGCATCAAGTGCGGCCTTTGCGTTATGTTCTGCCTGCTTGGCGGCGACGCACTTGGCAAAGAGGGCATTGAGCGTATCGTTCGCGTTTGCGTCAGAGCCAGTAGCAATGCCGTTTTCGACGTTGATGGACTTGAGCTTTCCGAGGGTAGCGACAGCGGCATCCGATGCGGCCTGAGAATTCTCGACCGCCTGCTCGGCGTTCGCGATGGCATCATTTGCCGCACCAAGGGCGACTCCGGCCTCGGTAACTGCTGCGTCGGCGTCCTGCTTGGCCGCCTCGGCGGTGGCAAGATTATTGGCCGCATTGCTCAGGGCGTCGGCACGGGCCTTCTTTGAAGCAAAGTCGTTTTTCGCCGTGGTCAGATTGCTCGCGGCGTGCTCCGCGTTCGCCGCCTTGGCCTCGGCGTTGTCCTTCGCGGTGTCGAGGGCCTGCTTCTTGGCGGTCTCGTCGAGCTTCGCCTTTTTGAGAGCGCTCCGGGCAGACGTCTGGGCTGCCGTGGCTTCATCAAGCGCCTGATGGGCCTCGTCGGCTTTCTCCTGAGCCGCAGCAACATCGGCTGAATACTTGGCAAGTTCCTTCTTTGCATCTTGCAGAGCCTGCTGCTTTACGAGAGTCTCTGCCTTGGCGTCATCAACCTTCTTCTGACTCTGAGCGGCTTGCTCTTGCGATGCCTTAAGCTCGGCGCGCTTCTGGTTGACGACCTGCTCTGCGGTCGCCACGTTGCTTTGGGCGGCTTTGACCTGGTCTTCGGCTTCGGCAACTTTTCCGTTTGCCTTGGCGAGATTCTGCTTTGCTAGGGCAACAGCGGCGGCGGCACTTGCTACGCTGTCGTTCTTGGCGGCAAGGTCGCTATTCGCGGCAACAATGCCTTCCTGCTTTTGAGCGACGAGGGTTTCAGCTGCCTTTACGGCATCGGCTTTCGATGCCGCTGTGCTGCGCTTTTGCTCAAGGTCCGTCTTTACGGCGGCGAGTTTTTCGCTAGCTTTGGAGAGGCTCAGCTGATACTGATCAAAGAGATTCTCGAGTTCATCGATCGAGTATTCTTTCTCGTACGAACCGTAATTGTTGTCGATCTCCAAGACGAACACATACGGCCAAAGGGTTCCGCGCGAGTTGATGCCGTATCCCATGGTTTTGGCGTCAGGCTGTACGATATTCAAATAGTGGCCGACGGTGCCAAAGTCTGCCCCGCGCTTTTCGAATTCGGTTTTGTGGCTCCAGAAAGTATCCCAAGCATCTTTGGGGGCAACGTTGCCAAGGCCGGCTTTCGCTGCAGCCTCGTCAAATATCTCCTTTTCATCATCGACCCATTGGTGCGCGATGTTTTCTTTAGTACTGAAGTTCCAAGCGGCATTTTCACAAATGGCGTAATTTGAGTGACCTAGCGTTTTGTCAGAGAAATTGGAGTCGGATTGAGCGATTGCCATTTGCTCGGCCGTCACCCTAAGCTCACTCAATCCAACGCTTGCACGGTATTCGTTAATCTCGCGCAGCTTGTTAAACGATAGCTTGGCGTTGTCGAGTGACGTGCCGTCTTTTTTATCGCCAATAGTCGTCGGGTTTTTATCGCTCTGCCTATAGATGATGTTTGCAGCGTCGTTGGCACCGATGAACTGGTAAAAGCCGATGACGCTCTGCGCCTCCGCTGTCGTTGCCTTATCGGTTGCTGCCTTGCACGTATCGTATGCTTTCTGTGCATCGACAACGGCCTGATCGGCGGCCGCCTGGTTTGCCTTGGCAGTTTCGAGCGCCTTGTCTGCCTGCTTCTTCTCGGCTTTTGCCTGGTCGACTTGTTTCTGAGCGGCCTTTGCCTTCTCCAGTTCGGCAGCATGTGCCTGCTTTGCCGAGGTCAACTCCGATTGCGCCGCATCGGCTTTCGTCTGGGCTGCCGTTACATCTTTTTCGGCTGCTGCGACCGTCTGCTTCTTGGCTTTGAGCTCGCTTTCGGCGCCGGTGAGGGCGTCCTGCTTGGATTCAACGTCGCTATTTGCCTGAGAAAGGCCTGCTTCGGCAGTCGCCTGCTGCTGTTTCGCCTGGTTGAGTGCGCTTTGGGCAGCATCGACCTTTGCCTGGGCGGCGTCATACTCCGGGCCCTCGGCGCCTGCCTTTGCGGCCGCCAAATCGGCTTGTGCGCTGTCATACGCTGTCTGTGCCGCGACTACCTTACCATCCGCGGCGTTCTTTTCCTGCTGAGCGGAAGCCAGCGTGCCTGCCGCTTCGTCGTAAGCGCTCTGCGCGGCGCTCTGAGCCTGCTGGGCATCGGCGAGCGCGGAATCGGCAGTGGCCTTCGCAGCCTTTGCTTGGTTCAGAGCGGCCTGCGCATCTGCGGCAGCCTGCTCGGCGACCTTGATTTCCTCCGGCGTTGCGTTGGCGGCTGCCTTCTGGGCTGCCTCGAGCTTGGCCTGCGCATCAGCTGCCGCTTGCTTTGCGGCATCAAGGACCTTCGACTTGTCCTCGGCGTCGGTCTTGGCTGTATCGAGCTTTCCCTGGGCATCCTTCAGCGTGGCACTGGCGCTGTCGGCCGCCTTGACGCTTTCATCGAGCTGGCGAGCATATTCGGCACGCGCGGCGGCCTCTGCCTGCGAATTATCGGAGACGGAGGCGTCATAGGTGCTTTGTGCGTTGTCGCGGGCCGCCTGCTTTTCGGTATAGGGAGCAGCCACCGTGTCGTAGTCGGATTTGGCGTCTGCTTCGGCAGCCTTTGCGGCGTCGATCGCAGCCTGCAAGTCGGCAATCTTCTGGGCGTCTGCCTTTACTGCGGAGCCTGCCGCCTCGCCGGCGTGGACAGCAAGCGGGGACATGATCGCGTCCTGTGCCGTGGTATCACTCGCATCATTGGCAAATGCCGAGAACGGCGCGAGCAGCGACGAGCCAGTCATAGCGATGGTGGTTGCCGCGGTGACAGCGAGTCGTGTTGCCTTGTGGCCCGAGGATGTGGGGCGAGGCTCGGCGCCGCCTGAGACTTCCAAGTGTTTAGGTGCGTACTTTGCCATTTCTTCTCCCAATCGTTGAAGGGGTAACTATGACAATTCGTACGTTACGACCGCCGAAAGGGCTTCTGTTGCGCAACATTGGCAAGGAAATATCGACACACTTGAATCACATTTATGAGGCGAAGTTCTCGGCAAGCTAATGTCTCGATCTGTAACATCTGGCGGGAAATATGACCCCTTACTGTTACAGATCGAGACGGACCGTCCGCGGTCAACTCAAATGTCTTGATCTGTAACATCTAGAGAGGTTTTTGACCCCTTACTGTTACAGATTGAGATGTTGTCTCACGGGGCTGGGGTTTGTCTCGATCTGTAACATCTAGACCTGTATCTGCCGAGCTAGTGTTACAGATCAAGACAATTGCCGGGGAGGGGTCCCGTCACGGCAAGACGCCCGCTCTCTAGATACAGAATCCGGGGATCACACAGGTTCGTTTGTTTGGCTTTTCCGCAGGCGTGGCGCACGCAAAGGCGTCGCCGTCGTGTCCCACGCGATTCATATAGAGTGTGCCTTCGCTCTCCGATGTGTCAGGACTCGCCGTTCGTTCCCACCAACAGGTGTCCTTGCCCTTCCACTGGCGAACCAACATCTCGTTCGTGGTATACGGACTCACCTTAAGCTCGCGGAACAGCTGGTACTCCTTGCCCTCGCCGTTATAGATGTCTGCCAGGTACTGAAAGTCCTCGGCAAATGACTCGGGCGGCTGCACTCCGCACAGCTCGACCATGGCGGGCAGCCAAAGGGTTGCGGACAACTCGCTCAGACACGATGCGCTTCTGGCAGCGCCAACGTTATTCGAGATCTTTTTGACAGATTTAATGAGTGCGCGCAACTCGTTGGGCAGCAGCTTAAGGCCGTCGCCGTCGAGCCATTCCCGCAGCTCGCAATCTGCCCAGCCGGCGCTCGGCGGTTCAACCGCAGCGTTGCGCTCGGCAATACCCGCATCGAACATAAACGTTAACCCTGCCTTGCCCGTACCGTCTAGAAGCTCGTCGTGACGGATGCCCACAAGCTGCGCGCCGACGTGCAGCCCGTTGGTGAGCCTCACGCGCTTGGTGCACGGATAGGGGATGTGCCCATCGGCATCGAGCAGATGGTAGCGCTTTGCAATCTCGCGTGCCTCGCTACGGGTCTCGGCGGCCTTAATCTTGAGCGAAATCTCCTGCAGCTGATCCCAGGTGTAGTCGTCAAGTGAACCGCGGATGCCGTCCAGGTAGTCGGGGATGCCAAAGCCATGGGTTGCCGCCCCGATAACGCCGAGCCCCGCAACGGCCGCGACAACGCCACCGATAATAAAGCGGCGGCGGGTCATGGCGTCGTGCCGGGCCTGCTCCAGGATTTCTCGCGCGCGCTCGCCGGCGACGTCGACCTTAAGGTGCGTGCCAGAATCAATGTCATTTGCGGCCTCGTCCCCTGCGCCTTCGCGGCCCTCGGATTCGGCATCGGTGAGGTATGCCGAGAGCACCTCGAGCATCTGCTGCTCGGTGGGACGATCGCACTGCTCGACTGAGATGCCTTTCATGATGATCTGGACGAGCGCTTCGTCGTCATTGCATCGCGGCTCGAGCGGTGCCGGCTTGGTCTTGGTCTTTATGAGGTAGAACGAGCCGGTTGCCGCGGCGCCCGTCGACTCCACATCGAACGGCTTGCGACCGCTGTAGAGCTGGTACAGAATGCTCGAAAGCGCGTAGACATCGATGGCGGGCGAGCGGCGAAGGGCCGCGATGCCTTCGATATCCTGCGTGAGCATCTCGGGCGCGGCGTATGCGGGCGTGGCAAAGCGCCAGATGTCGGCGCGCCGGGTGATCGTGTCATCGCCGAGGGCCATGATCGCGGAGCCCATGTCGATGAGGCAGGGGTCAAAGGAGCAATCGACGATCTGCTGCTCGAGCGTTCGACTGGTGGTACGGAACATAATGTTGGCGGGCGACAGGTCGCGATGGACGACCGGATTTACGAGTCCCTGGGTCATCAGGAGTGCGCGAAGCACGGCGTTTCCAACGGCGGCCACCATCTGGGTGGTTAGCCCGCCCGAGGCATCGTGCGGAAGCAAGGGCAGCGCCTGCTTGAGCGAGGTGCCCTCGACCCACTCCATGAGGATGAGCGGGTCGTCCTCGCACAATCCATAGCCATAGATGCGCGGAAATCCGCGCAGGTGCGAGACGGTACACAGATGACGGTACTCCTCGAACAGCGCGGCGGTGTTGGCCAGGTGCGCTGCCGATTGCTCGGCGGAGCGGTCGGGGGCTTGGCCGGAAAGGATGGCGTTGTCCTTGAGTAGCTTGACGGCAAAGACCTCGCCGCTTGTGTTGGTCGCGCGCAGCACGTGCCCGATGTTGCCGTTGTTGCGGTGGGCCGTCTGGAGAATAAGCGTCATAAACCGACGCTTGGCGTCGTCCTCGGCGCTGGGGTCGACCGCCACGGCGGTATCGAACGTATCGAGACGGATGAGTTTATTGCCGTCGACGATATCCATGAGAATGCTCCTGTCAATACGAATAAAGCTGGGTCATCAAGACGAGGAGAGCGGAAGGGAAGCGATTTGACCCGTCATGATAGATATTGCCAGCGGCTATTTAGCCAAGGATACGACAAGGAAGGAAGTATCCGTTCCCAGCTGAAGAATGTCACCATTTGCAATGATTGCGGAGGGAGAGGCCTCTGAAATTCCTCGTTTGCTTCGGGGCATTTCGAGCGTCCGCTCTTTTCCGTTCGATCCGCTGATGAGAATCGTCCCGTTTGTAGAATGAAGCCCCCTTGCGTACCAGGTGCCGTTTTCGAGCCAGATATGAAGATGCCGGCGTGACACCGAGCTTCCAACATCGGTGATATCGGAGGGGGTGTAGCCGATGGAGCCGATGACTGTCCCTTCTGGCTCAATGGACAGGGGATGAATCGGGGGAACGACTGAGCTGCCGATTACGCGAATTAACCCCAGTTGGGTGTGATCGGGCTTGTGGGGGGGGGACTCGCTTCGGTTTATCCGCGCGCGTCAGTTGTGTCTTTAAAGAGACAGCAAGGCTCGCGTTGGCAAACATCTCGGTGCTCTTAACGGCAGCCGAGGCATTTTGCAGACAGCCGCACGCAATAAAGAGATGCAGATATAAGATGTCGCGGTCCAGCTCTGATTTGAGCGTGCCGTTATTAATTCTGTGCAGTGCGTTGGCATAGACGCTTGCGTCCTCGTCGATGCAGGTCAGAGCTTCTTGCATGTTGAGTGCCGCTGGCCCCGCATAGTGCGCGGACACGAGACGGCGCGCATTTGTTCCGCCTAAATTCGAGATGATTTTCGAAAACAACGTCTGAGCGCTAATGCCAAAGTTAGAAAACTCGGCGGGATCGATGGAACCCGGCGCGGCGTTTGTGATCTTTCGCGAAAGAAACGGACGATTGGAGACATGGCTGAACAGATCAGACTTGCTCGAAATGAGAATCGAGGCGGCGGCGCAGTTGGTGATGCCGCCGAAGCTTCGCAGGTCTCCGTACATCTCTGAACTTGGTGTACGCATGCTCCTCCGTTCCCGTCGTTAGTCTGACGAGCCATTAAAAATGTGTGTGCCGGTTGCTGGACGTAGTCCAACTCGTAAGGAATGGGCTGGCGGGTGCATTCAACGTTCAGTGCAATGACACAGATGGTACGAATCGAACAATGGTTACGCGAACAGCAGACAGGGTGTCCCGACCGCCGTTCGCGTAACCTTTTGCGACCATTTTAGATGTTGCGCAACACTTCTCGCAATTTCAGCGATAGAAATATTACGAAAGTTCATCGGCTGAAAGGAAAGGGTTATGGCGCTTTACGACGAAGTCAGAACCATACCTTATGACACCTTTGACTATAAAGCAGAGTGCGATAAGTACGATAGGGCGTCCTCGGAATGGGACAAGTTTATGCAGGCCGCCGCTCTTGCGAAGTTTGCCAAAAACAATGGTGACCGAGGCGGCGAGGAAGGTTGGCTTTTGCGTGCATTGTACTGGGCCGATTACGGATCGGACAATTACAGCAAGGTAGCTTACGCGCTTGCCGACTATTGCGATAGGTATGGCGTCTATATTAGCCGCTGTATGGGGGACGACGATGTGCCCACCCGCATGGACGGCAGGCTTTGGAGAAAGGTTGCTAGGGGAGAAAGCCTTAGCGATGACTCTTCAACGGACTCGCAGGATGGTTCCGGCCCCTCTGCCGAGGCCGCGGCTCAGGTTGGCGCGGCGGCTTCGAAGGGCCTGATCGACGAGGTTGGCTGGGGCACCGTTATCCTGCTGCCCTTTGGCGTCTTTATGATCGGCAAGTTCATCCTCGACACCTACGGCGATATCATCTTTGGCTTCCTGAAGACTGCGGGCATCGTAGTTGCCGTCATCGCGGCGTTGTTTGTCATTACAAAGTTCATTCTTCCAAGATTTCGTGGTTAATAGACACTATGACCCAATCCGAGGGCACTAAAAAGATAGGAGCCCCCGCTCGTGAC
>CAJMRD010000046.1 GCA_905215725.1 uncultured bacterium | reverse complement strand
ACGAGCCGGAGAGCACTTAATGTGCTCTCCGTGCGAGCAGGACTGTCCGAGCAGGGAACCTTACGTTCCGCGCCGCCGGGCAGACGAACCAGTTAAGACGCGCCGTTACTTGATCTTGGTCGTACCCGGTGCCAGGTTGGGGTCGGTCTCGTTAGCCTTGGTCTGGAAGTGCTCGGTGTACACGTTCTTGCCGTCGCGGAACATCTCGTAATACTGCATCTTGGCGTAATCCTCGCGTGCCTTGGTGGCGGCTGCGGCCTCGGCGTCGTCACCGGTGACGTTGGAGGAGAGCGCCCAACGCAGGCTGGCGTCCTCGTAGCCGACGGAGTTGATGGCGGGCAGCGACTCGCGCAGCGTCATGTGCGCTTTCTGGTAGTCGGTCAGCGGGGCGCCGATCAGCTGCATAAGCTGCGTGGACAGGTAGTTGGTGGACAGGTCGTCGACCTCGCTCGTCTGGTCGCAGCCGGCAACGTCGTAGTTGGCCCAGATGATGTAGTCGGTCTGCCACAGACGCTCCTGATGCGTGGCGTCGTCCTCACCGGTAAACCACTTGTCGTTGAACTTGGACGGGAAGAACGGCTGGTGATCGCCCCAGAACACCACGACCACCTTGCGGTCGAGCTTGCTCAGGGCGTTGAGGAAGTAGCGCAGCGCCTGGTCGGACTGCTCGATGCACGAGACGTACTCGTCGACATCGGAGAGCGTGCCGTCCTCGACGGTCTTGGCGTCCAGGTCGGTCGTGTCGATGTTCAGGTGCATCTGCTTGTCGACCGGCAGCAGGCCCGTATCGTAACCCGAGTGGTTCTGCATGGTCACGTCGAAGATAAACTGCGGATCGGCGTTCTGGTCGAGCAGCTCAAGAATCTTGTCGTAGGTCGCCTGGTCGGTCACCATACCGCGCAGGGTGTCGGCTCCCTGGAAGTCGTCGATGGACAGGAACTGGTCAAAGCCAAAGTCCTTGTACACGTTCTCGCGGTTCCAGTTGGTCGCGTGGTTGGGGTGCATGGCGGTGGTGGAATATCCGAGCGACTTGAACTGCTCTGCCAGGTTCCCGGTCGTTTCCATGTTGTAGATGGTGTAGGGGTACACGCCCGAGCCCAGGTTGGCCATGGAGTTGCCGGTCATAAACTCAAACTCGGTATTGGCCGTGCCGCCGCCGTAGGCGCTCACGTAGAGCTTGCCGCGGCTGAGGCAGTTGGACAGGCTCTTAAAGTACTGCGGACCCTCGTAGCCGGCGCGCATGTTCTGGTAGATTGACAGATCCGAGAAGGTCTCGTTCATGATGGCGATGACCGTGGGCTTCTCGCTGTCGAACTGCTCCTTTGCGGCGGTGCGCTCGTCACTCTTGGCAGCGTCGGACTTGTCGTAGGTCTTGGCGTACTTTTTGAGCGTGGCCTTGGCATCGTCGACGGAGTAGCCGGCGGGTTTGGGCGGCTTGATGGACTGCGCTGCGCTAATGAAAGCGGGCAGGTAGCCCTCGCGCCAGTAGCTCTCGAGCGGGCGCCAGGTGTAGACGGTGATGCCGAGGGTGTTGTAGTAGTCGATGAGCGTGACGTGTGCGGTCACGCCGCCCAGGCACAGCACTGCCACGAGCAGGTTGGTGAGCAGCATGCGCTTGGCGTTGACGGCACCCTTCTGACGGTGCGGTGCCACCAGGCCGGCGTACTCGCACAGCAGCATGGCGATGGCGGTAAAGCCCATGGACAGCACGCAGAACAGCGAGATGGAGAAGGTGTAGCCGTTGCCGGCGACCGCGGCGGCGGTGGAGATGGCCGAAAGGTCGCCCGGCTGGATGGGCATGGATTTAAACGTGATGACGAAGAACTCGGCAATGCCCAGGACAAAGAGGGCAAAGGCCAGGACGGCCGGAGCTGCGCCATGGCGCTGGAACAGGAAGAACAGGCCGGTCATGAGCGTGGTGATGATGGCCCACTCGAGCAGGATGCACAGGGGGTAGACCCAGGTAAAGTCGTGGTTGGACGAGACCTCCATGCCCAGCAGTGCAAAGACGCCGGCGAGCAGCAGGCACAGGACGGCGGCGACGAGCGGTTTGCCCACAAAGGCGCCGCGCAGGCGGGCGAGCTTGCCGGTGGGGGCGGGGGCGTCGGGCGCGGCGAACGCAAGGACGCGCGGGGCGATGCGGTCACGTGCGATGCTGGCCCAGGCGCAGCCGGTGAGGATGGCGTTGGTCAGGATGAGCATCACAAAGGCGAGCGGCTCGTTTTGGGCGACGAGGCCAATGGCGCCCCAAATGGTCAAAAAGACCTGGAAAAGACCGAAGGCGACGCTCCACCCAAGAGCGCTTTTGGCAACGGTGCCCGACTGAGCGCGAATGGCCTTGGCCTCGCGCAAGACAAGGTAGACGGTCGCCGCAAGACCGACGAGCGAGATGGCGGCAGCGAACATGCTGAGACTCCTCACAAACTAAAACGTACGAAAGCGGGGGTTTACCCGATTGTTACCAAGATATGCGCTGCAATTGGTGTCTGCGCACAACAACCAGCCATATTAACGCGCACGTGTGGCGGTGTGGCGCAATGTAGTGGCGACCTGCGCGATAATGGACGGGAATTACACGGAAACGTAAAGGCTTCTTAAAGAATTGGCGAGGGTAGGGCGATGAGCGAGCGGGTTTGTATGACGGGTGCCGAGTGCTGCGGCGGAGCTGCAGGCGTGGATACGTGCGGCTATCCGGTCGAGACGACGGGCAATGCGGTGCTGGACACGTTGGAGCACCGTTCCTCCACGCGTGCCTTCGCGCGTGATGACGACGACCGCCCCGTGGCGGTGACCGACGAGCAGCGGACGGCGATTCTGCATGCGGCGAGCCGTGCGCCGTCGGCGGGCGCCATGATGATGTATTCCATCGTGAGCATCCGCGAGCAGGCAACGCTCGACCGCCTGGTCGACCTGTGCGACCACCAGCCCATGATCGCCAAGGCGCCCTGGGCACTTATATTTGTGGTCGATTATGCCAAGTGGATCGATCTGTTTGAGCACGTGGGCTGCTTTGAGCCCGAGTTTGTCGAGCGCACGGGTAAGGCGCCCCGCCGCGCGCCGGGTTTGGGCGACTTTGCCATCGCGGCCCAGGACGCCGTGATCGCCGCGCAAAACGCCGTGGTTGCCGCCGAGGCCCTGGGGCTGGGAAGCTGCTACATTGGCGACATCGTGGAGAACGCCGAAGAAGTTGCCGAGCTGCTCGATCTGCCGCCCTATACCATGCCGCTGTCGATGCTCATCATCGGCACGCCCCGTAAGGAGCGTCCGGCCATTGCGCATCCCGTGGTGAACCTGGTGCACGAGGAGCGCTACTGCCGCGCCGATGCTGCGACTATGGACGCGCAGGTGGCCGAGATGGACGCGATGTTCCGTCCGCATGCCCGCGAGGTAGGCGAGCGCGTGGTGGATATCTACACCCGCAAGCACACGAGCCCCTTTATGGCCGAGATGAGCCGTTCCATGGAGTGGTGGTTCAAAAACTGGCTCGGCAAGTAACGAATGCGGCGATGTGCCAAAGGGACAGTCCCTTTGGCACATTCCATATCGCCGTGGTGGCCTAAAGGCCGTATAAATGTTTATCTAGCTGGGAAAACAGTGCATTAAAACATGGGCCGATTACCTATAATCCCCTCGAACGTTAAAGTTGGGAGGAAACCGGCTTATGGAACAAAAGGCCAAGGAGGCAGCCTCGCACGCTGCGATTCCTGTGAGCATCTCGGCGATGCTCGTCACGCTGGGTGTGGTGTACGGCGATATCGGCACCAGCCCTATGTATGTAACCAAGGCGCTCGTTGCCGGCAACGGCGGCATCGGGAGCGTGACGGAGGAGTTCGTGCTTGGCGCGCTCTCCCTTGTCGTGTGGACGGTCACGCTGCTGACCACCATCAAGTATGTGCTCATCTCGCTGCGCGCCGATAACCATGGTGAGGGCGGCATCTTTGCCCTGTACAGCTTGGTTAAGCGCTGCGGTAAATGGCTCATCATCCCCGCCATGCTGGGTGGCGCCGCGCTGCTCGCCGACGGCATCCTGACGCCGGCCGTTACCGTTACCACGGCCATCGAGGGCCTGCGCACCATCCCGGCGGTCCATGCCGTGCTGGGCGATGATCAGGGCCGCGTCGTCGCCATTACGCTTGCCATCATCATCGCGCTCTTCTTGGTACAGCGCATCGGTACGGCCAAGATCGGTCACGCCTTTGGCCCCATCATGACGCTGTGGTTCCTGTTCCTGGGCGGCACGGGTCTGTTCTTTGTCTTCCAGCACCCCGCCGTGCTGCTGTGCCTCAACCCGCTGCGCGGCATCGCCTTTTTGCTGAGCCCCAACAACCACGCGGGCATCATGATTCTGGGCAGCTGCTTCCTCGCCACCACCGGTGCCGAGGCGCTCTACTCCGACATGGGCCACGTCGGCCGCGGCAACATCTACGCTACCTGGCCGTTCGTTAAGTGCTGCCTGCTGCTTTCCTATATGGGCCAGGGCGCTTGGCTTATGAACAACGCTGCCAACCCCGAGCTCATGGGCATTGCCGATCTCAACCCGTTCTACCAGATGCTCGCCCCGGGCCTGCGCCCGTTTGCCGTCGGCCTTTCCACCGTTGCGGCCATCATCGCCTCGCAGGCGCTCATCACCGGCGCATTCTCGCTGGTGTCCGAGGCCAGCCGCCTGGACCTCATGCCGCACATGCAGGTCTTCTACCCTGCCGAGACCAAGGGCCAGCTCTACATCCCCATGGTCAACAACGTCATGCTCGTGGGCTGCGTCATCGTGGTGCTGCTGTTCCAGAACTCGGCGCATATGGAAGCCGCCTACGGCCTTGCCATTACGCTGACTATGATGTGCACCACGCTGCTGCTCTTCTTCTACCTGCACGAGGAGCGCAAGCTCAAGGTTGCTCCGTGGATCTTCGCGGCCTTCTTCCTTTTGCTCGAAGGCTTCTTCTTCGTGAGCTCGCTCACCAAGTTCTTCCACGGCGGCTACTTCACCATCCTCATGGCTGCACTCATCATGGGCATTATGGTGTGCTGGTACAACGGCACGGCGGTCGAGCAGCGCCAGTTTACGCTGCTGCCGCTGCGCAGCTACCTGCCGCAGCTCAAGCGCCTGCGCGACGACGATCGTTATGAGCGCATGAGCGACAACATCGTGTACCTGACCAAGGACACCCATACCGATTACATCGACCGTGATATCGTCTACTCGATCTTGGACAAGCATCCCAAGCGTGCTCACGCCTGGTGGTTTGTGAATGTCGAGACCATGGACGAGCCGCATACCTTTGCCTATTCGGTCGAGACGTTCGGCACCGACTACGTGTTCCGCGTGCATCTGTACCTGGGCTACAAGATCAACCAGCGCGTCAATGCCTATCTGCGTCAGGTCGTTCAGGACCTGGCTGCCACCGGCGAGCTGCCGGCGCAGACGCATGACTACTCGGTCTACAAGGATCCGGGTAACATCGGCACGTTCAAGTTCGTCCTGATCCGTAAGCTTCTGGCGCCCGAAAGCGATGTGGAGCCGAGCGAGCGTACGGCCATCACGCTCAAGTACATCATCCGCCGCGCCGCCGGCACGCCCGCGCGTTGGTACGGCCTGGAGAACTCCAACGTGAGCTTTGAGTACGTGCCGCTGTTCACCAAGTTCAAGGCTGTGAATAAGATGCAGCGCCTGGCCCCCAACGAGCGGCCGTAGTCGCCGACAGGCTGCATGGAGTTGGTTTTCGATGGACAAGATTGAGGCCGGGGAGGTAAACATGGATACAAAGGCGCTCGATGGCCGTGAGGCGGTGGTCGAAATGGTGCGTGAGGCGCGCGTCGACGCCGCCGAAGATCGGTTCTTTACGAATCGCGCCAACATGGACATGGCCGACCGCGTGATCTCGATCGTGGTTACGCTGCTTGTCGCGGCGTGCGTTTGCGCGCTGCTCGCGCACGTGTTGTTTGTCTAGCGACCGCCGGTTGCAAAGGCTATACACTTGGAACCACCACAAGGGAAACCACCACAAAGGTGCCTGTCCCCTGTGGTGGTTTTTGTTTTTGAGAGAGGGGCGGGGCGCTGATGGACGTCCGTACGGACAGCGATATTGCCGATAACTTTTGGTGGCGGCGCACAACGCTGACGCGCCGCACTCCTCTGTATGACGCCTGCGTATCGGTGGGACTGCTGGTCGCGGCGACGATTGTGGGCGCGCTGCTCGACCATCCGGGTCTCGCGCCGAGCATCATGATCGTCTATGTGTTCGCCGTTCAGCTGTGCGCATTCTTTACCTGGAGTCGCCTGTATTGCTTGCTGAGCTCGGCTGCCGCCGTGGCGCTCTACAACTTCTTGTTTGTCGACCCGCGCTACTCGCTGTCGCTTATCGACCGCGGCTATCCCGGCATGTTCTTCATCATGTTCGTGGTCTCGCTTGTGTCGAGCTCGATTGCGTTGGCCCTGCGCCGCGCCTTGGCACAGGCTGCCGCCAGCGACCGCCGCACGCATATGGTGCTCGAGACCAACCGCATGCTGCAGCGGTGCGCCGACGAGCAGCAGATCGTTCACGCCATGGCCACGCAGCTGGCGCGTCTTTCGGGCTGTCCGGTCGTGTGGTACAGCGCCGACGCCGAGGGCGATGACCTGCTGCCGCGTGCGACATACACGGCCGTGGGCGATGCCGCACCGGTGCATGAACTGGCGCCGCAGATGCCGCCGCGGCTCTCGGCGTCCGCCTATGTGGGAACGCCGCTCGATGCCACGTTTGGCGGCTCGGCGTTTTATGGCATCTACCTGACGGTTCGCACGGGCGACGGCTTCGTCCGCTCGGGCGATCCCGCCTCGGTAGTGGGCGTGCTGGCTATCGTTGCCGAGCCCGACGTGCTGACGCATGAGGAGCGGACACTTGCCGATGCCATCGTGAGCGAAGGCGAGCTGGCGCTCGACCGCGCCCGCGCCATGGAGGCCCGCGAGGAGGCGGCGGTGCTTGCCAAAAATGAGCAGCTGCGCGCCAACCTGCTGCGCTCCATCTCGCACGACCTGCGCACGCCGCTCACCAGTATTTCGGGCAATGCCGATGTGCTGCTCGACCAGGGCTCGACCGGCACCGCCGTGCTCGACGCCCAGACGCGCCGCGGCCTGCTCCTGTCCATTCGCTCGGATGCGCAATGGCTCAACGCCACCGTCGAGAATCTGCTCGCTATCACCAAGCTCGAGGGTGGCGGTATGCGCCTGTCGACCACGCTCGAGCTCATGGACGATATCGTCGAGGAGGCGCTGCGCCACGTGAACCCTGCCGTGCGCGAGCACGACCTTAAGGTGGTGGCGTGCGACGAGCCGGCGCTCGTCAACGTCGATGCGCGCCTGATGGTGCAGCTGGTGGTCAATCTGGTGAACAACGCCATCACCTATACACCCGCAGGCTCGCACATCGTGATCTCGATTGGCGTCGACGATGGACGCGTAGTGTGCTCGGTGGCCGATGACGGCCCGGGCATTGCGCCCGAGGACCGCGAGCGCATCTTTGAGTCGTTCTACACCGCCAACCACGGTCTTGCCGACAGCCATCGCAGCGTGGGCCTGGGTCTTTCGCTCTGCCGCTCCATTGCGCTGGCGCATGGCGGTAGCATAGAGGTTGCCGCGGCGGACCCGCACGGCTCGGTCTTTACGATTGAGCTTCCCGTCGCCGACGTTTCGTTTGATAAGGAGTAGCGCTGTGCCGAACTCTGCCGTAAAACCGCTCATCTTGGTCGTTGAGGACGATCCCGCCGTCCGCAACCTTATTGTTGCCGCGCTCGAGGCGCACGGCTTGCGTCATATGGCCGTGGAGACCGCCCATGCCGCCATCGCCGCCGCCTCATCGCAGGCACCGAGCATCGTGCTACTCGATCTGGGCCTGCCCGATATGGACGGCGTCAAGGTGGTGGAGTCGGTGCGCGCATGGTCGGGCATGCCGATCATCGTGGTCTCGGCGCGCAGCGAGGACGCGGACAAGATTCGCGCGCTCGATGCCGGCGCCGATGACTACCTGACCAAGCCGTTTTCGGTCGAGGAACTGCTTGCACGCATTCGCACGACGCTCAGGCGCCTTTCGTATGCGCAAACGGGTGGTGTTGCCTCCGAGGGCTCGTTCGATACCGGTGAGCTGCATATCGACTTTGATGCCGGCATTGCCACGATGGATGGCGAGGAGCTGCATCTGACGCCGATTGAGTACAAGCTCTTGTGCCTGCTGGCACATAACGCCGACAAGGTACTAACGCACCAGTTTATCCTGCACGAGATTTGGGGCACGGCAACTAAGAGCGACCTGGCGAGCCTGCGCGTCTTTATGGGCACGCTGCGCAAGAAGATCGAGTCCGACCCCGCGCACCCGCGCTATATCCAAACACACGTGGGCATCGGTTACCGATTGGTCACCCAAGGCTAGATCGCCAACCACCGTCCCAATATGAGTTGCGGTGAAATACGGACGGAAATGGCCTATTTGGCGGCCAAACAGTCCATATTCCACCGCAACTTTGTTATTTGCCCTTGGGCTTGCTGGCGTAGAACTTCTTCTTTTTGGACTTGCCGGCAGGGGAGGGTTTGCCGGCAAAGTTTGATTTGCCGTTGCCGGCCTGCGTGGGCGCGGGCGCTGCTGCACGAGGCTTGCGCGCCTCGGGGTTGCGCAGCTCCTCGGTTCGCTCGGCAATCTCCTCGGCGCTAAAGCCGACCTCGGCCATGGCGTCCTCGATGGGCAGTCGGCGCACGATATAGCAGTGGTGCACCTTCTGGTTGCGCGCGAAGTCCTCGGGGATGGTCTGTGCCGTAATGTTCTCCAGCACGACGCCCGCGCGCGCGAGCTTGCGCGTTTCGGGGCGGAAGCCGCGCAGGTTGCAGCTAAAGATGGCATGTCCGCCCTGTGCAAGCAGGCGAGATACGCCGGCCAAAAGCTCAACATGGTCGCGCTGGACATCCCAGGTGCGGCGGCCCATCTTGGACGAGTTCGAGAACGTGGGCGGGTCGACAAAGATCAAGTCCCAGCGGTTGCGCGTCTGGCGCTGGTCGCGAATCCAGGCGAGCACGTCGTCGCGCACAAAATGATGCTGCGGACCAACAAAGCCGTTCTGGCGCATATTGCGCTCGGCCCAGTCCAGGTAGGTGTTGGAAAGGTCGACTGTCACGGTTTCCTCGACGCCGCCGTCGGCCGCATAGCAGGTGGCGGTGCCGGTATAGGCGAACAGATTGAGGAAGCGGCGTGCCTGTTTGGCGTGTTCGCGCACCAGGTTGCGGGTGACGCGGTGATCCAGGAAGATGCCCACATCCAGGTAGTCGTCAAAGTTGACGGCAAAGGTGAGCCCGCCTTCTTCGATGAGCGGCAGGCGACGGCGCGCGATGTTGGCGCGCTCGCCCGAGCCGCCCTTGCCGGCGCCCTGCTTACCGTACTGCGAGCCGCCACGTGAGCGCATGCGGGCCTTGGCGTGCACGTGCTCGGCCGGAACATCAAGGATGCGCGGCGAGATGGCCAAGATGTCGAGCATGCGGGCCTGGGCCAGCGCGGGGTCGATGGTCTTGGGCGCGGCGTATTCGGCGATGACGAGCCAGCGGCCCGGCGTCTGCGGGCAGCCCTCGTACAGATCGATGGCGGCGGAGTAATCGGGCAGGTCGGCATCGTAGACGCGGTAGCAGCTCACGCCCTCGCGCTTGGCCCACTTGCGGCGCAGACGGGCATTCTTGCGCAGGCGGTTGGCGAACTGCTCGGACTCCGGGATGAGCACGGGCAGCGGCTTGCCGTCGCCCAAGTCGAGCGTGGCGGCAGGTTCGGGCATGGAGGAAGCGGCGGCTTCGTCGTTGGCTTCGTTGGCATCCGCAACCTCGGCCTCGGCATCCGCGCTGGTCGCAGCCTCAAACGCTGCAGCGGCGTGGTCGAGTGAGGGCCAAACCTCAAGAGCCGCCTCCTCGTTATTGGGCATGACGGCGATCGAGCGCTCGGGCTCGGCGTGGAGCGCGCGGGCCAGCAAGCCGTCGCGGGTGAGAGCGGCGACCGGCGCCGAAGCGAGCTCGGGGGCGCGGCGCAGCTCGCCGATGAGCGTCATGGCATCGTGCATGAGCGAAAGCGGGGTCTCGGTCGTGTCCGCGACCAGGGCGGCACCGGCGACGGCGCCCGCATGGTCCAGCACGGTGGCGGGCTCGTCATCCTTGCGAATGGCCAACTCACCGCCGCAGCGGTCACAAACGCCCTCTTTGGCACTGGGTTTGTTGACGATGTGGTAGCTGGCGCCGCATTTTGCGCAAACGCGGCGGCCGGACATGCGGCGGGTGATGGCCTCGTCGGGAACGATCAGGTTCACGACCTTGTCGATCTCCACGCCCATCTGCTCCAGGGCCTCGCCCTGGGCAATCGTGCGCGGCATACCGTCGAGGATAAAGCCCTTCGCGCAGTCAGGCTCGGCCAGGCGCTCCTTCACGATGCCGACGATCACGTCGTCAGGCACCAGAGCACCGGCGTCCATAAAGCCTTTTGCCTTTTTGCCCATCGGGGTGCCGTCCTTGACGGCGGCACGCAGAATGTTGCCGGTGGAAATGGTCGGGATGCCCAGCTTATCGCAGAGGATCTCTGCCTGGGTACCCTTGCCGGCGCCGGGGGCGCCCAAAAGGATCAGTTTCATCGCACATTCCCTTTCTCTTATTCCAAGAACCCTTTGTGGTAACGGGCGGTCATATAGCCTTCCAGAGAACGGCCGGCCTCAAGCGCCACACCCACGACGATCAGCAGCGTAGTACCACCCAGCTGGATGGAGGTGCCGGTGATGTTGCCGAGGATGATGGGGAAGCCTGCCACGATGGCCAGGAAGACCGCGCCGATCAGAGTGATCTTGGACAGGGTCTTCGTGATGAAATCGCTGGTGGGCTTGCCCGGACGGATGCCGGGGATGGTGCCGTTGTTCTTACGGAGCTGGTTGGCAATGTCCACGGGGTTGTACTGGATCGCAACGTAGAAGTAGTTGAACGCAACGATCAGCAGCACGTAAACGATGAGGTAAAGAGCGCTGTTGTAGTTGAACACGCTGAAGAAAGCGTACAGCGCCGGATGCGAGGAAGCATCCAGATTGATGAACCGGAAGATCAGACCGGGCAGGCTGCACAGCGTCGAGGCAAAGATGATGGGCATAACGCCGGTCATGTTGACCTTGATGGGGATGTAGCTGGCCTGACCGCCGTACATCTTGCGGCCCATAACGCGCTTGGCATACTGGACCGGAATGCGGCGTTCCGCGTTCGTCAGAATGACGACGAAGACCACAGCGACCAGAGCCAGGACGACCAGCAGGGGCAGCATGATGTAGAAGAACGGCTCACCGTTCTGGGCGCGGGCCAGGATGTTGGTCGTAGCAGTGTAGATGCTGGACCAGCGGGCCACGATGCCTGCGAAGATCATCAGCGAGAGACCGTTGCCGATACCCTTGGAGTCGATCTGGTTGCCCATCCAGGTGCAGAGCTGAGAGCCCGCCGTGAAGGACAGCACGATAACGACTGCGCTGAAGATGCCCGCAAAGCCCTCCGTGTAGGACAGAGCGCCCATATTGCGGATGATGAAGTAGTAGCCGATGGACAGCATCAAACCGATGCCCGCGCCAACATAGTTGGTGATGCGGCGCATCTTGCGCTGGCCCTCCTCACCTTCCTTGGCGAGGTTTTCCAGATACGGAATGGCTACCGCCAGCAGCTGCATAATGATGGAGGCATTGATGGCGGGCTGCACACCCAGGGCGAACAACGTGCATTCGCTCAGAGCGCCGCCGCTCATCATGTTCAGGTACTCCAGCATATCGCCGTTGCCGCCGGCGAACATCGAGGTAAGTGCGCCTGCGCTGATGTACGGCACAGGGAGCGCACAGCCGAGACGGAACAGGACGAGGATCAGAAGGGTGAACAGAAGACGCTTGCGCAGATCTTCAATCTTCCATGCGTTACGGAAGGTTTCCAGCACCTTACATCACCTCAGCCTTCCCGCCTGCTTTCTCGATTTTTTCCTTGGCGGAGGCTGTATAAGCAGCGACCTTGACATTCAGAGCCTTGGTCAGCTCGCCATTGCCCAGCACCTTGACGCCGTCCAGCGTCTTGGAGATGATGCCGGCCTTCAGCAGGGCCTCGGTATCAACGGTAGCACCGGCCTCGAACTTCTCGAGGTCAGACACCTTGATGGTAACATACTTGGTTGCGAAAATGTTGTTGAAACCGCGCTTCGGCAGACGACGCTGCAGAGGCATCTGGCCGCCTTCGAAGCCAGCCTTCTTGACGCCGCTGCGGGCCTTCTGGCCCTTGTGGCCGAAGCCAGCGGTCTTGCCGTTGCCGGAACCAGCACCGCGGCCCTTGCGGGTCACGGCCTTACGGGCGCCGGCGGAAGCTTTCAGTTCGTGAAGTTTCATGCTTGCACCTCCTTGCATTAGCCCTTGGTCACGACGACCAGGTGAGCGATCTTGGCGATCTTGCCCTGGGTAGCCGCGTTGTCGGGCTGCTCGGTAACCTCACCGGGGCGGTTCAGGCCCAGGGAGTGCGCAACGGCGATCTGCTCTTTGCCGCGGCCGATCAGGCTCTTGGCCAGACGAATCGTAACTTTTTCCATTGTAGCGCCCTCCTTAGCCCAGGATTTCCGCAACAGTCTTGCCGCGCTTGGCTGCGACGCTCTCGGCGTCGGTCAGGCCGCACAGACCAGCAAAAGTGGCAGCGGTAACGTTGATGGGGTTATTGGAACGCAGGCTCTTGGTACGAATGTCTTTGATGCCAGCGCATTCCAGAACAGCACGGACCGGGCCGCCGGCGATAACGCCGGTACCGGGGGCAGCGGGACGCATCAGAACGCGGCCTGCACCATACACGCCAACGATCTCGTGGGGGATGGTGGTGCCCTTCATGGCAACCTTGTGCATGTTCTTCTTGGCGGCGCCTTCACCCTTGCGGATAGCCTCGGGAACTTCGCCGGACTTGCCAACGCCGTAACCGATGTTGCCCTTGCCGTCGCCAACAACGATCAGGGCAGCGAACTTCATAACGCGGCCGCCCTTAACGGTCTTGGAAACGCGGTTGATGGAGACGACCTTGGTGATCATGCCGTCATCTTGTTCTCTGTTTCTCTGCATGGCCATTGTATCTTCTCCCTCCTTACAGTTTCAGGCCGGCTTCACGGGCACCTTCAGCAAGTGCCTTAACACGGCCGTGGTATACGAAACCGCCGCGGTCATAGACCACTTCGGTAATGCCTTTTTCAAGGCACTTCTTGGCGATGCGCTCGCCAACCTTCTTGGCAGCGTCGCAGTTGCCGCCGTAGTCCTCAAAGTCCTTTTCCAGGGTGGAGGCGGAAGCCAGCGTAACACCAGCTTCATCGTCGATCACCTGGCAGTAGATGTGCTTGGCAGAGCGGAAAACATCCAGACGAGGACGCTCGGCAGTGCCGCTGATCTTGCCGCGGACGCGGCGGTGACGGCGAAGACGAGCTTCGTTCTTATCAGCCTTATTGACCATAATGTTTCTCCCCTCCTATTATTTGCCCTTGCCGGCTTTGCCTTCCTTACGGATGACAAACTCGCCGACATAGCGGATGCCCTTGCCTTTGTACGGCTCAGGCGGGCGCTTGCTGCGGACTTCGGCCGCAAACTGGCCGACTTCCTGCTTGTCGCTGCCCAGGATGCTGAAATGCAGAGCATCCTTGACTTCGATCTTGATGGTCTCGGTTTCTGCAACCTCAACCGGGTGAGAGAAGCCCAGGGTCAGGACCAGCTTGCTGCCCTGCTTTGCGCAGCGGTAGCCAACGCCCTGGATCTCCAGGTCCTTGCGGAAGCCTTCGGTAACACCGACAACCATGTTGTGGATGTTGGTGCGGGTCAGGCCATGGAGACTACGTGCCTCCTTCTCGTCATTGGGGCGGGTAACCAAAATCTCATTGCCCTCGACCTTAACGGTCATCAGGGGATGGAATTTGGAATGCAGGGTACCCTTGGGGCCCTTCACGGTGATGGCGTGATCGGCCTCGTCGACCTTCACTTCCACGCCCGCGGGAATGACGATGGGTTTTCTTCCAATTCTCGACATTGTCTTATGCCCCTTTCTTACCACACAAAGGCGAGCACTTCACCGCCGACATGAGCTGCGCGAGCAGCCTTGTCAGTCATGACGCCCTTGGAAGTGGAGATGATTGCGGTGCCCAGGCCCTTCATGACCTTAGGCATATCTTCGCAGTTGGTGTAAATGCGCAGACCCGGCTTGGAAACGCGCTTCAGGCCGTCGATGACCGGAGCACCATTTTCCTGATACTTGAGGGTCAGGGTGATAACACCCTGCTTGCCGTCGTCGGTGACTTTCATACCCTTGATGTAGCCCTCATCAACCAGGATCTGGCAGATTGCCTTCTTCAGGTTGGAAGCAGGAACGTCCACGGAAGGGTGTTTGGCAGTGCTGGCGTTGCGGATGCGAGTGAGCAGGTCCGCGATAGGATCGGTGATTTGCATGCCACTAACCTCCTTAGGTTGTGATAAATTTGTTGTTGATGTTTCGTTATGGGAGCAAACGCTCCCTTACAGTGAAGAAAGCAGATTACCAGGACGCCTTCTTGACGCCGGGGATCTCGCCCTTATAGGCCAACTCGCGGAAGCAGATACGGCAGACGCCATACTTACGCAGGTAAGCATGCGGACGGCCGCAAATCTTGCAACGGTTGTATTCACGGGTGGAGAACTTGGCAGGACGCTGCTGCTTGATCTTCATAGAAGTTTTTGCCATTCGTTGTTCCTCCCTGATCAGTTGGCGAACGGAGCGCCCAGAGCCTTCAGCAGCTCCTTGGCTTCCTCGTCCGTCTTAGCGGTGGTGACGAAGCAGATATCCATGCCGCGGACTGCATCGACCTTATCAAAGTCGATTTCCGGGAAGATGATCTGCTCCTTCAGACCGAAGGCGTAGTTGCCGCGGCCGTCGAAGCTGTTGCCGTTAATGCCGCGGAAGTCGCGGACACGGGGCAGAGCAACGTTGAACAGGCGGTCAACGAACTCGTACATACGCTCACCACGCAGGGTGACCTTTGCGCCGATGGGCATGCCCTGGCGCAGTTTGAAGTTTGCAACGCTCTTCTTGGCCTTGCAGACAACGGCCTTCTGGCCGGTGATCTGGCCCAGGTCAGCGACGATAGCATCGATAACCTTGACGTTCTCTTTTGCCTCGCCGGCAGCCACGTTGATGATGACCTTATCCAGCTTGGGAATCTGCATCACGCTCTTGTAGCCGAACTTTTTGTTCAGGGCCGGAGCGATCTCATTGACATACTGTTCTTTCAAACGTGCCATAATTAACTCCTCCCTTACAGTTCAGCACCGCACTTG
Source organism: uncultured bacterium (assembly GCA_905215725.1). Lineage (GTDB taxonomy): Bacteria > Actinomycetota > Coriobacteriia > Coriobacteriales > Coriobacteriaceae > Collinsella. The sequence continues at coordinate 1,429 of CAJMRD010000046.1, read as the reverse complement.
CGGCAGATACGGACGTTCTTGCCATCCTTAACGGAATGGCCCACACGGGTGGCCTTGCCGCATTTGGGGCAAACGGGCATGACCTTGCAGGCGTAGATAGCGCCTTCGGCCTTAACGATGCCGCCCTGCTCGCCCTGACGGCGCGGCTTGACGTGCTTGGTAACCATGTTCAGGCCTTCGACAATGACCTTACCCTCTTTGGGGCTGGTCTGCAGAACCTTACCGGTCTTGCCCTTGTCCTTGCCAGAGATGATCATCACGTTGTCGCCGGTTTTAACATGAAGATTATTCATTCTAAAACCTCCTTACAGCGATTCGGGAGCCAGGGACAGGATCTTGGTGTAGCCGGCGTCGCGGAGTTCGCGAGCGACGGGTCCAAAGATACGGGTGCCCTTGGGGCTCTTGTCGGCCATAACGATAACGGCGGCGTTCTCATCGAAACGGATGTAGGAACCGTCGTCACGGCGCAGGCCCTGCTTGCTACGGACGATAACGGCCTTGACCACATCGCCCTTCTTGACCTGGCCGCCGGGGGCGGCCTTGCGCACGGAGGCGACGATCACGTCGCCGATGTTGCCAAACTTACGCTTGGAGCCGCCCAGTACGCGGATGGTCTTGATCTCCTTGGCGCCGGTGTTGTCGGCAACCTTCAGATAGCTTTCTTCCTGAATCATACTGGCACCTCCTTCTTACTTCGCCTTCTCGATGATCTCAACCACGCGCCAGCGCTTGTCCTTGGACAGGGGGCGGGTCTCCATCACGCGCACGCGGTCGCCCACGCCACACTGGTTGAGCTCATCGTGGGCCTTCAGCTTATAGGTTCTCTTGACGATCTTCTTATACAGAGGGTGGGCCACACGGTCGGCGATGGCGACCACAACGGTCTTGTCCATCTTGTCCGAAACCACCAGGCCGACTCTGGTCTTGCGGGAAGAAGTTCTGTTTTCCATGTCTTAGTTCCTCCTCTTAGCGGCCGGCGAGCTGCTGCTCGCGGATGATGGTTTTGACTCGGGCGATATCCTTCTTAACCTCCGCGATGCGGATGGGGTTATCCAGCTGATTGGTGGCGTGCTGAAGGCGCAGGTTGAACAGGTCCTTCTTCAGGTCCACCAGCTTGCTCTCCAGCTCGGCGGCGGACATCTTACGAACTTCATTGGCCTTCATTACGCTTCACCACCCTTCTCGGTCTCTTCACGCTTGACGATCTTGCACTTGACGGGCAGCTTGTGGCTGGCCAGGCGCAGGGCCTCGCGGGCGACCTCCTCGGAGACGCCGGCGATCTCGAACATCACGCGGCCGGGCTTCACCACGGCCACCCAGTACTCGGGCGCGCCCTTACCGGAACCCATACGGGTGCCCAGGGCCTTCTTGGTGACGGGCTTGTCGGGGAAGATCTTGATCCAGACCTTGCCGCCACGCTTGATATAAC
>CAJMRD010000045.1 GCA_905215725.1 uncultured bacterium | reverse complement strand
GACAGGTCGGCGGAGGCGTCCACGCGCTCGCCGCGCCTGGACTTCGGCGCCGTCACGAACCTGTGCGACGCCACCTCGGCGCTCACCGTCGAGGGCGACCTGCCCAGCTCCCTCGCGATCTCCCTGCACGAGGCCCTGCGCTCCAGCATCCTCTGGACCGTGTCCCGCTCGTGCCTCGTGAGCCTTCCGTAGGCCCTCGGGACCGCCTTCTCGGAACCCTTCTTCCTCTTTCCGGACATGCCGTCCTCCGATCTCCCGGGGCCGGCCGGTCCGGCCCTCAGGGTATCGGGTTCCCACATTCATCCGCACATGTGCGGATGAATGTGGGAGGTGTTCGGATGAAGTTGATAATCAAGGTTTAAGTCTGTCCCCAATGAGTAGGTCAGTGCCCTTTGTGCGGAGGTTGCTTTGATGCTTTATACTGATGCGGTTAGACATCCATCCTGCAATCGAGGAGATTTCCATGGCATCAGACGTTCGCGTCCGCTTTGCACCCTCACCGACGGGCAAGCTGCACATTGGCGGCGCCCGCACCGCTATCTATAACTGGGCTTTCGCCCGCGCAAACGGCGGCACGTTCATCCTGCGCATCGACGACACCGACCCCACCCGCTCCACCGACGAGAACACGCAGATCATCCTGCGCGCCATGCGTTGGCTGGGCCTGGACTGGGACGAGGGTCCCGAGGTGGGCGGCGATTTTGGCCCCTACGCCCAGACCGAGCGCCTGGACCTGTACAAGCAGGCCGCCCAGAAGCTTTGGGACGAGGGCAAGGCCTATCCCTGCTTCTGCACCAAGGAGCAGCTCGATGCCGACCGCAAGGCCGCGCAGGAGCGCAAGGACCCCTTCCAGGGCTATCAGCGCCGTTGCCGCGATCTTGATCCCGAGGAGGCCCGCCGTCGCATCGAGGCCGGCGAGTCCTACGTCCTGCGCATCAAGGTGCCCGAGGACCGCGGCGACGTCGTTATCCACGACGCCGTCCACGGCGAGGTGACCTTCGACGCCAAGGAGCTCGACGACTTTGTCATCTTCCGCTCCGATGGCACGCCCACGTACAACTTCGCGACCGTCGTCGATGACGCCATGATGAAGATCACCCACGTCATCCGCGGCGACGATCACCTGTCCAACACCCCGCGTCAGGTCATGGTCTACGAGGCCCTCGGCGCTCCCGTGCCCACGTTCGCTCACATCTCCATGATCCTGGGCGCCGACGGCAAAAAGCTCTCCAAGCGCCACGGCGCCACCTCGGTGGAGGAGTACCGCGACGCCGGTTACCTGTCCGACGCCTTCGTCAACTACCTGGCGCTGCTCGGCTGGTCGCTCGACGGCGAGACCACGATCATCCCGCGCGATGTTCTGGCCAGCAAGTTCTCGCTCGACCGCATCTCCAAGAACCCGGCGACCTTCGACCCCAAGAAGCTCGACTGGGTCAACGCCGAGTACATCAATGGCATGTCCGATGCTCAGTTTGCCGACGAGATCATGGTTCCCGAGCTGCATGAGGCGGGTCTCATCGAGGGTAATGTCGAGTACGGCGAGGATTGGATCGACGCACTTGCCGCCATCGTTAAGCCGCGCACCAAGATGCCGGCCGACGCCGTGACCGTCGCCGCTCCCATTTTCGCTACGGCCGAGACGCTCGAGTATGACGAGGAGTCCGTCAACAAGGGCCTGGCCAAGGAGGGCATGGGTGCCATTCTGGATGCCGCCAAGGCCGCGCTCGAGGGCGTGGACGAGTGGACGGCTGCCAACATCGACGCCGCGCTTGAGCCGCTGCCCGAGCAGATGGACCTCAAGAAGCGCGTGGTGTTCCAGGCTGTGCGCGTCGCCGTCTGTGGCAACATGGTGAGCCCTCCGCTGGGCGAGACCATGGCACTCGTCGGCCGCGACGACTGCTTGGCGCGCATCGACCGCGCCCGCACGATGGCGCTGTAGCAGCCGCGTAAACGCACGTATCTGAGCCCCGTTCACCCGAGCGGGGCTCTTGTTTCTGAAGACGAATGGGATGGGAGGTGCTGGGGCCATGGCCGAGCAACTGTCGCTGTTTGGTTCGCCGGAACCGGAGGAGGTTCCGGTGAAGCCAGTGCCTGCCGCTGCCTCGGCTCAGCCTAAGCCTGCACCTGAGCCCATCGCCGCCTATGCGAGCGTGGTTCTCGACATCCCGACGCGTGCGCTGTCCGAGCCGTTTGCCTATGGCATTCCTCAACCCCTTTCTAGCGAAGCGCAGATCGGATCAACGGTCCTGGTCCACTTTGGTAACCGTGCCGCCGCGGGCTATATTGTCGACATTGCGCCTGAGCTGGGCGACCTACAAGGCAACATCGCCCTCGACCCCGCACGCATCAAGCCCATCGAGGCTATCCTCAGCAAACCGCTCTTTACTGTCGAGGCTGCCCGTATCGCACGCTGGATGAGCCGCGAGTATGTCGCGACGCTTTCCGAGTGCCTGCGTTTGTTCTTGCCCCCGGGTGGAAGTCCGCGCGTGGTCAAGGGCGATGACGGCGTGTGGACGGTTGAGCGCCCCGCCGTCAAGCCTATCCAAAATCGCTGGGTCATGCTCACGCCCGAGGGCTTCGACTACACGCCGCCCAAGACCGCGGTTCGCCAGCGTCAGCTCATCGAGGCGCTCCAATGCGGCCCGGTCACGACGCGCGATCTCAACCTGCTCTACAACAACATGTCGGCGACCATCAAGGCGCTCGAAAAACGCGGCGTCGTGCTGGTGGAGGAGCGCCGCGCCTGGCGTGGCTGCAGCGAGCAGACCACGCTGTCCTCGGCAAGCGGCAAGGCCCCGGTCGCGCTCACGAACGGCCAGCAGCAGGCGCTTGCGCAAATTGAGCGCGCCCGCCTTGACGCTCACGGCGACGTTGTCCTTGTCGATGGCGTCACCGGTTCCGGCAAAACTGAGGTCTACCTCTCGGCGATTGAACGCGTGCTGGCGGCCGGCCGTTCGGCCTGCGTGCTTGTGCCCGAGATCTCGCTGACGGCCCAAACCGTCGGCCGCTTCCGCTCGCGCTTTGGCGAGACGGTTGCGGTCTTCCACTCGCGCCTTTCTGCCGGCGAGCGCCTGGACCAGTGGGACATGGTCGCCAGCGGTGCCGCGCGCGTGGTCGTGGGCGCCCGCTCGGCGCTCTTTTGTCCGCTCTGCGACTTAGGCCTTATCATCATCGACGAGGAGCACGAGACCAGCTACAAGCAGGGTTCCAGCCCGCGCTATCATGCTCGCGAGGTCGCTGCCGAGATGGCGCGCCGCTATCGCTGTCCACTCGTGTTGGGTTCGGCCACGCCTTCTGCAGAGGCCCTCGACCGCTGCCGCCGCGGCACGTACAACGGTGCCACCTGGACACGCGTCGAGATGCCCGAGCGCCCGGGACACGCCGTGTTGCCCACGGTCCGCATTGCCGACCTGCGCCGCGAGTTTTCGCACGGCAGCCGCTCCATGTTCTCAAAACCACTGATGGAAGGCTTGGAACGCGTGGTCGAGCGCCGCGAGAAGGCCGTGCTGCTGCACAACCGTCGCGGTTTTGCGCCGTTTTTGATGTGCCGCGAGTGCGGATGCGTCCCTACCTGCAATCATTGTTCCACCGCGCTCACGTATCACGAGCGCACGCACACGCTGCAATGCCACACCTGCGGTTCGTCCTGGCGCGTGCAGCCCTATCCGAAACCCACGAGTCGTTGCCCCAAATGCGGCAGCCGCTACCTGGCAAAAATGGGCCTGGGCACGCAGCAGATTGAGGACGCGCTGCACCAGATGCTGCCCGAGGACGTCGCCATCATTCGCATGGACGCCGATTCCACGCGCGGAAAGGACGCGCATAAAAAGTTGCTCGAGCGGTTCGATGCCGCCGATTGCGCGGTGCTGCTAGGTACCCAGATGATCGCCAAGGGTCTCGACTTTCCCGAGGTTACGCTCGTGGGCGTGGTCAATGCCGACTTTGCGTTAAAGCTCCCCGATTTTAGAGCGGGGGAGCGCGCCTACGATTTGCTGGAGCAGGTCGCGGGCCGTGCCGGACGCGGTGATCGCCCCGGTGAGGTCATCATCCAGACCTATCTGCCCGAGGACCCGGTCATTCGCGCCGTTGCCGAGCATGATCGCTCGATCTTTACCGACTACGACCTAGACCAGCGCCGAGACGCGCTATATCCGCCCTTCGTGCGCCTGGTCAACATTTTGGTGTGGTCGACGAAGGCGGATGATGCGCAGGACTACATCGGTCGCATCGCAAAGCTGCTCAAGCGCCGCTGGCATGCCGCCGCGCCCGACTTTTTGCGGGCGGGCCGCGCGGTGCCCCAGGTGCTTGGTCCGGCTTCGTGTGTAATCGAGAGAGCCAAGGACCGTTATCGCTTCCACCTGCTTGTGAAGTCGCCCGTGGGGTACCATGTCTCTGATGATATTGACGCCTGCCTTAAAGAGGTGGGCTCTGTGCGCGGCGTGAGCGTGAGCGTTGACGTCGATGCCTATGATTTGATGTAACAACCCGAAAGGATGGCCATGGAAGCCAACGGAATCGTACTTTCGCCCGACCCTCGTTTGCGCCAGGAGTGCGCCGTCATCGAGGAGATTACCCCGGCGATCGAGGCGCTTGCCGAGAAGATGAAGAAGATAATGTTCGAGAACGGTGGCTGCGGCCTGGCTGCTCCGCAGATCGGCGAGCTTATTCAGCTCGTCACCATCGACTGCGATTACAGCGACAAGAACGACTACGACCCGTACGTGCTCATCAATCCCGTTATTGTTGAGCAGAGCGACCATCTGGTGCCCTTTAGCGAGGGCTGCCTTTCCATCCCTGGTATTAGCTGCGAGATTGAGCGTCCCGACCATGTCGTCGTCGAGGCGTATGACTTGGATGCCAACCTTATTCGCTATGAGGCCACGGGCGATCTGTTCTGCGTGTGCCTGCAGCACGAGATCGATCACCTGCACGGTAACACCATGTTCGAGCGACTGAAGCCGATGCAGAGGATCAAGGCCGTCAAGGAGTACCAGGACGCCCTGGCCCGCGGCGCTCGACCGGGCGAGACGTAGTAGGTTTGTCCGTCCCCGGGGCGCCCGCCTATATCATCCCGTGCTCAAACATTCTCGCTGCGCTGCGAAACTGCGCGCGGGACGATATAGGCGGGGGCTCCGGGGACTACGTTGACGCTGCTTGTCTCGCCCGGGTGCCGTCGGGCCAGGGAAGGGCGTCTTCGCTGATAGGTGCTTTGCTGAAAGAGCTGCTTTTATTGCGGCTCTTTCTTTGGTTTTGGGTATATTTGTTCTTGTTGAATTGTTATTGCGGATGGCCTGGGTACTTGGCTTTCCGCTGTTATTTGTAGCCGTCTCGGCTTTGGTTGAGAGGAGACGATCTTTATGCGTATTGTGTTTATGGGTACGCCTGATTTTGCTGTGCCTTCGCTGGTTTCGCTTGTTGAGGCTGGGAACGAGATTGCGCTCGTAATTACTCGTCCCGATGCTGTTCGTGGGCGTGGTAAGAAGCTTGAGCCGTCTCCTGTTAAGGCCAAGGCGCTTGAGCTTGTTCTGCCTGTTGTTGAGGCAAATCGTATGACGCCGGATGTTATTGATCAGCTCAAGGCTGCGGATGCTGATATTTTCTGTGTGGCTGCTTATGGCTGCATTTTGCCCGATGAGGTGCTGCATATGGCGCCGCTTGGTATTGTGAATGTTCATGCGTCCTTGCTGCCTCGTTGGCGTGGGGCTGCTCCTATTCAGCGTGCGATTCTCGCTGGTGATGAGGTTGCTGGCGTTTCTATTATGCGTATTGGACATGGCGTTGATACCGGCGCTTATTGTGCCCAGGCGTCTACGTCTGTTGCCGGTAAGCATGCCGAGGCGCTCACGATGGAGCTTGGTGAGCTTGGCGGCAAACTGCTTGCCGATACGCTTCCTTCTCTTGCCGATGGCACCGCCGTGTGGACTGAACAGGATGAGGCGCTCGTTACCCATGCTGCCAAGATTTCCAAGCTGGAGATGCGTCTGGATCCGCAGATGGCTGCGCTTGATTGCGTGCGCCATGTGCTGGCCTCGTCCGATACCGCGCCTGCCCGATGCGTGATTGCCGGCAAGACCGTGCGCGTGCTCGATGCTGCACCGGCCGATGTCTCGCTTGGCGAGGGCGCTGTTGACGTTAAGAACAAGCGTGTTTACCTGGGTCTTTCCGATGGCTCGGTTGAGTTGCTCGAGGTTAAGCCCGATGGTAAGCGTGCTATGGCCGCTTCTGCTTGGGCTGCTGGCCTGCAGGGCGCTGATCTTTCGTGGGGTGTTTTGTCATGAGCAAGTTGTCTCCCGCGCGCAAGCTTGCGCTCGATGTGCTGATGGAGGCCGATCGCCGCGGCATGTATGCGCGCGACGTGCTGTCCTCTCGCGCATCGGCCAAGGCTATTGATCAGCGCGATTCCGCTTTTGCCGCCCGCTTGGCGCTTGGTGTGGCCGCCACGCAGGGTATTTTGGACGAGCTGCTCGACCAGTTTCTTGATAAGCCTAAAAAGGTCGCGCCGCGTGTTCGCATGGCGCTTCGTATCTCGGCCTTCGAGATGCTCTATCTGCATACGCCTGGCCGCGTTGCGGTGAGTCAGGGCGTTGAGCTGGTGCGCAGCGGAGCTAAGTCTGCCGCCGGTTTGGCCAATGCCGTGCTGCATAAGGTCGCGGACAACGTTGAGGACTTTGCCGCTGCGTCCGATGTAGACGAGTCTGAGCGACGCTTGGTTCGTCTGTCGCGCCTGATGGGTCTGCCGCGTTGGCTGTGCGCTCGTATTATGGCTTCGTTTGACACACCGGAGGGCGCGCTTAGCTTTGCCGGTAATCTGGCCCCCGCGCCGCTGGCCCTGCATGAGAACGCCTTTGCGACCAAGCCCGATCCGTATATCTCGCAGCTCATCGCGCCTGTCTTCCCGGGCTGCCATGCCCCGGTTGATGCCCAGGTTACCGTTGCTTCGGGTGTGTTTGAGCGTGCTGCCGCGGTGGCATCTGATCTCAATGCGCAGCTTATCGCCACAGCTGCCACGCGCCCTGGTAGCTGCCTTGAGATTGGTGCCGGTCGTGGCACCAAGACCTATGTGATGATGTGCCAGGCCAAGCGTGCGGGCTATGAGCGTCAGCATACGGCGCTCGATCTGCATGATCGCAAGTGCGATCTGAATCTCGCTCGCCTGCATAAGGCGGGTATTCGGGGCGTTCGTACGGTTTCGGGTGATGCCTGCGAGCTTGATGAGGTGCTCACATCGTTTGATGCCATACTTGGCGAGACGGTTAAGTTCGACACGGTCTTTATCGATGCGCCGTGCTCAGGCACCGGAACCATGCGCCGTCATCCTGAGATCCCGTGGCGCCTAACCGAGAATGATGTGACGGCCGAGTTACCCAAGCTTCAGCTGACGATGCTCAAAGAGGCTGCCACGCGCGTGGCAGCCGGCGGCGAGCTCATTTATGCGACGTGCTCGGTCTTCGACGAGGAGAACACACAGTTGGTGGACGCGTTCCTTGCTTCTCCCGAGGGTGCCGGCTTTAGCGTGGCGCCGCTTTCCAAAGCACAGATTCTGCAACTCCCCGAGTTCGATCAGGCCAAGAAACTCGTATCCGTACGCCAGAACGATCGTGGCCTCTTCCAAAGCGTCCCCGTAAACGCCGATTCCTACGACGGCCACTTCTGCGCCAGACTGGTCCACAAGTAACGACTAAGTTGCGGTGAAATAGGGATTGAAAAGCCGCTTCTGCCCGCCAAACAGTCCTTATTTCACCGCAACTCATAAGGAAACCTGGGTAGCTAAAGAAACAGCCCCGCGATCGGCGTTGATCGCGGGGCTGTTTGGTTTCTAGTGGCTATGCGGGCAATTGGCGCAGCAGCCGCTCGTGGCGTTGGTGCTGGAGCCGCCGCTTCGTTGATCGGTGTTGTAGAAACCGCTGCCCTCAAATTTAATGCCGCTGGCCGAGAACGTCTTGGCCGCCGGGGCACCGCAGCTGGGGCACACGACCTCGGGAGTCTCGGACATGGGATGCTCAACCTCAAACACGTTGCCGCAGCTCGAACACTTGTAATCGTAGCGCGCCATAATACTTCCTTTTCAGCACAAAGCGGGCAGATTACTCTGCCCGCAAAAATTCAAACGTCTGTAACTGTACCCTATATCGGGGGTTTTATCACGCTTCGCCCCAGAATCTATGGTTGTTGCGCAGGAGCTGTGCGGTTTTGTTCTCGGCGGCTGCAATGTCTACCTCGTCAGCCTGCCAGGTCCAGTTGCCCGTGGCCACGCCCGGAACGTTCATGCGCGCGTCGTCGCCAAGCCCCAGGACATCCTGCAGCGGCATCATCACTAGGGGAGCGTCGCTTGCCAGCGCGTCGCCCATCAGCTTGGCCGCCACCTCAACACCGCTCGGTTCATCGCCGCCCGCAAAGGAACGCGTGCACCAGCCGGCAAGCGTCGACGTATCGTGCGTCGAGGTGTACAGGATCTTGCCGGGCGTGGGATGCACGCCGCAACGAACGTCGTAGTCGCTAAACTCCAGCACGTCCATGCCGGGGAAACCACAGGTCGAGGCCATGGCGCGAACACCGGGCGTCAAATAGCCCAGGTCCTCGGCGATAAAGTTGAGCGGACCAAGCTCGTCGTAGGCGGTCTGGAACAGGTCCTTGCCCGGGCCCGCTAGCCAGCGACCGTCGGCGCAAGCCTTGCCTGCGGGGATACTAAAGTAACTGTGGAATCCCAGGAAGTGATCCAGGCGCACGCGGTCGTAGAGCGAAAACGCACGACGCAGGCGATCCATCCACCAGCTATAGCCGTTCTGCTTCATGTGGTCCCAGCGGAACGTCGGGTTGCCCCACACCTGGCCCTCGGGCGCAAAGTTGTCGGGCGGCGCGCCGGAAATCTCGATTGCCTTGCCGGTATCGGACAGCCAGAAGTTCTCAGGTTCGCTCCACGCGTCTGCCGAATCGTCCGACACGTACATAGGAATATCGCCGATAACCTCGATGCCCTTCTTGTGCGCATAGTTCATGAGCTCGCACCAAGCTAGGTCAAAGCGGTACTGCATGTACGCCTGAAGCTCGGCCTCGTTGTGGAAGCGCTTGTCGTCGATCAGATGCTCGTTGTAGCGCGCGACATCTGCCGGCCAATCGTGGCGCGACTCGCCCTCAAAGTACTTCTTAACGGCCATATAGACACAGTACTTCTCGAGCCAATCGGCATTGCGATGCTTAAACGCGGTGTACAGCGGATCGGCATCCTCGCCTCCGCGGGCCTTCCAGGTCTCAAAGTCGGCTGCCAGCTCCTCGTGGCTCTCGGGCAGCAGGTCGATATTGCCTGCAAAGGCCGAAGGACCGGCGTAAGGGGAGCGGAAGAAGTCCGTGGGGTTGACGGGGAGAACCTGCCAGTAGCGCATGCCCATGGCGGCCAGATGGTCGATAAAACGACGCGTGGGCGCGCCGATCGTACCCGGCTTGCCGTCGTCGGTCGGCACCGATGTGATATGGCACACAACACCCGCACCGTGATCGAGCGGCTCCTGCAGGCGCTGCTCGGCGTGGTGATAGATGATCGACGATCCCAGCGGATACAGATCGAGCGTGACGGTACCGTTGTGGATTTCGCACTCGTGGCCGCTGATCACGTCGCTCGCGCATTCGCCGAGCGCCGGAATTGTCACACAGTGCGAATTGCGCAGGCTGCGGTTGATGATAACCGTCGCGGCCTCACCGTCTTTACCGGTGCGCGTATAGGCGAGTACCTCGTCATTGAGCGCAAAGACCTTGATCTCGCCGTCAACCATAAACGGCAGGGCGCGGCGCACGGCCGATGCGTTTTTAAGGATGGCGAGTGTATCGAAGTCGTGAAGCTCTTCCTTCATAGGCAGCGTGCGGCGATTGCCCGGATCGGTCAGGCCCTCAAGGCCGTACTCGTCGCCATAGTAAATCGAAGGCACGCCGGGGAACGTCATCTGCATGAGCGTTGCAAGCCAAAAACGGCTCTTGGCCAGGCCCATCGAGTTCTCGTCCAGGCGCCACTTGCTGCGCTCGCTCTCGGGCAACTGCGACTCGTCGGGGCCACCGCCGAGCACCGAGATGATACGCGGGCGGTCGTGGCTCGACAGCAGATTGAGCGCGCAGGCCAGTGCCTCGCGCGGATAATTCTCGCGCAGGGTCTCTATATCCTCGGCTGCCTGGTAGGCGTTCTTGTAGCCCATCAAAAAGCCGATGACCATGTCGCGGAAGGGGTAATCCATGGCCGAGTCGAGCTCGGAGCCTTGTAGATACCGACGCAGATGGCCGTAGCTGATCTTGTTGGAGGCATCTTCCCAGACCTCACCGAGCAGCAGCGCGTCGGGCTTCTCGGCGAGCACGGCCTTTTTGATCTCGGTCAGGAAGTCATCGGAAAGCTCGTCGGCCACATCCAGGCGCCAGCCGTGAGCGCCGGCGCGCAGCCATTTACGAATGACGCCGTCCTTGCCCAGGAGCCGCTCGCGCACCAGATCGGAGCTCTCATTGATGGCGGGCATATTGCCCACGCCCCACCAGCAGTCGTACGAGCCGTCCTCGTGGAAATAAAATGCATCGCGCCACGGCGAATCCTCGCTCTGCCACGCGCCCACGCCGGGGTAGTTGCCGTAGCGGTTGAAGTAGATCGAATCGTCGCCCGTGTGGTTGAACACGCCGTCCAGAATGATGGAAATGCCCAGCTTCTCGGCTGCTTCGCACAGCTCAGTAAAGTCTTGCTCGGTGCCCAGAATCGGATCGATCTTGGTGTAGTCGGCCGTGTCGTAGCGGTGGTTGCTCGCGGCTTCAAAAATGGGGTTGAGGTAGATGGCTGTAAAGCCCAGCTCGGCGATGCGAGGCAGGTCTTCCTGGATACCCTTGAGCGATCCGCCGTAAAAGTCCCAGGTCTTGATGGAGCCGTCCTCGGCGCGCTCGTACACAGGCGGCTCGTTCCAGTCCTCGACCATGCGGCGCTGAATGCCCTTACGCGGTTTTTCGACCTCGGCCAGTGTGCGCTCGCGCCAGTGCTCGTCGCGGGCATAGCGATCGGGGAAGATCTGGTAGACCATTCCGCGCTCGTACCACTCGGGTCGAACTTCGCGGTGCTTGTAGACGGTGACCTGGAACGACGGCACCTCGGCGTAGTTATAGGTCACGCCCTCGCCGCCGGTGCGGCCCTGCGGTGCGCCCAAGCGAACCTCGGGCTGGCCCTCGATATTGCAGATAAAGCTGTACCAGATAAGACAGGGTTCGGTGCACTCAAGCTCTACAGTAAATATGCCGTCGCCCTCATGTGTCATGGGATACCGAGACTCACCGATTTCATCGACCCAGGTGCGCAGCGTAAGCGTTGCCTGGTTGGGGTCGGCATCCTCCAGAATCACGGAGAGCGAAAGGGTAGTTCCTGTGGTCACAGCGCCAAACGGAGTGCGAAACTGCGGCAGACGGCTGTTGTGTATCAATCTCATAGTACGGTCCAGTTCAATAGAATCACGGCCTGCTGGCCATGGGCTTTACGCACAGGATGTAAGTATATCTGTTGTACACAGGCTGTATAAACAACATCCGTTTACCATCGGCGAACGGTTGTCCTAGAAAATCGTTTTACCAACTATCTACAGAGAAGGGGCGCCCGGTTAGAGCGCCCCTTGCTTAGGGTTTGATGAGGTTTTGGATCGTCTGTGGACTAGCGGCGCTTGCGAGAGGCCGTTGCCTTTCGGACGGAGGTCTTCTTAGTCGGAGCCTTTTCCTCTGCCGGAGCGGCGGAGGAGACCGGGGTCTCCTTGGCGGGCTCGGGCTTGGCCTCTGCCTTCGGGGCGGCATTTACCTCGGCCTTGGGCTCCTCTTTGGCAGCGGCGGGCTTAGTCTCTGCCTTGGGAGTTGCGGCCTTTGCCGTGGTCTTCTTGCTCGTCGTGCTGCGCTTGCGCGTGGTGGTCTTGGCGGCGGGCTTGGCCTCGACGGTTGCCTCCGCCTTGGACTCGGCAGGCGTCTCCTCGACCTTGGCAGCCGGCTTTGTGGCCGTCTTGGGGGCCGACTTCGTTGCAGTGGCCTTGGCGGTCGTCGACTTGGTTGCCGTAGCCTTCTTGGTGGCAGTGGTCTTGGTCGCGCTCTTGGACGCCGTTGACTTCTTGGCAGTGGTCTTGGCCGGTGCCTTTGCCGCAGGCTTGGCCTCAGCGACCTCGGCCTTTACCTCGGGAGCAGCCTCGGCTTCGGCGGCTTTCTTGGCAGTGGCGGTCGTGCGCTTGCGCGTGGTCGTTGCCTTGGCAGCAGTCGTCTTTGCTGCGGCAGCCTTGGTTGTCGTAGCCTTCTTGGCCGTCGTCTTGCGGGTTGTGGTCTTCTTAGCTGCTGGCTTTGCAGCGGGCTTGGCCTCGGCCTCTGCCTCAGGAGCAACCTCAGCCTTCACCTCAGGCTCAGCCTTTGCGGGCTCAGCCTCAACCGGCTTCTCCTCGGCCTTAAGCTCCTCTGCGGCCACCGGCTCAGCAGCAGCCTCAGGCTCGTCGACAACAGTCGCCGGCCTCTCAATCTCCGGATGCATAAAGAAGTACAGGTCCAGATACTTATCGGCCGAGCGCGTCCAGCTAAAGTCCTGGCTCATGGCCTGCGTGACCAGCTGATCCCAGGCCTCGCGGTTATCCCAGAACAGGCGAGCCGCGCGGAACACCGCGTCGCCCATCTCGTCGCCGTTAAAGTTGCTAAACGAGAAGCCCGTGCCCTCGCCGGTAAACTCGTTGTACGGAATCACGGTGTCCTTCAAGCCACCGGTCTCGCGTACGATGGGCAGGGTACCGTAGCGCATGGCGATGATCTGCGACAGGCCGCAGGGCTCAAACTTCGAAGGCATCAGGAACATGTCGGCAGCAGCATACATGCGCTGCGACAGCGCCGGATCGAACTCGATGCGCGCGGCCATGGTGCCGGGGTACTTGTCCTGGAAGTAGCGCAGGCCGTCCTCGTAGTCGCGGTCGCCGGTGCCCAGTACCGCCACCTGCACGCCGCCGGCCAAGATGCGGTCGAGTGCGTACATGACCAGGTCCATGCCCTTCTGGCGCGTCAAACGCGTGACCATGACCATAAGCGGACGATCGTCGCGGACCTCGAGCCCCAGCTCTTCCTGCAGCTTGACCTTGCATACGGCCTTGCCGGAACGGTCCTCCACGGTGTAGTTGGCGGCAATGCGCTTGTCGGTCGCCGGGTCAAAGCCCGCGACGTCGATGCCATTCAAAATGCCCTGCAGCGCGTACGAACGCTCGCGCAGAACGCCGTCCAGGCCCTCGCCAAATTCGGGCGTCTGGATCTCGTTGGCATAGGTGGGGCTCACCGTGGTGATAGCATCGGCATAGCGCAGGGCGCCCAGCATGTAGTTGATGCTGCAGGCGTCGCAACGCAGCTGCGAGGCAGCCGCCGGAATATGCGCCACACCCAGGATGTCCTCCATCACGGTGTCGCTAAACTGGCCCTGGAACGCCACATTGTGGATCGAGAACACGGTCTTGACGCGGTCGTACAGCGGCAGGCCCTGGTAGAACTCGCGCAAAAACACGGGGGCCAGTGCCGTCTGCCAGTCGTTGCAGTGCAGGATGTCGCACTCAAAGCCGGCCGGCAGGTGCTGCAGGCTCTCGGTGATGGCCTTGGAGAAGAACGCAAAACGCTCGCCGTCGTCAAAGAAGCCGTACGGATAGTCGCGCGCAAAGTAGCGCTCGTTGTCGATGAACATATAGGTGACGCCGTCGTGCTCGAGCTTCTCGAGACCGCAGTACTCGTTACGCCAGCCCAAGCTCACGTAAAAATCGGAGAAATGCTCCATCTGCGCCTTGTATTCGTCCTTGATGGTGGCGTACTTAGGCACCATCACGATGACTTCGGCGCCGGCGCGCACGAGTGCCGCAGGCAGCGAGCCCGCCACGTCGCCCAGGCCACCGGTCTTCACAAACGGTGCGCACTCGGCCGAGGCAAACACGATCTGCATCTTTTTGCTGGAATCAGCCATATTGTCTCCCATGTTGTTATTCGAGAATAGCCGCCTGGCGCGAACCGGGCGGCTATTCTACATGTTACGAGCGATGATGCGGTACCAACGTTAGCGCACGATCGTGGTATCAGAAGTTAACGGAGCCTTGCCCAGCACCAGGATGTTCTCGGGCGTGCCGCGAAGCTCGGTGTTGGTGGGGACCACGTTGTTCTTGTCCAGGATGGCGTTCTCAACACGGGCGCCGCTCTTGATGATGCAGCTCTGGTTGATGATCGAGTTGGTCACCGAGGCGCCTTCCTCGACCACGACGCCGCGCGACAGGATCGAGTTGCGCACGGTGCCCTTGATGATGCAGCCGGCCGAGATGATCGAGTTGCAGGCGTGGCTGCCGGTCGCGTAACGCGAAGGCGGCACGTCGTGAGCCTTGGTCAGGATCGGACGCTCGGGGTCGAAGAGTTGGTCGGCCACGGTCTGGTCGAGAAGGTCCATGCTGCGGCGATACAGCGACTTCTCGCTAAACACGCCCACGACCTCGCCCTTGTACTCGTAGCTGCACACGTCAATGTTGCCAAAGTCGCCCTGGAGTGCCTCGAGCAGGTCCAGATAGTCGGCGGCCTGGTAGTGGTCGATAATCTCGAGTAGCGTCTCGCGGTTGACGATGCAGCAGTCCATAGAGGCGTTGTCGCCGTACACGACGCCGGCGCTCACGCCCGTCAAACGGCCGTTCTCGTTAATTTCGAGTTTGGTCTCGTCATCGACGTTATGCGTGGCCTTGCAGTACACCACGGTCATCTGGGCGCCGGAGTTCACGTGCGCGTCGATGATGGTGTTGAGGTCCATATTAAAGATGATGTTGGTGCCCATCATCACGACATAGGGCTTGTCCGAGCGCTGGAACAGCGTCTTGTTGGAGATAATGTCGCGCAGCAAGAAGCGCATGCCGCCCTTGGTGGTGCCATACGCGTTGCCGGGCACCATGAACAGGCCGCCCTTCTTGCGGTCCAGGCCCCAGTCCTTGCCCGAGCCCACGTGGTCGATCAGCGAGCGGTAGTTGCCTGGCATGACGACTCCGACGGTCTTAATGCCGGCATTCATCATGTTGGACAGCGGGAAGTCGATCAGGCGGTAGCGGCCCAAAAACGGAACGGCCGCGATGGGGCGGTCCTTGAGCAGCACGCTGCCGTAGGTCGAAGAGTAGTTAGCGGTGATATAACCGATGGCCTTGCGATTGATCATCGGATCATTCCCCCTTCCCGATAACGACGTCATTTCCAACGACGGCCGTATCCTTGGTGGTATCGACAGAGCCGAGCTTCACGCCCTCTTCGACCGTGGAGTTCTCGCCCAAAATAGCGCGGCAGATGTGCGCTCCGCTCTTAACGTGCGCACCCGGCAGCAGCACGGAGTCCTCGACCACGGCGCGCTCATCGATGATGACATCGGTCGAAAGGATCGAGTGGCGAGCGGTGCCGTAGATCTTGCAGCCGTTGGAGACCAGGCAGTCGTCCAGGCGACCATCCGGGCCAATGTAGTGCGGCGGTCGCGTGGTGATGTTGGACATGATGGGGAAGTGCTTGTCAAACAGATCGAACTCGGGGTTGTTGCCCAGCAGGTCCATCGAGGTCTCGTGGAAGCTGGCGATGGTGCCGACGTCCTTCCAAAAGCCGTGGAACTCGTAGCTGTACAGGCGCTTGTTCTCGCCGAGCAGCTTGGGGATGATGTCCTTGCCAAAGTCGTGGCTCGAGCGCTGGTCCAGAGCGTCCTCCTCGAGCGCCTCGATCAGCACGTCGGCCGAGAAGATGTAGATGCCCATGGACGCGAGGTTCGAATCGGGCTTATCGGGCTTCTCGGTGAACTTGGTGATGCGGCCGTCCTCGGGGTCGGTGGTCAGGATGCCAAAGCGGCTGGCCTCCTCCCACGGCACGGGCATAACGCTCACCGTGAGGTCGGCGTTGTTCTCAATGTGCGTCTTGAGCATCTTGCGGTAGTCCATGCGATACAGGTGATCGCCCGAAAGAATCAGGACGTACTTGGGGTCGTTGGCCTTGATGTAGTCGAGGTTCTGCGTAATGGCGTCGGCCGTGCCCGCATACCAGGCGCCGCCGGTCTGCGTCTCGTACGGCGGCAGGATCGAAACGCCGCCGTCACGGCTGTCCAGATCCCACGCCTCGCCGGAGCCCACGTAGGCATGCAGCAGATAGGGGCGATACTGCGTCAGAACGCCCACCGTGTCGATGCCCGAGTTGGAGCAGTTGGACAGCGAGAAGTCGATAATGCGAAACTTACCACCAAAGCTAACCGCCGGCTTGGCGATCTTTTGGGTGAGTGCCCCCAATCGGCTGCCCTGTCCTCCTGCGAGGAGCATCGCGATGCATTCTTTCTTACTCATCGATTTCTCCTTCTGTCATCGATGTTTCTAACCCATTAGCGGTGGGCACGGCGCCTGGTCGCGCCCACCGAATAATGCCGTGCGGCAAAGGGAGCTCGCGCGCCTTTAAGCGTGCCAGATCTCGTCGCGGTACTCGCGAATGGTGCGGTCGCTCGAGAACCAGCCAGAGGAGGCGGTGTTGAGCAGCGCCTTGCGGTTCCAGGTCTCCTGGTCGCCGTAGCTGTTCGTGAGCTTCTCCCAGGCGTCGACGTAGCTGCGGAAGTCGGCCATGACCAGGTCGGGGTCGTTGTTGTTCATGAGCTCGTTGTAGATGCTCTCGAAGTTGCCCGAAAGACCCGCAAAGGTGTTGTCCTTGAGCTCGTCCATCACGCGGCCCAGGCGCTCGCGGTCGCCGTTGAGGGTATCCCACGCAAAGTAGCTGTTGGATGCCCAGAGCTGCTCGACCTCGGGAGCGGTCAGGCCAAAGATGGCCTCGTTCTCGCGGCCGGCCAGGTCGGCGATCTCGATGTTGGCGCCGTCGAGGGTGCCCAGCGTAATGGCGCCGTTCATCATGAGCTTCATGTTGGACGTGCCCGAGGCCTCCTTGCCTGCCGTGGAAAGCTGCTCGCTGATATCCGAAGCGGGAATCAGAACCTCCGCCGCAGAGACGCTGTAGTTTTCAATAAATACCACCTGCAACAAATCCTTGGTTCGCGGGTCGTTGTTCACCAGATTGCCCACAGCGTGAATCAGACGGATGATATTCTTTGCGCGCATGTATCCCGGGGATGCCTTAGCTGCAAAGAGGAACACCACTGGCTGCGTCATAAAATTGGGATTTTCAATGATTTTATTGTAGAGATACAAAATATGTATCACCTTCAGCATCTGCCGCTTATACTCGTGAAGCCGCTTGCTTTGAGAGTCGAAAATGGCATTCTCGTGAATTTCAATGCCCTGGGTCTCGTATATGAACTTTGCCAGGCGCTTCTTGTTCTCCTGCTTAACTGCGGCAAACTCCTCCAAAAATCCCTTTTTGTCGATGATGCCCTCAATCTTGTCGAACTCCCGGTAGTCCCCGATGAATTTATCGCCAATATAGTCGGAAAGCAGTCTGGTCAAACCGGGGTTACATTTTGCCAGCCAGCGCCTGTGCGTAATTCCGTTTGTGATTGCAATAAACTTCTGCGGATCCATCACGTAATAATCGCGGAACAGCGTGGTCTTCAGAATGTCCCCATGAACCTGAGAGACGCCGTTGACCCGCTTGCACATCGCCACGCAAAGGTTCGCCATCCGGATTTCGTTATATGCCACAATGGAGAGATAGCTAATCTTTTCAAAATCTCCGGGGAAGGTTTTCCAAAGCCTCTGGCAAAACTTTTCGTTAATCGTCTCAATAATGGAATACACTCTGGGCAGCAGCAGCTTAAACATATCCCTCTGCCAGCACTCCAGCGCCTCCGCCATAATCGTATGGTTGGTATATGCACAGGTCTTACTTACCACTTCC
>CAJMRD010000044.1 GCA_905215725.1 uncultured bacterium | reverse complement strand
CCTTTTCGGCCGCGGCCTTGCGCGCCTTGGCCTCGGCGGCGGCACGGACCTTCATGGCCTTCTCGCGCGCAGCTTTCACCTCGGGTGTGATCACACTCATGGGCTCGGCGGTCGAGACCTGGTAGAAAAAGCCGTTAAAGTCGACCTGCATGTCGGTGATGGCAAGACCAAACAGGTCATGCGCCTCGTTCTCAAACGGAAATACCGCCGGATAGTACGAGCTGATGGACGGAATCTCCTGGTACTGGTCGATGCCCTCGACTACCAGGTTCTCAATCGCATAGCTGCCGTCCTGAGCAATATGCTCCTGAGCAGCACGAACGTTGATAAACGTATAGACCAAGCGATACGTGCCGTCGTCGACGTTGCGCTCGGCGTGCATTTGCACAAAGCGCGCACCAGCACCCTTGAGCGCCTGCACATGCGGCAACAGCTCATCGATCACGACGGTGGCATAGATAGCCTTTTGCATTACTCGGCCTCCTTTGCAACGGCGGGCGCGGCAGGCTTCCCGGCAGACGCGTCACCGACGGCGGGCGCGTCGCCGGCCCCAGCCGCGACCACAAACCCGTCCTCGCCCAGCTCAACGCCGCCATCCCAGGTAGCAGCTCCGCCCACGGTGAGCGGATCGCCGCCGGCGCGCATCACGGTCTCCTTCTGGTCCAGGATGCCGCATGCCTCCACAATGGCATCGATCACGGTCTCGGGGCGAATGGCACATCCGGGCGCGTACACGTCCACGGGAATCGCGCGGTCCACGCCGCCGATCACGTTATAGGCATCGCGGAACACGCCGCCCGAACACGCGCAGATACCGCAGGCCACCACACACTTGGGCTCGAGCATCTGGTTGTAGATCTGGCGCACGACGGGCAGGTTCTGGGCATTGACCGACCCCGTCACCAAAAAGATGTCCGCATGCTTGGGGTTGCCGGTGTTGACCACGCCAAAGCGCTCCGCATCGAACAGTGGCGTGAGCGAGGCCAGCACCTCGATATCGCATCCGTTGCAGCTCGAGCCATCGTAATGAATAACCCACGGCGAGCGCGACATTTTATGATCCATGGATGCCGCCTCCTAAATAAATACGTCGACGAGGATGGGCATAAGGTTGAGCAGGCCAAACACCAGCGCCACGCCCCATCCGAGCCTAAAGCAGCTGCGCCAGGTGCTGCGCGCGAAGGTGTTGTCGATCAACACCTCGACAAAATACGTCGCGGCCATCACGACCAGGGCAACCACCCAGCTCACCGGGTTGTCCCAGACAAAGAACATGCCCACCCACATCAAAAACAGCACGGACTCGCACCAGTGCATAAGGGTCATCTTGGCCAGCGTGCCGCCGCTCATCTCGGTGGCGACGCCCTGGACAATCTCCTGATGCGCGTGATGCGAATACGAAAGGTCAAACGGCGACTTGCGCAGCTTGATGGTAAGCACCGCGAGCAGCGCGAGGAAAATGGGCGCGCTGTACACGATGATGGGGGCCGACTGCCCCGTCACGGCAATGGAATCGAAGCTGTCGGTGGCAAGATACAGTCCCACGCTCATCAGCAGAACGGCGGGCTCGTAGCTCATAACCTGCAGCAACTCACGATCGGCGCCAACCTGGGCAAACGGGCTTTGCGTCGAGGCGGACGCCAGCACCACAAAGATCGCGGCGAGCGTCACCATAAAAGCGCACAGCAGCGTGTTGGAGCCCGACACAAAGATGCCGCCGCCCACCACGGTAAAGATGAGCGCGCACGCCATATAGGTATCGTCCATGGTGTTTACGCTGGCAGGGGCTTTGCGCAGGAGCTTGGCAACATCGTAGAAGGGCTGCAGCAGACGCGGGCCCACGCGGCCCTGCATGCGAGCCGAAAGCTTACGGTCAAGACCGTCGACCAGGCCGCCCACAAGCGGCGCCAGCAAGGCAAACACCACGGTACCAATAAATATGCCCACGACACCCGAGCCTTCGAAATACTTACCGCGCAGCACCGAGGGCGCGCTCATGGCAAGTCTCTCGGGCCCAATCCACGCGCAACACAGCAGCGCAAACAAGATAATGCTGCAGCACACGACGCTACCCGCGGGGCCGATACGCTTCTCGCCAAGGGCGTCCTCCGAGTACCAATTGCGCTTTTCGGCCTTCACCTCGTGTCCCATCGAGCCGCGGAAATGGCGGTAATTGTCGGTTCCCACACCCGAAAGATATACGTTTACGTGCGGTTTGTTGCTCACGCGGAACGACGTCAGCAGCACCACGGCGATAAACGCCACGATAACGACCATCAGATACATGGCGTCCTTGCCAATAACGTACGGCACGCGGCCAAACACCATGGCCAAGTAAGGCGACACCAGACCGCTCGAGATAACCGGGAACGCCACGCAGCACAGAATCAGCAGCGCGGCGATGGTGTTGAGTGCCATCCATTCGGTCTTATGGACATTGACCTCAACGTTTTGAGCCGTGGGGTCGACGCCCGAAAGCTTGGCAAGCCACTTGCCCCAGAAGTAAAACGTCGCGGCCGAGCCAAAGGCAAGCACCATGATCATGAGCACGTTGCCAGTCTGCGCAAACGCCACCAGGGCGCCCCACTTGGACACGAGCATGCCAAACGGCGCCACAAACATGCCCATGATGCCCAGCATCATCAGGCGCGTCAGGTGCGGCATGCGGCTGAACATACCGTCCATGTCCTCGATATTGCGGCTGCCGATATGATGCTCGGCGGTGCCCACGCACAGGAACAGCAGCGACTTTGCCACCGTATGGAACAGGATCAGGAAGATGGCGGCCCACACGGCCTCGGGTGCGCCGACACCCAGGCAAGCACTGATGAGGCCCAAGTTGGAAATGGTGGAGTACGCGAGCACGCGCTTGGCGTTGCTCTGCGAGATGGCCATGAGGGCGGCGAGCAAAAACGTGATGGCACCCACACTCGTGACCATAAAGCCGGTCACGGGATAGATGGCATAGAGCGGGCTCAGCTTGACCATTAGGAACACGCCGGCTTTGACCATGGTTGACGAGTGCAGCAGGGCGCTCGTGGGTGTGGGGGCAACCATGGCACCCAACAGCCAAGTGTGGAACGGCATCTGTGCGGCCTTGGTGAGTGCGGCGAGCGACAGCAGAATGACCGGCATCACCAGCAGCGCGGATTGCGCGGTTTCGGCGCCGGAAAGCTCGATCATGCCCGAGATGGTCAGCGGCATGCCGTTAACGTGCAGGTACATGAGTCCGGCCAAAAACGCGATGCCGCCCAGCATGTTGAGGACGATCTGGGTGAAGGCGTTTTTGATGGCCTCGGGTGTGCGCGTATAGCCGATCATAAGGAACGAGCACACGGTGGTGATTTCCCAACCGCAGAACAGCCACTCCAGGTTATCGCTCGTCACGATGACGAACATGGCCGAGAGGAACAGGAACATAAGCGCCAGGAACTGCGGGCGACGGTCGGGCGCGGTCTGCCCGCGCAGCGCTGCCTCGTGCTCGTCATGGGCCTGGAAGTCCTTCATGTAGCCCAGGGCGTACACGCAGATCAGGCTGCCGACGATGCCGACGGCAAGCACCATGATCACGCTCATGTAGTCCAGGTAGAGCGGCGTCGCCGTGACGGCTTCGGCCGCGGGCAGCGTCATGGCTGCAAAGGCGAGCGAGCCCACCAGCTGGACTACGCCGAGCACCGTGGTGAGCGCGTTCCTATAGTTGTACGCGTTGTACAGGATGACGGCGCACAGGATGACATCGATGGCGGAGCTGATGATCGAGAGCACATGCGAGGTGCCGGGGGCAACCTCAAAGCTCTGCGGACCCGTGCCAAAAAACATGACGGCGACTACAACTGTCACCGCCATAATAATGCCGGAACCTATGAGCCCCACCGCATCGCGGGCGCGGTCACCGCGCGCGAGCAGCATGCCCAGCGCCGGTACCAGCGGAAACAGGGTAAGGAAATACAGTAGCGTCATACCATCACTCCCCCATGCAAAAACGCTGCAATTGTTTAACGTTATAGCTCAGTTGAGGAGCAACGGCGGCAGGTTTTCGGTCAACTGGGGAGTTTTAGGCGTACGGGGCAAGGGCGTGTCCGCTTTGGAGCAGAGAGGCGACGCTCCCCCTATTGCAGCGATGGGCGCGCGGGCACTGCACGCGGTTTATTGGCCACTTTGAAGGATGTCCCGATAGGCACGCGGCGATCCGAAAAGTTGGCACGGCAAGAAAAATGCGCCCCCGTGGGCGCACCATCCCGTTCGCTATTCCGCCTTTTTAACGCGCGGCTTGCGACCCCGCGGCTTATCGACCAGCGCCGCCTCGCCGCCGTCGCGGTACAGGCGGCACCAAGCCTTGACCGAAGACTCGCTGGGGATCTTGTGCTTGATCATAGCCTCGCGAACCGTCAGGCCGTTTTCCAGACGGTCCTTAACCACGGCGAGCTTTACGTCGTACGAATAGGTGTGATGGCGAGCGCCCGCGTTGAGCACAGCGTCGGCACCGCCCACGGCATATGCACGGGCCCACTGACGAGCCGTGGCCTGGGGAATGCCGAGCTTTGCAGCGAGGGCGCGGTGACCGATCCCCTCTTGGAGGATCTCGACGGCACGCTGCCTAACCTCGGGCGCATGCGTGCGAGTCCTAGTTGCTTCCGACATACCTGCCACTTCTTAGCCTTAACCGTTAATCTGCTTTCTTACGTGCACGCTAGATAGTAGCATTTTGCTGTTTGCTCAAAGCAGTTAATTAAAATAGACGCGGCGTTATCTGGGCATTTGACACCTATTTACGACATTTCTTTATCGATTATTTACGCTGGTAGCTAGCTCGCAGCTAATCGTCATTCGTTTGCCAACAAAATTGACATCTCTTTATGTCCTTTTGTCTAGAGGGAATAATTATTAACCCCTCCCCCAATAATTTTGAGCGGTCTGCAGGGCAGTGACGCCTCACTCCTCATGATTACCGCGCATTGCCATCCACCCGAGCAAAACAAAAAGGACGGGACCTGCTGCGCTTGCAGACCCCGCCCCGGTTGACACCCGATGGGACGCAGTCGGGCGAGGCAGGTCCGTGCTACCGCCCCGCCTGGCCGCGATGTTCAACTACAGCTCGTTGGCCGCGTGATACGCCGTGCGAATGGCACTCGCAATGTCGGCGGTGCGCTCGCCCGAGCAGTCGCCCACGCAGGTCACGGGCACCGTCACGCCGTCCAGGTCAAACGCGTTGGCCTTGGAACCCACGGCCATCACCACGTAATCGCAGGCGATTTTCACCGGCTCCTCGGCGCCGTCTTCGGCAGTACGTACAGCCTCCACGCCCTCGTCGGTAATGGCGGTCAGGCGGGTCTTCACGTGCTGCTCCACGTTGTGCTCTGCAAAGTCGCTCATGATCAGCGGCAGAATGGTCTCGGACTCGCCCGCGGCAATCTTGTCGAGCATCTCCACGATCGCCACCTCGCAGCCGTGCTGCAGCAGGTACTCGGCAGTCTCGGTGCCCACCAGGCCACCGCCAATGACGGCGACGCGGCCCGCAAGCTCCACCTTGCCGGCCAGCACGTCCCAGCCCGAGACGACCTTCTTCGAGTCGGCACCTGGAACGGGGATAACCACGTCGTGCGCACCCACGGCCACAATCGCGGCGTCGGCGGCATTGAGGTCCTCAGCGGTAGCGACGTGGTTGAGCTCAACCTTCACGCCCAGGCCAGGCAGAATCTTCTCGTAGTACTCAACCGAGCGCATAATCTCGTCCTTGCGCGGGGGCGCAGCCGCCAGCACAATCTGGCCGCCCAAGTGATCGCTCGCCTCGTAGACGGTCACATCGTAGCCGCGCTTGGCCGCCACGCGTGCGGCCTCCAGGCCGGCAATACCGCCGCCCACCACGGCGATCTTCTTGTCGCCCTCGCCCGGCTTAATGGCGATGGTAGCCTCGTCACCGTTCTCGGCGTTGAGCACGCACGAGATGTACTTGCGGTTTTGAATCGCATCGACGCAGCCCTTGTTGCAGTTAAGGCACTCGCGGATGGGCTCACCCGTGGCGGCCTTCAGCGCAATGTCGGGGTCGCACATGAGCGAACGGCCGTACGCGATGATGTCGGCCGCGCCGTCTTCCAGAATCTTCTCGCCGGCCTCGACCGAGACAACGCGGCCGACGGTGGCCACCGGCACGGAGACCAAGGCCTTGACGCGCTCGGCCACGGGCAACGTCCAGTTGTAGGGCATGGCGCCCATGGGCGGAATGGTGTCGCCCATGTTGCCGGTGTGGTTGGCCTGTGCAACCTGGATCATATCGATGCCCGCGCCCTCGAGCAGCTTGGCGAACTCGCAGGCCTCGTCGGGCTGCAAGCCGCCCTTGCCGCGCGGCGTGCCGTCGGGGTTCTCCATGATCACGGGGAGCTTGTACTCCGCCATCAGCTGCGGCGCGGCTTCCTTAATGGCAGCGACGACCTCGAGCGCATAGCGGACGCGGTTCTCGAACGAGCCACCGTACTCATCGGTGCGCTGGTTGAGGATCGCGGAGCACAGCGAACCCACCAGACGGTCGCCGTGGACCTCGATGGCGTCGATGCCGGCCTGCTGCGCGCGGGCGGCCGAGGCAGCGATGGCCTCCTTGATCTGGGTGAGCTGATCCACGCTGGCCTCGTTCACAAAGTGCTGCATGTCGTGGTGCAGCTTGGCGTAGGCCTGATTGCGGATCTCGTTGGACTCGGCCATCTTGGCGGCAAAGGCCTCCTCGTCGCCGGCGGCCTTGGCCTCCTGCGCGGCCTTGGCGGCGGCCATGGAACCCATGACCATGCGGCCGACACCGGGCACGTCGTACTCGGGGTGGAACAGCTGCAGCGCGACCTTGGCGCCGTGCTTGTGGACGGCATCGGCCATGGCCTTAAACGTGGGGATTTGGGCGTCGGTCGCCAGCTTGGGCGTGGGGCTTGCGGTCATGACGGGAGCAACGTCGCCGATGACGATGTAACTCACGCCGCCACGGGCCAAGCGCTCGTAAAAAGCCAGGCTGCGCTCGCCGATGGAACCGTCACGCTCCTCGTAGCCGGTAGTCAGCGGCGGAAACATAATGCGGTTTTTGAGCTCAAGGGGGCCAACCGTAATGGGCTGGAGCAGCTTGGATGCAGGTGCGGTCATGGACATTCCTCTCTTGTAGGCGCGGCGGCGATGATGCCGCGTAGTTGTCTAGAGGATATGGCATGGGGGCACAGCGGCACAACGAAAATCGGCGAATATCAGGTGGCGGCAGGTGGATGGGGCAGGGCGGCCCGTCGGTTTGTCTCAATCTGTAACAGTTACGCGGCAAAACTGGGTCTTACTGTTACAGATCGAGACAAACACGACCCAGCCCACCGGTATATCTCGACCTGTAACACCTAGCCGCCCAAATCGGGTCTAGATGTTACAGATCGAGATTTTGTTTGAGAGGCCGAGAATTGGACCGAAAACACGGTCCCGAAATAACAAAAAAGCTCGCCGGCCAGGCCGACGAGCTGCAAGTTCTTGGTCGCGGGGGCAGGATTTGAACCTACGACCTCCGGGTTATGAGCCCGGCGAGCTACCAGACTGCTCCACCCCGCAATGTCTGGGCGCCTCATGTGCGCAAGAAAGAATATTACGCGGGAGTTCGGTAAGCGGCAAGGAAAATCTCGTAGAGCATAATTCCTTCATATTTAAAACCCCTCAGCCCCTATCACCGTAAACGAATCGCAGCCGAGCGCCGTCGACGGCACGTATACAATGGTGCGCGTCCTTTTATGCCAACACCGGGAGTAGACATGCTGCTCGCTATCGATATGGGAAATACGCAGACGGCCATGGGCCTGTTTGACGGAGACGAGCTGGTGCAGTCGTGGCGCATGCCCACCGACCGCTCTTATACCGCCGACGAGATCCATGTGCGCCTGATGGGTTTCTTTAAGATGTACGGCCTTTCGCTCGACGCAGTCGACGCGATCGCCTTTGCGGGCGTGGTGCCGCAGCTCTCGCGCGAATGGCACGCCGTGGCCGACCGCATTGCCGCAGACGCCATCGTCATCGGACCGCAGACGGCCGCGGTGACCAAGCTGCGCGCGGCGCGTCCCCAGGCCGTAGGTGCCGACCGCGTCGCTAACGCCGTTGCGGCCGAAACTTTCTACGGCGCGCCGGCAATCGTGGTGGACTTTGGCACCGCGACCAATATCGACGTCATCGATGAGGACGGTTATTACATTGGTGGAGCGATTGCGCCGGGCATCCGCATTTCGATGGACGCGCTCGCCGCCCGAGCCGCCAAGCTCGCCAGCGTGCCGCTCGAGGCGCCCGAGCATGCCATCGGCCGCGATACCGAGGAGTGCATCAAGGTGGGCGCCGTGACGGGCGCCGCCGCCATGGCCGAGGGCCTGGTCGCGCGCATGAAGCGCGAGCTGGGGCGCGAGGACGCCACCGTTATAGCCACGGGCGGCCTCGCCAGCATCGTCGCCGATTCGACCGACGCCTTCGACGTGGTCGACGGACAGCTCACCATTAAGGGCATCTGCGAAATCTACCGTCGCATGCAGGAGCAGAGGTAGGGCAGGGGCTTAAGTCGAGCACGAGCGCGAGCGGCGAACTAGGCAATGCATCGGTCCTATTCCTCAAAAACGATAATTTTTCAGTTTTGAGGAATAGGCTTTCTGCTAGGCCTCGCCGCACAGCCACCTCGCCAGGTCCACGATCTGCACTCCGTCGCGATCCGTGGCCTCGTGATGCGTGCGGGCGAGAATCATCTTGGGATACGCATCGCCAATGCTCAGCAGTGGCGAAATCTCGCGTTCAAATGTCTTATCCGAGCTGATGTCGTCGCTCACCTGAATGTAGAGTTTCTCGCTTCGCTTGATTGCTACAAAGTCTATTTCCTTTTTATAGAGCACGCCGACGTATACCTCGTATCCGCGACGCAGCAGCTCGATTGCCACCATGTTCTCGTATACGCGTCCCCAATCCATATCACGTGTACCAAGAAGCGCATATTTAAACGCATGATCCGCCAGGTAATACTTCTCACCGCTCTTAAGGTATTTCTTGCCGCGAATGTCGTATCGACGAACTTTATAGAAGGCAAACGCATCGCACAGGTACCCCATGTACGTGCCGACCGTCTTGTTCGTAATCTTTAGCCCATCCGCATTTAATGCGTCCGTAATGTTGCGCGCCGACGTAATGTTGGAAACGTTGTCCATCATGTAATCGGCAATGCGTAGCAGTGCCGATTCGTTTCTGACGCTATGCCGCTGCACGATATCTCTCACAATGAGCGTCTTAAAGACGTTGGAGAGATATCGATAGCGCTGCTCCTGCAGTGGATAAGGGTAAGAACCAGACATACCGCCGGTTCTCGCGTACTCATCGAAGTCGCGGTCGACCTCGCCCTCGTCGCCATAGAGACGATACTCCTCAAACGAGAATGGGAAAACCTCGATCTCGAAGGTGCGCCCCGTAAAGAGCGTCGACAGATCGCTCGACAGCAAAAAGGCATTCGATCCGGTGATGAAGATATCGTACCACTCGGATGCGTGAAGGCTGTTGATCGCACGCTCAAAACCGTCGCACATCTGAACCTCGTCGATAAGCAGGAAGTTTTGCTTGCCGGACACTCGATGCTCTTTTACATAGGCGAGCAGGGCATGATATTCGAGCAGGCCCTCGAACTCATCGAGGTTGTAGTTGATATGGATGACATTCGAATTGGACAGATTTGCCTCCACGTAATCGCGGAGGGCCTCGAGCAATTTTGATTTACCGCTACGCCGAATGCCCGTGATGACCTTGATGTCCGGCACGCCAATAAGGCTCGTCAACGTGTCCATATATGACGTTCTATTGATGAGTTTCATTGGGGCCTCCTCGCGGTATTTTATCGCTATTCCTCAAAACTGAAAAATTTTCAGTTTTGAGGAATAGGCTCTGTAGCGAATATACCTCGCGAAAGGCCGAGCTGCCTTAATCCTATTCCTCAAAAACGAAAATTTTTCAGTTTTGCGGAACAGGGCGCTGGCAACCCATTCCCCAGATAGGCGAAACCCTCCCCGGCACACTGCCGAGGAGGGCTTTGTTGTCTTCGTTATCTTTGGGCGCGGACGCCTCTCGTTACAGACCGCGAATCCGTACGGCCTCGGGCGGAAACTCCTGCTCGCCGGCATCGGTCTTGATGGTCGCGCGACCCCAGATATCCAGGCCCGCAAACACACCGACCGCAAGCGGCAAACCGTTGGGCGACACCGCCGCAACTTGGCGGCCCAGCAGCGGCACCATGTCGAAGTACTCGCCCAGCACGGGGACCAGCGGCCCTGCGGCGCCCTGCGGCGTGTTGGCAACAACCGCCCAGGTGTCCACACGGGTCAGCACGGCGGCGGCCAACCCCTCGGCCAGCGCTTCGTCAGCCACGTCCACGCCAAGCTCACCCAGCGCCGCACGTTCAATATCAACCGTCACCGCGGCAAACATGCCCGCGGCACCGGCACCACCGTTCACGGCGACGCGCGCAAGCGACGTCTCAAACGCAGGCGCACCGCACACGATATCGCTCGGCCACTGGATACCCACCTTACCGGCAAGGCCCAATCCCGGCGTCGACGCCGTGCCCACAAGCGCGTCCATCATGCCCATCGCCGCCACAAACGGCAGGCCGTGGAAGGCATGCATGTTCACATCGGGGCGCACAACCAGCGAAAACGTCAGCGATGCGTCGCCGGCACTCCAGGCGCACCAACCCGCGGACACACCCTCGCGACCCGCATTGCGCGCAGCGTCGAGCTCGGTGCCAGCGGCTACAGCGTTCATCTCAATCATCTACATACGCCCCAATTCGCCCACGATATGGCCCACGCGATCCTCGGGCTCCTTGACCTCGACGCCGTTGTAGCGGAAGAACCGCGCCGGGTCGTGCATCAAGTCCTCGAGCGGCACCAGCACAAAATCGCGCTCGCCGATCAGCGGATGCGGCAGGCGCAGCTTTTTGCCGCCGTGGGTCTCGCCGTCCATCCACAGCAGGTCCAGGTCGATGGTGCGCGGGCCGTTGGCCTTGGCCTTTTTGGAGCGGTCGCGCCCCAGCTCAGCCTCGATCTTCATAAGCTCGTCGAGCAGCACCAACGGCGCCAGCTCGGTCTTGATCTCGATGACGGCGTTGGCAAACGCGTCCTGGCGCGTCTCGTAGGCAGGCTCGCTCTCGTAGATCTTGGAGGAGTTGGACACGCAGGTGAGTGGAATCTCGGCGATCATCTCGCGTGCAGCGCGGATGTTGTCGCAGCGATGCCCCAGGTTGGAGCCCACAGCCACAAACGCGCGGCGCGGCTGCGGCTTGGCAACCGCCCAGTAACCGTTCAGGAACTGCGCAAAACCCGCGGCGTCGTGCACGCGCACGATGTTGGCACCGGCCTGGATGGCGCCCAGGCACACGCCAAACGTGGCGGCATCGCGCTCGGCGGCCTCGGTCACGCCCGAGACGGCGCCCACAAAGCGCTTGCGCGACACGGCGCACATGAGCGGATAGCCCAGCGACGCCATCTTGGCAGTCTCGCGCTGGATGACGATGCCTTCGTTAGCCGACTTACCAAAGCCCGGGCCAGGATCGATGCAGATGCGGTCGCGCGACACGCCGGCATGGATGAGCGTGCGGGCCTGGTCGGACAGAAAGCCCATAACGCGGCGCATGATGGGCGCCGAATCGGGCAGGGTGAAGCGGCGGAGCTGCGAGGTGGGCACGTAGGCTTCCTCGCGGCGGGCGCTGCGGCGCATCATGGCGGCCAGGCGGTCATTGGACTCCGATTCGGCCTCGGTGGCCTCGGGAGCGGCCTCGGGCGCGGGCGCGACGGTCTCGGCGGCAGCAGCCTGCTCGGCGGCCGGCGTCTCCTGCCCCAGCTCGGTTGCAGGCTCGGACGTGGGCTCCGGTTCGCCAAACGGCAACGAGGGCTGCACCACGCCGCCCGGAAGCTTGGCCTCCGGCTTAGGCTCGCCCAGCAACTTGCCGCGACGGCGGCGGGCCGGCTTCTCGGCCTCACGCGCGGCCTCGGCAGCCGCCTCGCGCGCCTTCTCGGCAACAAACGCCGCTGCCGAGGTATCGAGCTGCACCGTTGCGTGCGCGCGTGCGGGCGCGGCGACCTCGCCGGCATGCATCACGATGACGCCGCAGGTGCTCGTCTTAACAAACTCGACCATCTTGGGATCGGTGAAGCCGGTCACGTCGTTGACGATCGAGGCGCCGCAGCGCACGGCCGCCTTGGCAACCGCCACATGACGCGTGTCGATCGAGACGATGGCGCCCTCCTTGGCCAGCGCGCGCACCACAGGCAGCACGCGGCGAGCCTCCTCGTCGGGGTTGATCGGGGTAAAACCAGGGCGCGTGGACTCGCCGCCCACGTCGATGATGTCGGCGCCGGCGTCGAGCATCGCCAGGCCGTACTCGATGGCGGCATCGGGGTCGAAGTGCTCCCCGCCGTCGCTAAACGAATCGGGCGTCACGTTGAGGACGCCCATGATGCGCGGACGGTCAAAGCTGAGCTCATACTTTCCGCACCGCCATGTCTTGCTGTCGTTCGCCATGAACATCCTCCTAAAATGCCCACGCCGCCGAGCTTGGGGAGCTGGCGGCGGGGTCGCTTTGCACTCAGTCTTTCTATTGTATCCGCGCGCGCGGGCTAGAACGCAAACGCGGTCGCGATGTCGCAAGAAATCAGCAGGTCGGCATTTGCATCCTGATCGGTGGGAGCAAGGTTGCATATGGCCAGCGTATCGCCGGTAAAGTATCGCGTAAGGCCTGCCGCCGGATACACCACGAGCGAGGTCCCGCCCACAATGAGGGCATCGGCCGCGGCGATGGCGGCAACGGCACCGGTCAACACATGCTCGTCGAGCGGCTCTTCGTAGAGCACTACATCGGGCTTGATGCGGCCGCCGCACGCGGGGCACGCAGGCACGCCCGCGGCATCCTCGTGCTCGCGCGAGCAAATCCACTCGGCGCTATAGACCGCGCCGCACGACTGGCAAATGTTGCGATGGACCGATCCGTGCAGCTCGAACACGCGCTGTGAGCCGGCCATCTGATGCAGGCCGTCGATATTTTGCGTCACCACGGCATCAAGCTTACCGGCACGCTCCAGCTCGGCCAGCTTGGTGTGGCAGCGGTTGGGTTTAGCGTTAAGCGCGATCATCTTGGTGCGGTAAAAGTCGAAGAACTCCGCAGGATGCGCCTCGTAAAAGCTATGCGACAGCATGGTCTCGGGCGGATAGGCAAACTGCTGGTGATACAGGCCGTCCACGCTGCGGAAATCGGGGATGCCGCTCGCCGTGGAAACACCCGCGCCGCCAAAGAAGACCACGCGCTTGTGGGTGTCAAACAGATCCGCCAGCGCGGCGGAGGCCTGCCTGGGGTCCGATATTGCCTGCGTCATATGAGTCCTCCGTCCTTGTTAGTCGGGCAGCGTTGAGCGACGTCCCAGCATGCGGCCTTTAAGTCAGCATGCGCGGAACCCACCCCGCCCCTGTTGCGTTAATCTTAAGCCTGCCAACCCCGTCGAAAGGACACCATGCCTCAGACTTACACCTTTGCCTCGTGGAACGTTAACGGCCTGCGCGCCGTGCTCAAAAAGGACCCGAGCTTTATTCAAATCGCACAAGAACTCGACGTCGATATCCTGGCGCTGCAAGAGACCAAGCTGCAAGAAGGCCAGGTTGATATTGACCTGCCCGGCTATCACCAAACCTGGAGCTACGCCGAGCGTAAAGGCTATTCGGGCACTGCGGTCTTTAGCCGCCAGGAACCGCTGCGCGTGCTGCACGCCGACGCGCTGTTACCCTACGCCGGCGAGGGCGAGGCGGCCGAGCTCGTCGCCCAAGCCGCAACCGAGGGCCGCGTCTGCGCGTTGGAGTTCGACAAGTTCTGGTTTGTGGATGTCTACACTCCCAACGCGCAAAACGAACTCGCCCGCATCGACGTGCGCATGGCCTGGGATGATGCCTATCGCGGCTTTTTGAGCGCGCTTGAGCGCGAGAGCGGCAAACCCGTCGTGACCTGCGGCGACTTTAACGTGGCGCACGAGGAGATCGACCTTAAGAACCCCAAGTCCAACCGCGGCAACGCCGGCTTTTCGGACGAAGAACGCGGCAAGTTTACCGAGCTGCTCAACGCCGGCTTTACCGATACCTGGCGCACGGCTAATCCAGACGTCGAGGGCGTCTACAGCTGGTGGAGCTATCGCTTTAATGCCCGCAAGAACAACGCCGGCTGGCGCATCGATTACTTCTTGGTAAGTGATTCAATCGCCAATACCGTGCGCGACACCGGTATCCGCGGCGATATCTTCGGCAGCGACCACTGCCCCGTCACCCTCACGCTAGAGCTCTAGCCCCAAGTAATTCCTCTAGGGGACAGAGGAAAACAGATCATGTGACCCCTCTCCCCCTATAAGTTGCGGTGGAATAGTTCCTGTTTGGGCAGCAAATAGCCAAAAACGAGAACTATTCCACCGCAAGTTCGTGAGGAAACGCGAAATGCCTTACAGCCCGTATTTCACGACGACACGGTTAATGCGACGGCACCAGGGCTTGTACAAGGCGGCCAAAAACACGCAGGTCGCGAGTCCGTGCGTGATATCGAACGGCACGGCGGTGGCAAGACGTGCCACGGCACCTGCCCAAGTAAGCGGCTGTACAAAACCAATGATGTCGTAGGCGTTGATCACAACGCCGTACAGCAAACCCGACGCAAAGCCGTACGCCAGCAGCGCTGGCATGCGCACGGTGCCGTCGGCGCGGTCGAACGCACCCGCATACGCCAGCACACCGCCAACGTATCCCACGAGCCCCCAGGCATACATCTGCCACGGCGTCCACATGCCCTGCCCAAAAAAGAAATTGCTGGTCAGCGCTGCCAGCGCGCCAACCATAAAACCATTGCGGCGACCAAGCGTCGCCCCCGCGATAATGGCGATGGCGCTCACCGGTTTAAAGTCGGGAATGGGCCCAAACAGGATGCGCCCCGCCGCCGCCAGCGCCGCCAGCACCAGCGTGGGCATAATCTGGCGCAAACCCGGACGAGATGCCTCGTAACCCGCAAAGAACAGCGCAAGCACCAACGCCACCACAACCAGCATGGCCAACGCTGCCTGCTCAACACCCGCCAGCAACGCGGCAGCCATCACCGCCGGCACCGCCAACAACAGCGGGATCTCCAGTTTTGCAAGTAGGCGCGAAACGCGATAATCCGTCATCCCATCACGCCCTATAGAACACGTTGTCGGCAAAGAAGTCGGCCGGGGGCTCCATGCAGGCAATCTCGCCGTCAAACATCATGGCGACGTCGTCGGCTACCTGCTCGGCAAAGTCCAAATCGTGCGTAGCCATGATGACGGTGCCGCCAGCCTTCGCATGGTCACGCA
The DNA here is from genome assembly GCA_905215725.1 of uncultured bacterium. Classification (GTDB taxonomy): domain Bacteria; phylum Actinomycetota; class Coriobacteriia; order Coriobacteriales; family Coriobacteriaceae; genus Collinsella. The sequence goes on along the minus strand of CAJMRD010000044.1, from coordinate 2,453 downwards.
GGGCGCGGGCGATGATGCGGCGGCTCTCCAGGTCCAAGCCCTTCGTGGACTCGTCAAGCAGCAGCAGCTCGGGGCCGATCAGCAGCAGCTTTGCCAGTGCGAGCAGCTGGCGCTGTCCGCCCGAGAGGTCGTAGGGGTGGCGCGTCTCCAGGCCGTCCAGTCCAAGTTGCACCGCACGCTCCCGCGCCAAGTTCTCGTCATATCCGCAGGTCGAAGCCCATTCCATCAGCTCGTCACGCACCGTCTCGGCAACCAGCAACGCCTTGGGATTCTGAGGCAGCAGCGCCGCCGAGGCCGCTCCGCGCACCATGCGGCCACGCTGCAACTTGACCGTCTTGGCCAGCACCGAAAGCATTGTCGACTTCCCGCAGCCGTTACCGCCCACGATCGCATGCACCGCACCGGCCGAAAACGACGCATCGAGCCCGCGCAGCACCCAGCCGGACGCGCGATCGTAGCGAAACCAGCCTTCCGACAGGGTGGTAGCCGACCCGCCGTGCATTTTTTGGAGTATTCTGCTTCCATCCGTGCGCGGGAAGGCTTCCGAGCCGTTCTCGAGCGACGTTTGCGCCACAAATTCGGACGATTTGTCCAATTCTGAACTTTTTTTCGCGCTCGATACGTCCCCGGGCGGCTCCAGAGAGCCCAAATTGTCCTCACGCCTGCTGAATACTCCGTTTTTTGCACATCGGATGGCACCCCACCCCAACGTGTCATCGGAAAACAGCGATTCTCGGCGTCCCAAAGATGCCATATCCGCCGCCTCGTGCACGCGGCCATCCTCAATCCGGTACGCACACGTCGCGTATTCGAGCATTGGGCGCGGCTGATGCGTCGCCACAACAACCGTGCAGCCCAGCTCGCGATTCACACGAAACAGCGCGTGCAGGAAATTCTTCTCGGCAACGGGATCGAGCTGAGACGTGGGCTCGTCGAGCAGCAGCACGTGCGGGCGCAGCGCCAGAACGGCCGCCAACGACAGCAACTGTTTGCGACCACCCGAAAGCGTGTCAGTATCGCGGTGAAGCCAATCTTCCAGCCCAAAGAAATAGCTGGTCTCAGCTACGCGACGGCGCATCTCATCACGTGCTAGCCCCAAGTTTTCCAGGCCAAACGCCATCTCGTGCCACACGGTTTCGCACACGATCTGGTTCTCGGGATCCTGGAACACATAGCCCACGCGCTCCGCCGATGCCCGTACGTCCATGTCGGCAACGTTCTCGCCCAGCACGCGCGCATCGCCAGTGCGCTCGCCCGCTGGAGCGATCTCGGGCTTGAGCAGCGACAGCAGCGTCGACTTGCCCGAACCGGTACCGCCAACAAGCAGTGCAAACGCACCTTGGGGAACAGACCAGTCGAGCCCCTCGAGCACCGCAGCATCAGCATCGGGGTAGGCAAAGCTCAGGCTCCGCGCCTCAATCGCCGGCGCGGCCGAGCCATATGTCACACCCGCCGCCGAGCTCCTATCAAACCGAGCCATCAGCCAAACCTCTTCTCATCAATCGCGTGCAACGCGCAAGGCAGCACCATCCAGGCAGCGTACACGACATAGCCCGGCCACGGCGCCGGCACCGAGAGCTGCGGATAAAACGAATACTGCGTCGTCGCGGTCCACGCCACTGTCACCGTGACCACGCCAAACAGTGCAAGCCCAACCAGCGCAGCAACATCGCCGCGCCCCAGTCGATACCGCGCATACGTCGTACGACGCGTCGCGGCACCCCACCCGCGCGAGCGCATCGCGTCCGCGCGCTCCAGCGAATCTTCCATGCCCCAGCCCATCAACACACTCGATGCCCGCAGGCGCGAGCGCACGGGGTCGGCCGGCGCGCGCCCCGGCACGTCAATCGCATCTTGCACCGCCAGCACCGTGCGGCCGCGGCGCAAAAACTGCGGGATAAGCCGCATACACATCGAGATCATAAGCGCAATCACCGGTGCGGCATTGCCCAGCAGCGCGAGCACCTTGTCGTATTCGAGCATCGACGCCGCTGCCTCAAACCACAGCACGCTCGCCACGAACAGCCCGCCCATGCACAGGCCGTACACCATGCTCTCCAAATAGACTGCGCGCATGCCAATGCGGAACAGCTCCGTCGACCCCGAGGCGCTAAACAGCGGGTTCACCAGCGCGATAATCAAAATCACCGGCAGCTGCCAGCGAAGCGCACCCAACGTGCGCGCCGCGCCGCGCGTCGCAAAGCCGTATGCCAGCCCGCCCGCGAGCGACAGCGCGATCAGCACCGGTTGCATCGAGAACATGGTGAGCCCCAGCGTCAGCACTATATAGAGTGCCGGCACAGCCGGATGCGACATCGAGAATGCCGCGACGGGCTCGCCGCCAAACTCCTCTCGTATGTTGTCCACGGGCACCCCCGTCCCCTCGCTCAAACGACAGCTCCGCAGCACCGCCAACGCCGCACGCAAGCAGTGCAAACGCCATACCGGCGGCG
>CAJMRD010000043.1 GCA_905215725.1 uncultured bacterium | reverse complement strand
CTCGCCGTCGATGCAGCGCCAGCCCCCGCCGCCGCGGCGCCTGCCGCACTCCGTGCGGTGCCAGGCGTAGGCACGGGCACCGGCGTGGGAACCGGAACGTGCTCCGCACCGGAAGCATCAAAATAAACATCAGGCTCAGACCAAGCGTCCCCTGTTGGCTCCGGCTCGGACACCGGAGTTTTACGGGACGCTTCAAAACGCTCCTCAGCATGCGGCATAGGCACAGTTGCCGATTCTGCCACCGGAGCCACAAAGTCGTTCTCGAACGGGTTGGATTCCGTAAGAGGTACGACCACCGCATTGCCAACAGGCGTCGTTTCATCCCAGCCCGAATCCGCATCATATTTTTCGGGCATTTCAACCGGCTTAGGAGCTGCGACCGTTCCGTTTCGTTGACGACCCTCATACCAGCATTCAAGCTCGTACAAAAGGCCATCCACCGTTGGCCTGGCCTCCTGAGAAGGCCTGATACCGCTCATAATCGCATTGAGCAACGGCGCCTCGTATGTGCGCCGGGCAACAAGCGGTTTTGGATCCATGCTCATTTTGGTGCGATAATCTGACCCTCCAAGAGAGTGGGTAAGGTCGAATGGCGTATGCCCCGCGTAAAGTTCATACAGCACGCTGCAGAGTGCATAGATATCAATTGCGGGATTGTTTCTAAGCTCTTCCACGCCCTCTACGTCTGCCGTCAGCATCTCGGGAGGAGCGTAATCTCGCGTGGCCCCACGCATCATGCCCACACGCTGCGTAAAGGCCATGGGAATATCTTGGCATTCTGTGGTCGAATTGCCAAAATCGATCAGGCACGTATCGAAGGCGCCGGCAGCAATCTGCTGAGACAGGCTCATATCCTTGGTGCGAAACATAATGTTATTAGGAGAAATATCGCGATGCACAAGGCGGCTGTTCAGGCGCTCGACACCCTGCAAGATCTCCAAGACCGAAATGCCCACTTGTGCCACGACTTCACCCTGAACACCGTCGCCTTCATGAGGTAGATCAGGTACAGCATGCGCCAGCGTGGTGCCCTCGATCCATTCCATAAGGATAAGCGGCTCGCCCTTCCACGACCCATAGCCATAGACCTGTGGAAAGCCTTTTAGCCTAGATACTGCGAGTTGGTTTTTATATTCTTCGAACAGCATCTCCCTCAGCTCAGAAGGCGAGCAATCGCTGTTGGAATCGGGTGCGTTTAACCGCTTGAGGGCAAAAACCTCTTCGTAAAGGTTCACCACCTTGGCAACCGCACCAAAACCACCATGAAGCGTGCTCCCCGGTTGAAGAAAGAGCATATTAAAACGCGATGCGAGCTCCTGTTCACGCCCGGGCTCCACAGGAATGCTGGGCGTAAAACCATCAAGCTGCACAACCTCGAGCTGTTCCAAATTATCCATGGCTCCCCCATTGCAATCGTCTGAGCAAAAGTATCACGCAGGCATGCTCGAATATGTTGCGCAACAGGCACGAAAAGGGCTGTCGGATAATTTGCACTGAGAGTACGCCTGCCCTATGCAGGCAAATTGTGAGAGGAGGCCACATGACCGCATCAGATATCACTGTCGAACAACTACAGAAACGATGCGCGCCCGGATACCCCATGGGGCCCATAGTGGTGTCCGGAGCTCAGTGCTTTGCAGACACGACATGGTCCGATTTTGCATTTCGGGCCGCAAAGCAAGAGGAGTTGCGCATAACCGTGCGTACGGGACTCGAGGCAATCCAGGGAGGTGTCTTTTTTGGAAAGCGCCTGCGAGCCTTAGAACTAAATCTGCTTCGTCCCGAAGGACCGGCACGCATCTACATAACGGTAGAAGCATGCTCTAGCAACGCAAAGCTCATGGCGTGGCGCTGTGATCTCTCCGGAAACAATGCAGCGACCAACAAACAAGTCGAAAGCCTTATGAAGGCCATCGGCAACATTGCAACCGAAAGCACAGCAATGGGAGCGACGACACTCCCCTAGCATAATATGTAAATGGGGCGGCTTTGACCGCCCCATTCTTATAACAAGATGAACCTCTGGCCCTAACAACAAATCCGCCCTCATTTCCTTAAGCAAGAAATGAGGACGGATGATATAGCTTGCGTGCTTACAGTTGATCAACACAAGAATTGGCGAGTCTTTTTACACCTTGGAGCCCTCAAAGTTAGCTTAGCCATTCATTAGGATATCGTTCAAAGTAGCAAAAGTCGAGAGAACCGCCATGATTGCAGCTGTATGAAAATCGATAAAAGTGCCGAGAAGGGCGATAAACGCGTCAACTACCTCTTTCTCGTCGTTGGACAAGGTGACACCAGCCTTGTCCTTGGCCACCAGCTCGTAAACATTGTCAACCATATACGCGTAATAAACGGCACCATCTCTCACGTTTTCTTGTAAGAGCGTGAGATACCTCATTTTTTCCATGCGCCTCCCCACCTCAGCAGAATAGATACGTATCACCTGTCGATTATCTGCGGGCAACATGTCTACATTAACAATGAGCTTATCCCCAAAAGCCTGTTCAGAATACTTTTTGATATATTCAGCAACCTGTTGAATATCCACCTCATTGCCACGAAATAGGAAATAAGAATCAACCTCTTCAGTTCCAAAAACAGGATCGGCATGTGTGACCCTTTGGTAAGCCGCGGCCCCTTCGAGCAAGGACATCTCGTTGCAGCCCGTATCCACATACGCTTGCCATGTATCAGTCGGCATAAGATGCGGAGGTTCGACCGGAACGGCCTGATGCTCCGGCGCAACGCCCATCACCGGTTCTCCGCACTTGGGGCAGAACTTGGTACCCGGCTCGAGGGAGGCGCCGCATGCGCCGCAGAACTTTGGCTCCTCGGAGGCAGCCTGCTTTTGAGCAGGGGCAGTCTCCTTTGCGGGTACGGGTTTTTGAGCAGTATTTTCCTTAGTGGAAGGCGCAGTGTCCTGCTCTTCGTCTACGCCGTTGTATCCGTCTTTAAATGCTTGAACAAAAGAGCCAAACAGTCCCATGGTATTCTCCTATTTTGATTAGTAGTTGCATACAGGGAAACTAAATCCCATCGCTCCCCTACGAGCGCTTATGGAAAAACAGCTTGTAGCAAATAAACGCTGCCACTAGGGCAAACAGAAAGCCTTCCCAGTTGCCTCGGATGAGCGCCGTAAGGCCGATGAGCAGCATTGCCAAAGCCCCCACGACGCCAATGAGCACCCAGTTGGCGGCAAAGTAAACAGAAGGCCCACGCCTCCTGTGCTCAGAAAAGGACATCTTGCTCGGCGAGTATGTGCCACGTCCTCCCTTTTGCCTTCTCGAATCATATTGAGGACGCCAAGAACCGCTTCCTGCCATTCTTCTTACCTTCTTCCTATCAGAACGAGCAACCCGCCGTCCTCGTTACATCCAATGACTCATCACGTAGTTCTCAAAGCGCTGGCCGTCTGCCGGAACCAACCGAATGCGAACAAGCTTTCTGGTGCCCATGATCTTGAGCGTATAGCAACGCTTGCCAAATTCGGTCCAACGCTCAAAATCTCGAACGTGGCCGTCCACGCGGATGATGCGCTCGACCTCTTGAGCCGGGCCAACTAAGGCAGAAATAGGATCTTCCATGGCACGTTTAATCTGCTCGGTGCGCGGCTCCCTAGTGCGGAGCCTAATGTATTTGGGATAAAGACCCATATGGCAAATCATGCCATCGACATCAGCGCCGATAAACGACTCGTCGGCATCGGAATAGCCTGCCGCCTTACCGTAAGCGCCCTTTGCCAACCCAGAAACCTTATTAAACAACCCCATGGTCATCACCCGTCTGCTTAAACTTACCTACTTTCTAAAGAACGGCAACCCGCCCTTTTTGACATTGTCAGCGAGAATCGCGTCAATCTGTTGCGCAACATCGGCAGGAGCCGTAATTCCCAGTGCCTCGAGCGCGCGAGGCCCGCAGTAACGGGCGCATTCGTGTTTAAGGGCGCCATGGTTCTCGAGCTTAACTTTGGGAAGGACCTTGCCCATAGCGGCGTGCATGTCTTCGCGATTCACTCCGTAAACCGCTAGGTACGAAAGAACCAGTGCCAAGCGATCAAACGATCCCTGTCTGCCGCGCGAATACTTTAAAGCAAGCTGAGCGCAGGCCTCGAAGGCAGGCAGCCAGCAAGTGGCCGACATTGCAGCCATGGCAAAGGCAAAATCGCCAAGGTCCTTGCAACACCCCAAAACACCCTGGGCGAAAGCGTCGCAGATCCTATCTCGATCACGGCCCTCAACGTCGGAAAAATCGACAGCCCCACGGTAGCTTTTTAGGATATCTGGGATTCCCTGATATGCCCTGAAATCCGCGCTCGCCCGAGAAGCCCTCCCCAACTCCGCAAGTGACAGTGCGAGCATGCCCTGGCGACCAAGCACCGCCGCATTCGCAGCCCGGGAATAGCCATAAAGAGCGCGCAACGTCCTAAGATCTTCTTTTGAGGGATTCAAAGGATCGATTCCATCCGTAAGGCCATGCGAAGCAGTGCCCATCGTTTTTACCATGGGCGGGCAACACACCAACTTGTTACTGGGAGCCGCCTTGGCAAGCGATTCAACAAGCTCACGAAGTATTGAGGTCGCTTTTTCGCTGCGACAGCTCAACAGGTAAGCAACATATAGGGACGTAGCATCGGTATAACCTATGGCAAGCGCCTTATGAGTACGGAATCCTTCCCTACAGCAGATTTTATACAGATCCGACGCAGCCTCTACGCTCTCGACGTGGCCCAAGCCAAACGAGAACATGGTTCCCATGTCTTGTTCGCGTCCATGGTCGCTCAGCCACACAAGACCACGCGGAAGTTCTCCAACCTTGGCATACGGAGCGCGAGCAGCGATGACCCCCCAAATGCCGTCAATCTCCTTCGGGGCAACAGCGCACACCGCCGTCACCGCCGCCTCGACGGCAGATTCGTAAACATCAAGCGAATGGGTGAACCCGTTGACATAGGCAATCACAGCCGTCGATAGCTTCACGCGATCAAGAGCAAAGGCTGCTTGCAAGGCCCCAGCGGCAAAGCGTCCAAGCTCGCCGTCGGGACCAGCTTCCTCCAGCGTACACTTGCGAGCCGCAGCAGATTTAGAGAACAGATCCAGCAAATCGATAATCTTTTGAACGTCCGATACCTCGCCCGGCGCAAACAGCCACGAAGAATCGCCGCCGCGCTGAAGAATTGCCAAAAGGTCGAGACCGGCACGTGAGCAAGATTCGCATAGCGAGCTCATCTGTTTGGGGAAGTCCCGCGGCGCCATCGAGGCATCGGAAAGCAGACGCGATACCGTAGCGGCCGCGACGGCGCACACGCCCTCACGCCTCTCGGCATCCATTCCGCCTACACGCCGCAGCAGATAGCTCAAAACAGGGATGAGCACGCCAAGCCCCATATCCGCCAGCGTATCAAGCGAATCTACGAGCTGATTGGTGAGTTGCGCGTTTGTTGCCTCGTCGGACGAAGCCTCTGCAAAGGAGAGTGCACGTAGAAGCCTGCCCGCGTCCGCATCCGGCTCGCTCTTTCCAAGCAGTACCCACAAATCATGGGCATCGTCCAGTGCCCCCAACATGAGTTTGGCCGTCGTGTGCTCCTGAACAAAGCTGCAGAAATCCGCGAGGCGCTTGGGGTTCAGCAAATAGGAAAGCTCGACAAATCCCAGATATCCGTCAACACCTGCGTAGGACCCATTGCTGTCCGGGTTATGCGGATCAAAGACGATCCAACCACTTGTCACGTAATCCGGAGCCGCCGCGATGGCCTCGGCAGAAGCGTTGATGATATCGCCCGATGCCTCGGTTGCGTCATCGGCACCCAGCACAAAGGAAATTTGGCGTGACAAACGCAGCGGCAAGGCATAAGAAATGGCTCCGATAATCTGAGCCGCCTCCTCCGCCGTGGCAACGACAACAAGCTGCTTGCCGCCCATCTTTGCCGCAAAGAGCTTTGCCAGCAGCTCCCCCATGGAGTCCGCCATGTCCTCGTCCTCGAGCCATTCGCAGACTTCATCAAAAGTAATATTGCCAGCGGGGGCCAAATCTACGCGCGGCAGATAGTCGGGCTTCTCCGCGCTCTGAACTTCGGGCCCCATCTGCGAACGCAGCACAGACGAACCCATGAGCTCAATGGGCGCAAACGACATATCAGCCCAGGGAACAAGAAACGACTGGCGCAACATATTGCCCGAACGCCCCTGCGGTCCCATGTAGTCGTGGGGCAGCCGGGTGTTGTTGCAGTATAGACAGTAGTCCCCATCGAGCGGATGATAGCCAAAGATAGAGAAGCCCAAATCGTGCGGAACAGGGTCGACAAACAGAGCGTTATAACCCTGAGATGAACCGGCTGCGGGAATAGACGGAAGCTTCTCGTCGTACGAGAAGACCTGGAAGCCATCGGAGGTCCCCTCTATGCCGCGGCGACACGAGGTATAGATAATCTGGTGAGCAGCCATGTTCTACTCCTTGGTAATAAGGTGATTCTTGGCCATAATCCACAGCAGGGGGTCCTCCACGCGCAGCGGACGAGGACGCTTAACCGAGCCGCTCTCGTCCGGTGCATTATGCAGGCCCAGGGCGGACACGCCAAAGAAGGCAACGTCGCGGAAATTACTCTGAACACTCGAGACGATGGCGCCCTCATCCCAGTTTTCGAGCAATGCACGCAGTTCGGCATCGACGGCCTGCTGATCCGCCTCGACGAAGGCTCCGTGCTTAGCATGCGGGCTTGGCTGCTGAACGGTACCCGCCGCACCGCAAATGGGCGTCAGCTGGTCAAACTTAGAAAAAGCGATGGCCACGGGAACATCGATGGCGTCCCCCTCGCGAATGCCGCGTGCCGTGCGGATAAGCGTCGTGATGGCGCTGAGCACGCCTTCGAAACCTGTCGTACCCTGAACACCGCGGAGGCTGCTCGTAAGGTCCGTCTCGCCCGCCGCCTCGAGCTGCTCCCGAATGCCGGCAATCTGGAGCGGGTCGACAAGGAAGATGATGCCGCGCGCATGCTGCAGATAACGGTTGACCGTGGCAACGGCCTGCGGGTCCTCCAGGTCTTCGCCGGCGGCGTCGAAGAACGAAAGCGTAAATGCCTTTTTGCGGCCACGAGACGCCTCGGTATAGTTCCACGTGTAGATGAGCGGCATCTTGTCCTTGCGGTCGCCACCGCCCAGCGCACGTGACGTTGCCTCGAGCGTATGTTGCTCCTCGAACAGCGGCTTGTACTTGGTCTCTTGGTACAGCTCACGGCAGTTATAAAGACCGTCCATGGTAAGGAACGGGTTTACGCCGGCATCCATGACATGCCCGACGCGGCGCGTGAGCTGGTCGATAAGCACGGTAATGTAATGGCTCTTGCCCGAGCCGCGCGTGCCCACGATAGCGATGATCTCGTTGTTGCCATCAATCGAAGACTGCGGCAGCGGACTGTGACACGAAGGGCAAATGGGCACGGGCGTGTTGGAGTGGCACACGTCGCAGCACACTGAGCCGCCACCAAAGTGGCCCTGTTTTTGGGGCTTAAAGACGTGTCCCACGGGTCTGGGCCGCGGCCATCCGCGAAACGTCGAGTACTTCTCGTCCACCTCGGGAGCAGACCCCGAAGGGCCGGCGTCGCACTGGCGATTTGTGCAGCGATACTCTACGGCATCGGCCCCGAACTGCTCAAAGCAAAACGGACACACAATGCTGCTCGACGAGAAGGACGGTACGCCAGAAGGCGTAGCAGCCGATCCGAATAATGACGAAAAGAAACCCATAATGAAAACCCTTTACTGAACGAGATAACCGGAAGAGGTAATGTAGGCGTCCTCCACAGACTTAATGCCCGAAGCGGGAAACGCCTGGATAGATATCTTCTTGGCCTTGGGCAACGTAACCGTGATGCTGTAGGTTCCATCGACCTCGACGGGACCAAACTCCTCGAGCGTTACGGAATCGACCGATAACGCGGGCGACAGGTTGCCGATGCAATAGGCGATCTTTGTCTTGGGCAACGTGAAGGAACCGCCCTCTTGGGCCGAAAACGTAAACGTAGACTCCCGAGGACCAAAGAGCTTCTTGCTATCCGTGCGCTCGTAGCATACATGTGCATGGCGACGTTCAAAAATCTGCTGCGCAGGATCCGAGAACTCAAAGCTGCCCACACTGCCCTTACGCGAAAAGACCGAGACGTAAAGCCTCTGTCCGTCGGGTGCCGGTACGGTTAGGCAGCCATCGCGCTCCCAGTTTTTCTTGGACACGGGTCGCGGTTGGCACGAGGAGTCCGAAAGGTCGTCCACAAAACTCGTCTCGCTCACGGCAACACTAAATCCCGTCACCGCGCGATCCTTTACCGAGACATAGATAAGCAGCTTGCCGTTTGCCTCCTCGATGGAGTCGATACTTACCTTGCCGCCGTTTGACACACGAGCCTTGGCGCCCACGATAGCGGAGCTACCGCAAACCGTGGTCGCAAAGAAGTAAAGGACCTCATCGCTCTTCCAGGTGAGCGTGCCTTTGCCCGGCCCGGCAACGTTCACACTCACAACTTCAAAGTCTCGCTCGAAAGAGGCCACATCGGACGTCGATCCCGGCTGGGGAATGGATTTGGCGTCCACGGAACCAAAGAAACGCACCTCGGCGCCAACATCCTCCCACTCAAGATCAAAGATGCCTTCCGCGCCCTTATGAGCACGCGAGACAAGGCCGTCTACATAGCGTGTAGCATCGAGCGGGGTCGCCTCGAATGTCTGCGGATGCGTCTGGCGACGCCCCAAGCCAACGATATCGAAGGAAGCACTCATCTCGTAGTGATACGTCACGCCGTCCGTAAGGCCGCCGATAACGTAGTGACCACCAGATGGGACGGTAATGGGGTCCCCGCCATCGAGCGGCGTAATCTGAACGGTCGCACTCGACGGCAGCGGCTTCCAAGACACCTCGATCTGTTCATGCGCCGGCATAAAGCGCACGTCCGTAAGGTCGGGCGCAAGAGCGATAACCTCGCTCGTAGCAGGCTGGGAACGCACACCGACGCGTACGACAACCACCTTGTATGCAAGCGCACACCCCTGGGGAGCATGCTCGTGGGTATATGAGGGCTGGTCAGTCGTGCCAAGGAGCTGATCGCCGGAAGAACCGTCACCCTCGACAACGTAGATCTCGTACACAAGCGCACCGCGCGAACGGCTCGGCTGCCAGACAAGGCTTACGGTCGAAGTCTCGGCATTGCCGCGAGCCTCCAAGTTGGAAACCGACTGCGGGGCGTGCGACGCAAGGAACGAACGGGCAGCGGCGTGGTCGGCGCAGCGAGCGAGTGCCTGCTCACAGAGCTCGGCTGCCTCCTCCGCATCTGCCGTCCCCTGAGCTTGACGCACAAGGTCGTCCGCCTCGGTTACACCCGAAGAAACTTCCGCCTCACGCGCCTTTAGATAGGCAGCATCGACGCCCGGTACGAGCAAGGCGCGCCTTAAGAGTCCATCTGCCTCCGCAAAGCGACGCTCCGCAATGGCGGACGTGAGCTTGGCGCCCAAATCGCCCGCAGCAGCCTGGAGCTGAGCGACTTTTGTGTCGACCTCGGCAACGCGGGGCAAGGACGGCCACGCCGAGCGCGCCTGAGCGAGGTTTGCCTTCGCACCCTCAAAGTTGAGCCAGCCCGCAAGCTTATCGGCAGCGTCGCACAGGCGCTCCGCATCCTCGATGGCCGCACCCAAAGGCGCGCCGCAACCGGGGCAGCGATCGTTGGTGTTGGGGTATTTCTTGTGGCACGAGGGGCACTCGAGCATAAGCGGCAAACCGCAGCGACCGCACGTGGCAGCAGACTTGTCGTTCATATGACCGCAGCGGCACTGAACGAGCGAGTCAAGCTCTGCATCTCGCTCAAGCGAAATGCCCTTCTTTTTGCAGTGGCCTACGAGCAGGGAACGCGCCTCGGTCTTGTCCGCCACAAAGGGAGCAAGGGTCTCAACGGCAGCACGTTGCTGCTCGACCCTTAAGCTGTTGTCCGAGAACGATGCGAGCTCGTCGAGCTCATCAAAGACACGGTTGAGCTTAAGGCGATTGAGGCATGCGTCGTACTCTTTACGAGCGTCGTCCGTGCCAAAGGCCTTGCGGCATAGGGCCTCAAGGCTCGCCGCGGCCGCCTGCTCGGGCGTGTTGGCGCGGAACGATCCCGCCACCCGCTTTGCCTTCGCAAGCAGGTCTGCGCTCGGGGCGCGATAAGGGTCGGCACAACCATCTGGGCAAGCAAAGTCGTACAGATCGCTTTTGCCCAGGGCAATAAGATCCGTCTCCTTTTTATAGCCCGCCCAACCAGGAAGTTTATCTTCCATGTAGCGTTTGTAGACATCGTTTGATCCGTCGTTGGTAGATGCGGTGGCACCGCCCTCGGCAACCGTGTACTTAAGCTCGGCAGCACGCTTGCGCACAAGGGCCTCGTCCACCTGATACTCGACGCCAAAGTGGGTTTTCTTAATGCGCTTCTTGGTCTTGTTGCAGATAAGATCCAGCTGGCCGGCGGAAATCTGATTGTTTTCCGCCGCCGCCTCGAGTACCGGATCGAGCGCGCCGTTCACAACCTTGAGAGCATTCGCCGCGATGGCAGAGACCTGGGCCTCGTTGCCATCGGCAAACGCTTTCTCCATGTTGGGAACCTCGCCCAAAAAGCGCTTGTAGATAATCTGGTCCGTACCGCGCGAGGCCTTGGGGCCCCACACCACACGCGCATCCGCAAGCAGCTGCCGGAGCTTTTCCTGTGAAGGAACGGGGTCAAGCGGCGCGCCGACGACGAGTAGCAAGTTGAGTTCTTGTTCCATAAATAGGCTCCCTAAATGCTGATGCCAGATCCGCTCGAGATGGAGCGGCCGATGCTCGAAAACGCGGTGCCGAGTTCGGAGAAGTCGAAGAGGCCCGCATAGCTATCCGAGGTGGAAATCTTTTTGAGGAACTCAAGATCGGCATCAGGGGTACCGATACCGATGATGGTCACGTCGTCCTCTTTGAGCGACTGGGAGTTATTGAGCGCAGAAGCGTACGCGCGCCCGCGCCAAAAACCGTCCGTTAGCACAAGAACAATATCCGACGTATCACCTTTCTGAAAGCCGCCGCGCCAGGAAACAAATTCATCCAAGGGGTCAGCGGCATTGCTTCCGCCACACGACTGCGCTTCGGGAGAATAGAAACCAGAATCCATGCTTTCAAGATATGCATCATTGTCGTAATGGGACGTATCCCGACAGTCGTTGAGAAAATCCTCGTTATACAGTCCCGCACGTGTGTATTTAACAACATTTGCGTAATCCCTGTTCGGCTCGCACGCAATACAGGACCGATCCGCAAAGTACATCAAACCGACCTGGACACCCGATCCGTCGACAGAGTCGAGGAAGGAGTCGACCGCTTCCTCCGCGGCGGCAAAACCCTCGCCGTACATACAGGCTGAGACTTCGACGCAGATCATCACCCGGGCGTCGACGGGGCCATGGCCCTCGCCCTTAGCATCGTTGTCCGTCGGCGCGTTCAGGAAGCGCGAGAGGTCGGACTCGACCTCGGCGCGCTGGACCTCGAGCGCCCCGCCCGAGGACGCGAGCGTGGCGCCCACCTCGATGGTGGCGTTCTCCGTATAGGAATACGAGACCTTGACGTGCGTCTCGCGCCCGCGCTCGCCCGGAATCTCGGGGACCACGTACTTGCCCACAACCGTGTTGTTGAGCGGCGCGGGGTCGTCTCCCTGCAGGAGGTAGATCTCGAGCGAGCCCGGACGGCCCGGCGTGGCGCGCACGGCGTATTCGCGGCTATTGGTGGCGGGGACGGGCGTGTTCTTGCCGATAATGGTCGAGTTGACGTAGCGCGAGCGGTCCTCGCTCTCCGCGATCATGCCCATGGAGTGCGCCGTGCAGTCCACCAGCTTGGGAAGAGCGCCCAAAGAGAAGCGCGGGGCGGCCGCAGGAGCGCCGGGGAGCGAGAACGTGGTGCCGCACTTCTGGGCCGCGTACACGGCGGCGCCCAGGGCCACGGCCTCGTCGGGGTTGACGTTGCCGCCGATGGGGCCGCTGCCCACCTTGCCGGTAAGGTACTCGCGCACCTGCGGCATCTTGGTGGAACCGCCCACGAGGATGTAGCCATCGAGCTGGTCCCAGGTGAGCCCCGCCTCGCGCAGCGCCTCCTCGCAGCAATCCGTCGTGAGCGTCAGCAGGTGGCGCGTGGCCTCCTCGAAGTCCTCGCGCGTGACCTCGATGGTTCCGGAAACCGATTCCGCCATAACGCGGGCGCGCGTGCGGGCGCGGTTCGTAAGGTCGCGCTTGACCTGCTCGGACACGACGGCAAGCGTATTGATGTCGGAAGGCGTGAGGTCCGACTCGACATCGTCGCGGTCTAGTCCCCTGGCATCGCAAAGCTGATCCAGAATAAAGTCCGATAGGGCGCTATCCCACTGGCGACCGCCCAGCTGGTGATTGCCCGTGGAGGACAAAACGCGAATCTCGCGCCCCGAGAGCCTGGCCACCGTGACGTCGAACGTGCCGCCACCCAGATCGTAGATGAGAATCGTGCGCTCGCCGGCTGCAGCGCCTGCGCTCATGAGGCCATAGGCATAGGCGGCCGCCGAGGGCTCGTTCAGCGTGCCCAGGGCGCGCACGCCCGTGCGCCGCAGGGCCTCGAGCGTCGCCTCGCGCTGCGGCGCCTCGAAGTAGGCGGGCACCGTCACCACCGCGGAGTCTATCTCGACGCCGTTGGCGGCAGAGATATCCGCGATGAGGTTGCGCAGGAACATGGAGCTCAGCGTGGTGGCGTCGAACTCGCAGCCGCGCAGGTACTCCACGTAACCGGCATTGCCCATATTCGTCTTGTAAAAGGAGGCCACATTGGCATCGCCCATGAGCTGGGCCTCCTTGGCCGCCTCGCCGCAGACGGCCGAGCCGTCTTCGGCGATGGCGACCACGGAGGGAGTCGTATGCTCACCGGACGAATTGGGGAGAATCTTGGGCTCACCGTCCGCACCCACGCACGCAACGGCGCTGAACGTCGTCCCCAGATCGATACCTACCGCGATACCCATATCGTCTCCCTCAACTCGTCTGTCTTCTTAGTGTCTTAAAGCACCATCTGCATGGCCGTGGCCTTGGAGCGCGCCTCGCGGATCTCGTCCTCGGTAAGGCCGCCCTTGACCTTTACCTCGACCTCGCAGGACTGACCAGACGTAGGCTCAACGGCGCGAACGTCGAGGATGCCCTGCTCGCTCAAAATAAACGTCACGTCAATAGGAGAGCCCTTAGGCAGGTTGGTGCCCGAAAGGTCGATGGAAGCGGACGCAAGGGCTTCGCGATCCTTCTCGACCTTCTCCTGCTCGGCATCGTTCTCATAAACCTGAACGAGAACGGACGTCTGCCCGGCCTCGGACGTACCAAAGCGCTGGGTGTTTTCGAAAGCGCCCTTCTCGGGATCAATCTTCTGGTTCTTAAGAATCAGGTTGAAAATACAGGGGGTACCCGAGTCATCCAGCGCCTCGACGCCATAGCTCTTCGACGTGACAACGGAGATCTTGATGGCAGAAGCCGCGTCCTCGGGATTGACGAACGTCATTGCCAGGTTGTTAGCGCCAACGTTCTGCTGCTGCTTAACTTCCTGCGTCTGCTGGTCGACAACCTCAACCGTATCCTCGGAAGTGCCCTCCTGCTCGGCCTTGTGATACAGCATGCTGGCGAGCTGGGCGGCATAGCGGGCAGCGCCCTTGGCAACGGCCTCATCGGGATCGTTAATAGCCTGCTCAAGCTCGGGGAATTCCTGCTTGAGGCGATCGGCAACCTGGCGCATACGCGTGGAGCCGCCTACGAGCAGGATTTTGGTGGGGTTATGGCCCTTAGCCTTAGCACCATCCAAGCAGGTACGCATGATGTCGATGGTGCGGGAGAGCAAATCGGACGTCATGTCGTTAAAGTCATCGATGGTAAGGCTGATCTTTTGAGGGCGACCCGTAAAGTTCAGAACCGCGTTTGCGCTGTCCTTGGACGTAAGGGCAAACTTGAGTTTCTCGGCTTCGCCTTGGAGCTGCTGGTCCGCGTACTCATCAAACACGTCCTCGTCCGCGCCCGTCTTATCACAGAACTCATCCTTGAGGTACGCAACAATAGCAGCATCCCAGTCTCCGCCGCCCAAGTTTTTATCGCCTTGGTTGCAGACGACCTCGATGTTCTTGGAGCCCTCGCTATGGCTAAACGAAACCGCGGAGACATCGAAAGTGCCGCCGCCCAGGTCGTAGACGATTACGTCCTCGTCTTTATCGCTCTTGTCGCAACCATAGTTGATGGCGGCAGCAACCGGCTCCTGCACTGTGCCGTACACGTTAAGGCCGGCAATCTTTGCCGCAGCGAGCGTAGCCTGCGTCTCGGCATCACCAAAATAAGCAGGAACGGTGATGACGCAGCCATCGTAGCCCATGGGCATGTTCTGAGAAGCATCGAAGGTGAGCTTCTTGAGCACATAAGCAGAAATCTGCTCGGGGGAGTAGGTCTCGCCGTCAACGGTGATGGCAACGGGGTTGTCGCCGATGATGCGCTTAACAAAAGAGGCCGTGAAATCGGGGTCGATCAAAGCATTGTCCTTGGCAGGCTGACCCACGTCGTACTTGGAGGGGTCATCCGGATCAAAGTGCACCACAGAGGGCGTGGTGTTGGAGCCCTCAGAGTTCTTGACCACCACCGGGTTACCCGTCTCGTCGATGTAAGAGAGGCAAGAGTAGGTGGTACCCAGGTCGATGCCGATTACCGTTGTCTTCTCGTCACTCATGATTATTTCCTTCCTTTAATGGTGACTAGGTTGAATGAGACGATTAGGCTCCTTGTCTACTCGTCGTCTTTGTCCAATTGCTGCTCGGGCTCGACGTAGCCCTTTTTATACGTATACGCACGGACAAACGCCGGATCGAGAACAGACCCCGAAAGCTCATAGCCCGGCGACAGGACCTCGATAATGACGCCGCGCTTTTCAGAGTCGCCCGTCAAGGTGCGTGGCATAGCCAGCATATGACGGCCACTCTCAAATCGATCTCCCGGTTCAGGCGCAAACGAGTTGACGCCAAAATCGCAAAGGACCTCAACGAGCATGTCGCGATAGACGGAAAGATCCTCCGCCTGCTGCTGAGCCGCATCCCCCTCAACGGTGCCAAGATAGGCCAGCGTCTTGTTCATGGCATCAACCACGGACGTCACGCGCTTAAGCAGGGGCGTGGTGATCTTCTCGTACACACCGGAGCGATAGCGCTCAATTTCTGCGCTGTTGTTCTTGAGCACCTCTTCCTCAAAGGTGGTGCGATCGATCTTCTGGCGAAAGAGCCCCGTTAGCTGAGTAATACCCTCATCCAATGCATCGAGACGACGCGCCAGCTCCTCGGCAGGCATAACGGGAGTCGACTCGCCAACTTCGACACCAGCAGTGGCGTTCGCGTCGCAATCGCACTCCCCCTCCTCGACAGCTGTGTCGTCGGTGGCAGGCGTCTCAGCCTCAACGGGCTCGGGCGACTCCGCAGCAGGCTCGGCAGTCTCAACGGGTTCGCTAGCGCACCCCACCTCTTCGCATACAGATTCTTCGGGTGCGACGTCCTCAAACGAGGGAACAAAAACATCGTCAGTCATGTTCGTCTACCTCTTCTTCCTTCGATCGATCTCGAGCTGCTGGGCATAAGAAACAGCGTTCTCAACGGGGAGGGAAATCGCCGTGGCAAACGTCGGGTCTGCCTGGCCCGCAATCCATGCAAACGGCTCGACAACGCCCTTGGGATCGTAAGCACCGGCGAGACGCTCGTGACCAACAGCAGAGGCCGCAAAGAAGCGATACGAGCGGAAGCTCGCCTTAAGCGACGTCAAGAAGTTGCCCATGCCGTATTCGAGCAGGAAATCGCGAAGCACGGCATCCTGTGCGTCGGCGGCAGGACACTCGGGATTTGCAGCAAGATACGCATCGCAGGCAGCCTGTCCGATTTTTTCATCCAAGCCCGGAAGATCCGTCTTGCTGAGCACCACGGCAAGGGGCATGGCAAATCTGCCCTGACGATCTGGCTTGGCAACGCTTTTGACCTTCTCAATCAAGGAAGCCAAAACGTCATCGGGGTTCGAGCGACCAGAGACGGCAGCGTCCGTTGCCGAAAGTCCTTCCTCGAGCTCGCTTGCCAAATCCGGGATGCTCATGGGATCCACCAGCAGCACGGCGCCCTCGGCGTATGCATACTGAAGCTGGTCCTCGTGCTCGTCGTTATTAAGGAAGGTCTCACCGGCAACATCGTAGAGATGGATCAGGCGATCGGGATCAAGCCCGTCCTTGCGGACAAAGACACTCAGCGAGAACGCGGAGGCGCGCTTGGCGTCAGAGTCCTCACTCGTCATGCTCGCATCGCCCGATTGATAGATCTTCTCGAGCTCGGAGAAGAGCCCTCGCTTGTCGTCATCGAGAAAATCGGTGTCATAGCCCTGCTGAGCAGCGCGGTCGAGCACAAGATCGTGAGCAAGCGCCGCGATGTAGGAGGTCTTTCCTACCGAACGGCCGCCAACAACGGGAATAGACATCGTCCTGGCCTCGCCCGAAGCGACCGAATGGGCGCAATTGGGATTAGGGCAGCACTGCTCCAAGTCAGAGCGATGGATGGTCGACCCATCAGGCCCCTTAGCAGACGCAAAGAAGGTGCACGGGAGCTTTTGGCCGCACTCGCACACGTGCGTATAGAAGCCGAACGTGTTGGGACGAAGGTAGGAATGGACCTTGCCGCACTTGGGGCAAACATACCCAGGGGTCGGCCAAACATGCTTGCACTGCTCGCAGACAAACTCCATCTTGCGCGTTTTGCGATACCAAGCATCCAATGCGCGCGAGAGACCAAAGAGGATGTAAACGAGCACCATTACGACCATGATTACGGCCGAATGGATGAATGCAAAGATTACCGTTCCCGCAACGCCCGCAACAAGAAACGAGAGGAAACAGATGCCCCACAGGACCTTGTGGATAAAGCCGCCGTTGTAGAGCTCGGTAATTAATTCCCCACGCGTAACCCTGTTAAGGACGATCGCCTCTCGAATCGTCGCTCCAAGATCAGAGAAACCCTTATCGAGCCAGTACTCAGCACGAGAAGGCTCGGGCGGCAAAAGAGCAGCCGTCTGGTTATAGCGCTCGTCAGTCAATGCCATAATCGCTAGCTCCTGTTCGAATCAATCGCGTTTTTCTTAAATGCAGCCGCGTAATTTTTGAAGGCCTTAAAAACGCCATATGCGCAGAAGCTCAGAATGATAGCGCCAAGAACAAAGGTAATCTGGGCTTGAAAAGTCCTCACGATCGCGTAGATGACAGCCAAAAGGAACAGAACGGCAACAATTCCAAATAACGCCATGCTTGTCTCCTCCTACTTCCTAAAAATGTTGACCAGCAGGTAAGCAGCGATGATTACGCCGAGACCGATGTATGCCTTCTGTAGACCAGCGATCACGAGAACCAAAGCAACGGCAGAAAGGACGCAAGCTATTTGTCCCAAGCGCTTGTCTGACTCGTATTGCGTCGGCGCGATGGGTGCAGAAGCAGCGGTGCTTCCGCCCGCAGAGGAACCCGAAGCCGTTCCAGCACCAGGCGTGGGGCTGGGCGCGGGAGTAGGAGCAGGGCCGGAGGACGTCGCCGCGCTGGCCCCGGATGACGAGTCAGAACCAGAATCAGAAGATGACCCTGTTCCGGAATCCGCCGAAGAGCTCGTCGAGCCAGACGTACCTCCTGTCTGAGCGGCTCCGCAATAAGGGCAAAAAGCCATGCTGTCGGGAATTGTTTTTCCGCAAGCCACGCATTGCATGTGAACTCCTTACACGTTCGCTCATATGACCCAATCCGCTGTCAAGAGCCACAATGGCCCCGCC
>CAJMRD010000042.1 GCA_905215725.1 uncultured bacterium | reverse complement strand
CGGATGTCGGCCGGGATGCGCTCGAGAGCCATGACGGCGCAGGCGCCTGCCTCCTCGGCGATGCGTGCCTGCTCGGGCGTGGTGACGTCCATGATGACGCCGCCCTTGAGCATCTGCGCGAGCTCGCGATTGAGTTTGACGCGATCTGCCTTGCTGGTCTGTTCTGCCATGGTTGCTCCCTTGGTTGGCATGTGCATTGCTTGACGGAACATCCTATCGGGGAGCTGGGTATGGCAAAATACTCAGTTTTCGAGATAATAACAAGGTCAGACTAATACCAGATTGAATGGCTTAATAAGGCCAGGTGATAAACTCATGCTTGACTACAATTTGGAAAAACGCGGCGAAGCATCGCTCTATGAGTATGTTTACCAGCAAATTCGAGATGATATTGTTGCTGGGCGTATTGCGGCGGGGGAGCATCTGCCGTCTAAGCGCGCCTTTGCCAGTCATCTGGGAATCAGTGTCATTACCATCGAGAATGCATATAGCCAGCTACTTGCCGAGGGCTATATTTGCTCAAAGCCGCGGCGTGGCTACTACGCTTGCAAACTTCCGGATGCACCGGTTTTGCCTTTGGCTTCGGAGGGCATCGACCGAGATGCCGTCTCTGTGGACCCCAGCGCGCATGATGTCCGCGGGCGGGTCGAGCAATTCGACGCACTTTCTCCTTCCGCTTTGGAGGCGGCGCGGCTTTGGCAAAGTGCGCTACGGGCGACGCTGGCGTCCGAAGACGAGCGCGAGATCTTTTCGCCCGCACCGGCACAGGGCACCGCCCGGCTGCGACGCGCAATTGCTCACCATCTGCGCGGGACGAGGGGTATGAATGTCGACCCCAATAACATTGTTATCGGCGCGGGCGCTCAGCTGCTCGATACCATGTTGGTTCAGTTGCTTGGCGCTGACAAGGTGTATGCCGTTGAGGACCCGGGCTATTTGCGTCTGACGCGCATCTATCAGGCTATGGGTTGCAAAGTTCGACATATCCCGTTGGATGATGACGGCGTGGACCTGAGCGTTCTGCAGAAAACTGGGACCGATGTTCTTCACCTGATGCCGTCCCATCAGTATCCCACCGGTCTTGTGACGAGCATTGCGCGTCGCTATGCGCTGCTGAGCTGGGCCGCCGAGCGACCAGGTCGGTACCTCATCGAAGATGACTTTGATTGTGAGTTTCGCCTTGCCGGGAAGCCGATTCCCGCGCTCGCGTCGATCGATGCCGCCCAGTCGGTTATCTACACCAACACGTTTTCGAAGAGCCTTTCATCGGCGTTGCGTTTGGCGTACATGGTGTTGCCCGATGAGTTAATGGAGCGGTTTAGGCGCAACCTTGGTTTCTACGCCTCGTCGGTGAGCTCTGTTGACCAGGTCGCTTTGGCGCGTTTGCTGGAATCGGGTGATTACGAGCGACATGTGAACCGCGTGCGCGTTCGTGCTCGCGAGGCGCGTGATGGCCTGATGGCGCTTGTGCGGAAGGTATTTCCGGCAGGAGAGGTCTCGATCGAGCATGCAGACGCGGGCCTTTACTGTATCGTGGTTGCGGAGCGTGGAACGGGCGGAAGCACTTTTGCATGGGCCCTCACGCGCTCGAGCATCCCTTTTATCGATATCGGTGACTGTTTTTGGTGTGCCGATGGCGCATCTGTCCCTGAAAACTCAACTCAAATTCTTGTTCAGTATGACGATCTGAGTCCAAAAGTACTAACTACCTTGGAATTGCAGCTAATGGGGGCACTCTGCAACCTAAGTGAGTAGACTTTTAGCACTTTGGCGACCAGGCAGTTTTGTAACAAGCTATCTACCTGCGGTTTTGAAAAGCAGGATGACCGGCCTGCTCGGGATGTTCAAAGAAGTCTACTCACTTGCCGCGCAAAGCTTCTGCATGAGAAAAAAATGGGGTTTTCAACAGGGCTTCGTCCAGCTCTCGGCAAGCTTTTGGCCAGTTGGGGAGGGCTGTTGAAAACTTGGCAGTCCGTTCGGCGCCATTTTTGGTGCGTTCGCGCCAATGCGTGACTGACTGGGTTGAAATTCGTGTTTTCCTGTGCCTATGAAGGATCTACTTTGTGACATATCGGCTTTTAGGTACTGGCGTTTGCCTCCTCAAGTCCGCGCTTTGTGTCCGCCGCTTCCACGGCCGGAAGAAGACCGGCAGCGATATGACCTTGCCCGTAACCCGACGGCTGCGGTTGTGCTCGGCTTTCCGTTGTATACATTGGTCCGGACGAGAAACAAGCGGACTTGTCCTGCCAGTATCAGACAGCGGCTGTTTCTTGGTGAGTTCCCCAGGGAATCCGTGCTGGAAACGGAGCATGGGTTTTTGGTCACGTCTCCTCTACTGACGGCATTTATCATGTCTCGACATCTGACGGATCTCCAGCTTCTTTTTGTGTTGGCAGAGATGTGCGGCTTGTTTGCGGTGTGTGCCCTGCCAGCGGCACTTGAGGCGGAGCTTTCGCGTGCAATTGATTCGGGCGCGATTTCGACAACGTTCGGTTGGGTGCGCTGCCCGTCCGAGGACGGCACCGCCTCAAATTTATGGCGTCGAGACGCTTTGGTTTTGGGCGGAGACCTTGACCGTTTTTGTTCAGATGTTTGCGGGATGCGTTACGGCAATAGATTTATGGCGGTATCGCAACTCGTTCCATTGGGTGCCGCGTCGCCTTTTGAGGTCGAGGCGTATTTGCTACTTGCACTGCCGCGATCCCTGGGAGGCGAAGGTTTTTGCGGCATAGAGCTTAATGTTGAAGTGACGTTAAGCACAAGTGCTCGAGCGATTGTGGGAAAGTCCCGTGTATATATCGACCTACTTCTTTCTTCGCCGGACGGTAGGCGACAGGTGGCCATTGAATGTCAGGGAAAGGCCTCGCACGGACGCGCAGGGGATGGCTTGCGTGACGCTGACCGCATGACAGCCCTTCAGGCCATGGGCTACGATGTGCTTCTCCTGACACACAGACAGATATCGGATGAGGATAGATTCCGCGCGATCGTTAAGGCTGTATGCAGGATGCTCGATGCTGAATATCGTGATAAAAGCTCAGATGAGCAAAGGGCTGAGACATTACTCCGGTCTGAACTATTCGTTGACTGGACAAAATTGGGAGTAATCGACGGGAAGATGCCCGTTAGACACAAAACAGCTCAATCGTGGACGGCTGCGGTTCTAAGTGAGTAGACTTTTGGCACTTTGGCGACCAGGCCGTTTTGCAACAAGTCATTTACCTGCGGCTTTATAAAGCAATATGGGTGGTGTGCTCGGCAAGTTCCAAAAAGTCTACTCACTTAGTTTTTGACGAGAAGCCGATGCCGAAGGCGGTCCTATTTCAGGGCGTTAACAAGTTCGTGAGGCACGAAAAAGGCCCGAACCAATACGGTCCGGGCCTCATCGAGCTTGAGGTTATGTCTCAGGCGGTTGGCTTAGCCAAAGTAGCGCTTGAGCAGGCCGGCGAAAGCTTTGCCGTGGCGGGCCTCGTCACGAGCCATCTCGTGCACGGTGTCGTGGATGGCATCGAGGCCAGCGGCCTTGGCGCGCTTAGCAAGATCGGTCTTGCCGGCGGTGGCGCCGTTCTCGGCCTCAACGCGCATCTCGAGGTTCTTCTTGGTAGAGTCGGTCACGACCTCGCCCAGGAGCTCAGCGAACTTGGCGGCGTGCTCGGCCTCCTCGTGGGCAGCCTTCTCCCAGTACAGGCCGATCTCGGGATAGCCCTCGCGATGAGCGACGCGAGCCATGGCCAGGTACATACCGACCTCGGAGCACTCGCCCTCAAAGTTGGCGCGCAGGTCGGCAACGATGTCCTCAGAGACACCCTCCATCTTGGCGACGCCCACGACGTGCTCGGCGGCCCACTCGAGCTGGCCCTCCTCCTGCTTCAGGAAACGAGAACCGGGAACGCCGCACTGGGGGCACTTAAAATCCTCGGGCAGCTGGTCGCCGTCGAACTCTTCCACATAACCGCAAACGGGGCAAACAAACTTCATGATTCGATCCTTTCGATCGATGGCGATTGCGCGCTCGTCCGGTCCCGTAAGGGCCCTCTCCGGACGTGCGTCCTGACGAGTTCTATTATCCATAAATGCAACCAAATGTGAAGCCTATTAGGAATGATTTTTAATAAAACAATTTTGAGATATGAAGATGTTGATTGATTAACGATTGGCAGGCCGTCTTTGACCGCCGCTGAGTACAATCGGGCGAGCAAATGTTGACCTATCAACAAATGAAGGAGTTTCCTTTATGCATCTAGCGCGTCGTGCCTGGTGCCGAACATATCAGACGGTTTTTCGCATTGCATTGCCGATCCTGCCCTATACCGAGCCGCGCATTTTAGAGCATGCCGAGGATGTGCCCGCGGTGCTTCAAAAGCGCTCGATTCAGAAGGTCCTTATCGTGACGGATCCCGGCATTGCCCGTCTGGGGCTCACGGCACCGCTCGAGACGGCGCTCGTATCCAGGGGGATTGGCGTTACGGTCTATGCCGAAACGCGTGCGAACCCCACGGTCTCAAACGTGGAGGAAGCGGCGTTCCTGTATCGAGAGAGCGCCTGTCAGGCCATTATCGGTTTTGGCGGAGGATCAGCCATGGACTGCGCCAAGGGTGTGGGGGCGCGCATTGCGCAGCCAAACAAGCCCATCAACAAGATGCGCGGCCTACTGCGGATTCATCGTCTCCTGCCGCTGCTCATCGCCGTTCCCACTACCGCCGGTACGGGAAGCGAAGCCACGCTTGCGGCGGTAATTACCGATGACGGGACGCACTACAAATACCCCATTAACGACTTTGTGCTCATTCCGCGTTTTGCAGTCCACGACCCCGAGTTTACGTGCGGCTTGCCCGCTTCCATTACGGGGCAGACGGGCATGGACGCCCTGACGCATGCCGTTGAGACCTTTATCGGGCGAAGCACCACGCCCTATACGCGCAAGATGGCGCGACAGGCGGTGCAGCTTATCCACGACAATTTGCTCGAGGCCTATGAGCATGGTGACGACATGTGCGCTCGTCGCAATATGCTTTTGGCGGCGTATAAGGCGGGCGTTGCGTTTACCCGCTCCTATGTCGGATATGTGCATGCCATCGCGCACAGTTTGGGCGGCCGATACGGAATTCCGCACGGTTTTGCCAACGCGATCATCCTGCCGCACATGCTTCGCGCTTATGGTGACGCCGCCGCCCCCAAGCTTGCCGATCTTGCTCACATGGCGGGCATTGCGCCGGCTACCGCGCAGGATAGTCTTGCGGCCGAGGCCTTTATCGATTGGGTCGACCGCATGAACGAGGCCCTGGGAATCCCCAAATATGTTTTGGGCATTCGCCGCTCTGACATTCCCGAGATGGCGGCGCATGCCGATGCCGAGGCCAATCCGCTATACCCCGTTCCGCTTCTAATGGACCGCTTGGAGCTCGAGCATATGTACGAAGTCGTTGCAGGTGGTATGTTTGAGGACGAGAATTAGGAGGGTCCATGAACACCGAGGAAATTGCGCGCATCGTCGGCGATCAGCGCGCCTACTTTAAGACGCACGCCACGTTTGATGTCGATGCTCGACGTCGCGCGCTCGTGAGTTTACGCGATGCGGTGCGGGCCCACGAGGCCGATATCGCCCATGCGCTCAAGACCGATTTGGGGAAGTCGCATGACGAGGCATATATGTGCGAGATCGGCACGTCGCTTTCCGAGATTCGACATCAGATCGCTCACGTGGCTCGATGGAGTCGTCCGCGCCTGCGTCCGTGTGACCTTGCCAACGCCGTGAGCGCGTGCAAAACGCAAGCCGTGCCCTATGGCGTCACGCTCATCATGGCTCCGTGGAACTACCCGTTTTTGCTAACACTCGAGCCGCTCGCCGGCGCCCTTGCCGCGGGCAATACCGTGGTCATCAAGCCGAGTGCCTATGCTCCGGCATCGAGCGCGGTGCTCAAGCAAATCTGTGAAGAGGCATTTGATCCGCGCCTGGTGACGGTTGTCGAGGGCGGGCGCGCCGAGAACGAAGCGTTGCTCGATGAGTGCTGGGACAAGATCTTCTTTACCGGTAGCGTTCCGGTCGGCAAGCTCGTCATGGAGCGCGCGAGTAAAAACCTCACGCCCGTGACGCTTGAGCTGGGCGGCAAGAGCCCCTGCATCGTGGATGCGACGGCAAACTTGAAGGTCGCGGCACGGCGTATCGCCTTTGGCAAATGGCTCAACGTAGGGCAGACCTGCGTGGCGCCCGACTACCTGCTGGTCGATACGCGCGTGCACGACGAGCTGCTGGGCCTCATCAAGGAAGAGGTCCGCCGTATGTTTGGCGAGCATCCGCTCGATAACGAGGATTACGGGCATATCGTCAATGCTAAGCATTTTGCGCGCGTGCGCGGGCTGATCGATCCCGATAAGGTCGTGCTGGGAGGCACGGCGCGCGAGTCGTCGCTCAAGATTGAGCCGACGATCCTAGACGGCGTGACCCCCGATGACGCCGTGATGCAGGAGGAGATCTTCGGTCCCATCTTGCCGGTGCTGACGTTTGAGAGCCTAGACGAGGCCGAAGCGTTTATTACGGATCGTCCGACGCCGCTGGCCCTGTATATCTTTAGTCAGGATCGCGCAGTTCAGCAGCGCTTCGTGCGTTACGTGCCCTTTGGCGGTGGCTGTGTCAACGACACGATCATGCACTTGGCTACGAGCCATATGGGCTTTGGCGGCATGGGCGCGAGCGGTATGGGGCAGTACCATGGACGCGAGAGCTTCGATACGTTTAGCCACAAGAAGAGTATCGTGAACAAGGCAACTTGGCTGGACGTGCCGTTTCGGTATGCGCCCTACGCAAGCTGGAAGCACAAGTTCGTGCGCATGTTTGTGCATTAGAAAAGGGCGCAGGTAATACGAACAAGTGTTCCTATTACCTGCATTTTGCGTTAGACTACTGTTATGGAGCACGGATGGGCCAACTCCCTTTAGAAGGGATTTGGTATGAACGTAAGCGATGTTATTTCGTTATTGGCGTTGTTGATTGCGGCTATCGAACTCGGTCTGTTTATCGGCCGAATGAAATAGCCGCCCCCGCGTAAGCGAAGACGGCCACTTCTCACGATGAAAACGTGTATCGGAGTTGGCAAGACCCGCGGCAACGGGTGCCATCCGTGTTCCTATCTTATCTGCAAGCGTTCTGTCGCGCAAGCGTTGAGGCAAACGATTGAAGGACGCAGGCAGGATGTATTTGTGTCCGCACGGGCCCGTAAGCTTCTCAGTAAGGTCAAGCGCCGGTTTATCCGGCCGTTAGGGGAGTTGCTATGTACGAGCCTTCGCGTGTTCTTCTGTCATTTCACATTGCAGGATTTCAGTATGCCGATGGCGCCTTGGTCTTGGGCGATCTTAAAGCGGGCGATAAGCTGACGCTGTGTGCCGAGCGCGATAATCCCCATGACCCTGAGGCGGTTGCGATTTATTACGGCAACACCAAGCTTGGCTATGTTCCGGGAAACGAGGTCGGCCCACTGTCCTTGATGATGTATTACGGCCACGAGGACGTATTTGAGGCCCGCGTGCAACAGGTTGCTCCCGAGCGCAGCCCGTGGCACCAGGTGCGCGTTGGCCTCTATGTGGTGGATGCTCGCTAGTCGGCAAGGGAGGCGGCCATGTTTGATGACGACGACCTATTCAATCTGACAGACGATTCGTTTGAGTGGGATCTGCTACTCGATGACGATGAGTTGGAGCAGGATCGTAGGAAACGGCAGGGCAAGAAAACTCAGGGTGACGCTTCGAAAAATCAAGACAAACGCCGTCGAGGTCTGTTCGGCGGGCTCTTTGGCTAACCGACGCGCCAGAGCGTCTGTATACTAGGCACGTGTTAGACGCGTTGCGAAATGAGGACACAGACGATGATGTGGTTTACCGCCGACCTGCACCTGGGCGATACGAATATCTTGCACGACATGGATCGGCCGTTTGATTCGGTCGAGGAGATGAACCGCAAGGTCATCGATGCCATCAATGAGTGCGTGGCTGCGGACGACCGCCTCTATATTCTGGGAGACTTTACGTATCGCTTGCCCATGGCGGAGGCGGCGCGCCTGCGCGAGCGTATCGAATGCCAGAACGTGACGCTCATCCGCGGTAACCATGACGGCGACTGGGAAGATTCCGACGTACCGCAGATTTGGGAAGACGTGCGCGATTACCTGGAGATTGCTCCCGGCTATGCCAAGGGCCATCGTCTGGTTATGAGCCACTACCCCATGCTCAGCTGGAACGGCAAGGCACGTGGCGCCATTATGCTGCATGGGCATATCCACAGCAGGGGTGACCGCGCCAACGCACGCAACCGCGATCGCGAGCGCCCTATCTTTCGCTACGATGTCGGTCTCGATGCCAACGAGTACAAGCCCGTAAGCCGCGATCAGATTCTTAGCTTCTTTGGGTTATAGGGCGCCAGAGCCACCACAAAGGGGACAGGCACCTTTGTGGTGGTTCTGGCGCCGTTGCCATTATGGCGGCGGCGCCTTTTTTGTCCGCGCGGCGCGGTAGAGTGTAGCCGGTTGATATTTGCGTCCATCGAGGAGCTGCTATGAACGAGATCAAGTGCCCGCATTGCGGCGAAGTTTTTAAGGTCGATGCATCCGGCTATGCGGATATCGTCAAGCAGGTGCGCGATGCCGAGTTCTCGCGCGACCTGGATGAGCGTGTGAAGGCAGTCCAGCGTGAGGGTGAGCAGGCGCTGGAGCTTGAGCGCTCGCGTTCGACGGCTGCCTTGCAACAGGCAAAGTCTCAGCGCAATGCCCAGCTTGTCGAGCAGAAGAACACTGCGGATCAGAAGCTGGCGCAAGAGGTTGCCAAGCGCGATGCTGAGCTTGCCGAGCTGCGCGCTAAGCTCGAGGGCGCTGCCGCAGAGCGCGAGAGTGCAAGCCAGCGCGCGGCGGTTGAGGCACGAGCCAATGCTCAAAAAGAGAATGCCGAACTCCAGCGTGAGATTGATAGCCTGCGTGCGCAGCTTGGGCGCAAAGATGATGAAGCCAAGCTTGCCGAGGCGGCGGCACGCAATGCTGCTCAAAACGACCTGTCCGCGCGCGACGCTCAGATTGCCGAGCTGCAGGCCAGGCTCGCCGCGGCGGACAAGGCCCAGGAGATGGCGCTTGCCGCTGCCGCGGCAGAGTCGCGGCGTGAGCTCGATGCCGCTCGCAGCGAGGCCGAGCGCGCGCTTACTGACTATCGCGCGAAGGTGCAAGAGAAGTTTTCTGCCGCAAAGGCTCAGTCCGAGCAAGAGGCCGAGGGCCTGCGTGCCCAGCTGCGCGAGCAGGAGCTGATGGCAAAAATGAACCTGTCAGAGGCGGTCGCCGCGGCGGAGCGAGAGCGCGATGAGGCGCGTGCCAAACTGACGAGCGAGCTGGCGGTGCGCGATTCTCGCGAGGAACAGGCCAAGGCGGCACACGAGCTCGAGCTTGCGCAGGCCAAGCGTGCGAGCGATGACCTGATTCGCTATAAGGATGAAGAGATCGAGCGCCTTAAGGACATGAAGGTCCGCCTGTCCACCAAGATGGTGGGTGAGTCGCTCGAGCAGCACTGCGAGACCGAGTTTAACCGTCTGCGCATGACGGCGTTTCCTAACGCGTACTTCGAGAAGGATAACGATGCGTCCGAGGGCACCAAGGGCGACTTTATCTTCCGCGAGTGCGACGCAAGCGGTAACGAGGTCATTTCGATTATGTTCGAGATGAAAAACGAGAACGACGAGACCGCGACCAAGCATAAAAACGAGGACTTCTTTAAGAAACTCGATCACGATCGTCGCCAGAAAGGCTGTGAGTACGCGGTGCTCTGCACGCTGCTCGAGCCCGAGAGCGAGCTTTACAACGCGGGAATCGTGGACGTGAGCTATCGCTACGAGAAGATGTACGTGATTCGCCCGCAGTTCTTTATTCCCATGATCACGCTTCTTCGCAACGCCGCCATGGGTTCGCTTCGCTATAAGCAGGAGCTGGCGGAGTACAAACAGCAGAATATCGACGTTACGAACTTCGAAGCCAAGATGGAGAAGTTCAAGAATGATTTCGGCCGCAACTACGAGATCGCGAGCCGCAAGTTCCAAACGGCGATCGATGAGATCGACAAGACGATTAGCCACCTGCAGAAAACCAAGGAGGCGTTGCTGTCCTCCGAGAACAATCTGCGCCTAGCCAACAAGAAGGCGGACGATCTTACCATTCGCAAGCTCACGTGGGGCAACAAGACCATGAAGGCCGCGTTTGACGAGGCGCGCGGGGCTGCGACAGAGACAAACGATGAGCCAGCCGAGGCGGATTCGTATGAGGTTGAGGGTGCCGAGTAAGGCATAGCGTATAGCGCAAAAGCGGGGCCGCTGGCTATATTGCCAGCGGCCCCGCTTCGTTTCGTTCCAGTATGTTCGGCTAGTCCTCGAGCAGGTCCTCGATAAAGCCGACGCGGTAGTTTTTGAAGATGACCTCGCCGCCGTCTTGTGTGGCGTCCAGATCGACATCGCCCATGATGCCAAAATCGTGGTCGCCATCCTCGTCGGCAAAGATCTGGTGCACGTGCCATACGTGCGCGGTCTTCTCGTCGGACTCGTCAATGGAAAACATCGCGGCGCTGCGGGCATCTCCGTCGGTGAGGATTTCCTCGTGCTGCTCGTGGTAAGCGTCGAGTGCTTTTTGCCAGCGGATCTCGCTCATGCCCCAGTCGTCGTCGAGCTCGCCCAGGTCGCGAACGTGCTCGCGGGCGGCAAGGGTCACGCGGCGGAAGAGCGCGTTGCGCACCAATAGCGTGCAGCCGCGACGGTCCGCCACGACCTCGTCGATGCCCTGCGGCGGCGCAGCATCGAGGGCTGTCGGGTTGCCGGCGTTCTCCCACTCATCCACCAGGCTCGAGTCCACCGAGCGCACCACAAAGCCCAGCCACGAGATAATGTCGCGCAGGCGCTCGTCGCGCTTCTCGATGGGCACGGTGCGGTCGAGTGAACGGTAGGCCTCTGCCAGGTAACGCAGCAAAATGCCCTCGGAGCGGGCGATGCCGAGCTTTTGGATATAGCCCTTAAAATCGCTCGCGCTTTCCAACATATCGCGCAGGACGCTCTTGGGAGAGAGCTGGTAGTCGTTGGCCCAGGGTACTTCCTGGCAGTACTTGTCGAAGGCGGCATCGAGCAAGTCCTCGAGCGGCTTTTCGTAGGTGACATCCTGGATGCGCTCCAGGCGTTCCTCATAATCGACGCCGTCAGCCTTCATTTCGGCCATCGCGCGGTCGCGCGCGGCGCGCTCCTGTGCGCGCAATACCTGCTTGGGATCCTCGAGCGTTGCCTCGACCATCGAGATCAGATCCATGGTATAGGTCTCGCTCTCGGGGTCGAGCAGCTCCAACGCGGCAAGCAAGAACGGCGAGAGCGGCTGATCGAGTGCGAAGTCCTCGGGCAGATCGACCGTCAGCGCGTAGTCGATGTCTGGTGCGGCGTCAGCCGGGGCGTCAGGTGCGGGCGGCACCTCGGTGCGAACGACGACGCCGGAATCGATGAGTGTGGCGAAGATTTCGTCGGCGCGAACCTCGAGCTTGGCCTTTTCTTCGGGGGTCTGTAAGCTCGTCTCGATGAGGTCGTGTACGCGGGCTCGGGCATCGCCGCCCTGCTCGACCACGCTAATCACCATGGAGTGTGTGATGCGCAGGCGCGGCTTGAGCGTCTCGGGCTGCGCCTCGATCAGGCGCTCAAAGGTTTGCTTGTTCCAGGTGACAAAGCCCTCGGGGGCCTTTTTCTTTTTAATCTTACGGAGCTTTTTGGGGTCGTCGCCCGCTTTGGCCATAAGCTTGGCATTCTCGATCTCGTGCTCGGGTGCCTCGGCAATCACCATGCCCTCGGTATCAAAGCCCGAGCGGCCGGCGCGACCGGCAATCTGGTGGAACTCGCGGGCGCGCAGACGACGCATCTTGTAGCCATCGAACTTGGTGAGCGCGGTGAGCACCACGGTGTGGATGGGTACGTTGATGCCGACGCCGAGCGTATCGGTGCCGCAGATGACGGGCAGCAGGCCCTGCTGCGCCAGGCGCTCGACCAGCAGGCGATAGCGCGGCAACATGCCGGCATGGTGCACGCCGACGCCGCATCCAAGCAGGCGCTTGAGAATCTTGCCAAAGGCCGTCGAGAAGCTCGTGCCTTTGGCAGCTTCCTTAATGGCCTCGCGTTGCTCCTTACTAGCGATGCCAAAATTGGCGAGCGACTGTGCCGTTGCAAGGGCGGCATCCTGGCTAAAGTGCACGATATAGAGCGGGGCCTCGCCGCGGCGCATGGCGAGCTCGACCGTGCCCTCGAGGGAGGTCGTCACATAGTCGTAGCTCAGCGGAACAGGACGCGGGGCATCGATGACCAAGTCGCAAGCAGCGCCGGTGTGCTCCTCGAGTGAGGCGGCGATGGCAGTGACATCGCCGAGCGTGGCGCTCATGAGCATAAACTGCGTGTGGGGCAGGGTGAGCAGCGGCACCTGCCAGGCCCAGCCGCGGTCGGGGTCGGCAAAGTAGTGGAACTCGTCCATGGCCACGCAGCCCACATC
Source organism: uncultured bacterium (assembly GCA_905215725.1). GTDB lineage: Bacteria > Actinomycetota > Coriobacteriia > Coriobacteriales > Coriobacteriaceae > Collinsella. The sequence goes on along the minus strand of CAJMRD010000042.1, from coordinate 5,464 downwards.
GGCATCCTCGCCCTCGCGCAGCGCATCGTTGGCAAGGATTTCGGCCGTGCAGCAGATGACGGGAGCCTTGGTGTTGATATGCGTGTCGCCGGTGATCATGCCAACGTTATCGCGGCCGAGTACCTGTACCAGATCGAAGAACTTTTCGCTGACCAGAGCCTTGATAGGAGCCGTGTAGTAGCAGCGCTTGCCCTGTGCCATGCCCATAAAGAGCATGCCCAGCGCGACAAGCGACTTGCCCGATCCGGTCGGTGTTCCCAAAATGACATGGTCACCGGCGGCTAGATCCATGAGGGCCTCTTCCTGGTGGTCCCACAGCTCAATACCGCGGTCGCTCGTCCATTCAAAGAAGCGTTCGAAGGCCTGATCGGGCGTGAGCCATGGTTCGGGCTCGCTACCATCCTCGGGCTCCCACCAGGTGGGGGAGAGCGCGCCGAGCGAGCCGAACTCTGCCTCGGTTCCCGTGCCGCCCGAGAATGAGCTGGCGGCCCCGGCGCCGGAGACGGTGCTGGCGGCGGTATCTGTCGTGGTCTGTGCCATGTGGTTGCTTTCTCTCGCGATTGTCCGCCAACTATTATGGCGTAGCAGCGGCGCGGGGTGCCAGCGCGCGAGAAAATGCAGGAAATGGGCGTTCTGCCCGGCCGTTTGGTGCGGTTGCCAGCTAAGTGAGTAGACTTTTTGCGATGTCGCGAGCACATGGCTTTTGCACAAGGGCTCTACCTGCGGTTTTATTTTTCGCTACGCGGGTTGTGCTTGGCTATTGCAAAAAAGTCTACTCACTTAGGCTTGAGGGTCGTTCGCCGGCGCCTATTCGCGCTTGTTTGCCGACGTCGCGACCATCAGAAGCCCCTAGGACTCTTGCGGCAGACGCTTCTTGCCCTTGCGGGCGCGGTTTTTAAAGTTCTCGACGGCCTCTTCCATGCCCAGAGGTACATAGGTAAGCTCATCGAGGTTATCGGGCAGGTAGCAGGCAAGGCTTTGCTCCTGCGCGCGGCCCGTCGCGAGCTGTTCATCGCTGGGTTGCGCGCCGGGTGTGGCGCAAATGCCATAGACAGCGGCACCCATCTCGCGCGTGCGGCACTCGTACTCGGTTTCGGGATGCTCGGGATGGTCGCAGCGAACGTCATCACTTACCCAAAGTGTGTCGTAGCCTGCCGCGGCAAACTGTCCCAGGGCGTAGTCGCGCAATGGCTTGCTGTCGGTTCGCAGTGTGACGGTGGCGCCGGCTGAAAAGAGCGGGCGGTAGAGCATCAGATGGTCGACATGGACGAGTCGTTTTTTGGCGTACTTGGCCTTGGGCTGCGGCGTGGGAAAGTTAATGGTGATGGCATCGAGCTCGCCTGCGGCAAACAGCTTTGGCAGCGATGCGGCACCTCGGGGCAGGACGAGTGCGTTGGATAGCTCCTGCTCGCAGATTTTCTGTGCGGCATAGGCGATGCAGATGGGCTCCTGGTCCATGCCGATAAAGAGCGTGTTTGGCTCGTGGGCCGCGCGCTCTACAAGGTACGTTCCCTTGCCGCAGCCCAGATCCAGGTGAAGGTGCTCGAAGGGCTTGCCGCCTGCGGGCGCACAGGCCTTGCGCCAATCTCCGGCATAAGCCTCGGGGTTCGTCTCAATCGCGGCGGCGTAGCGCTCCAGGCGCTCCTCGAGCACAAAGTTCTTAGGCGTGCGAACGTGGACGGCTCCCATGAGGCTCCTTGGTCATAAATATGGAACGCGTAGCTGCGCGTTCCGTCAATGGGTTGAAAAAGGGTGGGCATAGTTTGCCCGAAAGATGCGGTGCGGTTCGGCGGCGAGTCGCCGATACCTACAGACGCTTGAGAATCACATAACGGTTGAGCTCGCCGCTGCGGCCGTCGGCATGGAAACGTTCAAGCTCGCGCACGGGGACCTCGCCGCTCTTGTAGAACGTGCGGACGCCACGCACCAGGTCGGTGATCTGCTGATCGTCAAAGTGATGACAATAGCGGTAGGCGTGGCGGTCGTTTTGCCAGCCAATGTGGTGGTCGCCGGCTTCAAACTGGGCGGAATCGTAACCCTCAAACGGCGGGGTGAGCTCGGCGCGGGCTTCGGCGCGAACAGCCTTGCGCGCCATGCGCTCGTCGTTCATAAACTCCCAAAAGCTGATGGCGATGATGCCGCCCGGGCGCGTCTGGCGCACCAGAGCGTCGAGCACGCGTACACGGTACTCGCACGACGGCACATGGTGCATAAAGCCAAAGCAGACCGAGATGTCGGCGAGCGGGGCGTCGAAAAGCACGTCGGGCGTCTCGGCGGGGTTGAGCTTCATAAGGGCGTCGAGCACGTCGAGTTCCTGGAAGTGCAGGTTGGGAATGCGCAGCGCGTGGCCATGTGCATCGATGGCCAGGTCTTGGCACGAGTCGACACCATAGAACTCAAACGGGCAGCTGGCATCTGCCGAGGGGTTTGCGCCATCGACGCCCTTGGCGGCAAGTGCGCCGCCGGCGGCAAAGTTCTCAAATCGCATATTGCCACAGGCAAGATCGAAGACGCGGACGGGATGCTCGATCGTGGCGACGTCGAGCTGTTCGAGCGCGATATCCATGGTGCGTACCCAGCCGGGCCACGGGGCCTGGCGCGTATCGGAAAAGGAAGCGGAGTGCTCGCGATAGAACGTGTTGTTGAGCTGGATGAGCGATGAGGCGAAATCGCGGTTCACGGCGCGGAACTCCCTCCGTTGGCGGTGCGGAATAAACAGTACGACCATACTACCGTTAACGCCGCAACGGGGACAACCAAGCTACGGGTCATTGCTTTGTTTGGACACATTTCCGCAGCTCATATGCGCCCGCAACCGCCGGTTGTCAAAAATCTCACTAGAATAGGTGGCATGCTTTTGGCGGTGGCGGATAGATTTTTAACTGTGCAAGGCGCCTTAAGAACAAAAAACGGTCCGGCGGCACGGCTGGCATCACATAGGAGGAACCATGAATGTAGAAACTGCGCAGCGGCTCGCCGACCTTCGCCGCAGCAAGGGCTTTAGCCAAGAAGGGCTGGCGCGAAAGCTGGGGCTGTCGCGCCAGGCGGTTAGTAAATGGGAGCGTGCGGAGAGCTCGCCCGATACCGAGAACCTGATCTCGCTCGCCAAGCTCTATGGTGTGAGTCTGGACGAGCTGCTCAATCCGAGCGATGAGATTGAGGACGATATCGAGTTTGAGAACGAGGACCGCGCTCGTCAGCGCGAGGCCGAGGCGGCAGAGCGCGCCCGCACCCATGAGGCGGCGGCGCGCGCCACCGAGGCGGCAACGCAGGCAAGTGACGCGGCAGCCAAGGCGGCGCAGGCGGCAAGCTGGAGTGCGCAGGCTGCCAATGCGGCGACGGCTCAGGTGACGGGTACCGGTGCGGCTGGTCCGACTCCGGTGAAGGGTCCGTTCCAGTCATTCCCGTATTGGGCCGTGTGCTGGCTGCTGTTCTTTTTACTGATGTTCCTGTTTGGTGCCGGCCCCTTTGCTGCGCTGATCTTCTTCACGATTCCCATCTATCACTGGGTGGCGCGTGCACTCGATGGCGATTGGGCGCGCGGGGATATTCAGGTTGGTCCGGCACCGGTGGCGGTCAGGGCCCAGGGGAAGGATACTTCTGCGGAACCTGATGCTGACGTGGCTACCGCGGCCACCGCTGAGCCATGTGCCAAAGAAGGTGACGAATGATGAAGCTTTCGCATGAATCCAAGCTGCGCCTGGGCGTCGGCATCGGAGCGTTTGTACTGATTATCGGGCTTGTTTTTGGCGTTTCGCGGACTTTGATTCATTTTGATGGCCCGTGGGATCTCGACGATGTTATACCCGGCTTGTCCGGTATGGACGATGTGGTTGATGACGACGATTTTATGAACGATGGCGGTAACTATTCCGCTCGGCCTCAGCAGCTTTCGTGTACGACCTTTGATGCCGATGAGTTTCGCTACCTCGATTTCGATATCGATGCGGCTACGGTGGACGTCAAGGTTATTGATGGTAACAAGGCTCGCGTTATCGAGCGGGGACGCGTTGCCAATGGTATGGATGCCTCCAAGGCCGCGACGCAGAACATCGCATCCGTCGAGGACTCGACGCTCAAGGTTTCCCAGTTTGGAAGTGATGACGGTAAGGCAATCGATCGCTCAGTTACGGTCGAGCTGCCGCGCCGTGTTGCCGAACATCTGAAGGGAGTCAACGCGCACGTGGGCTCGGGTGATCTGCAGATTGCCGGTGTCACCTGTGATGGTTTCGACCTTTTCCTGGGTGCGGGAGATGTAGAGTTTGCGGGCAGCGTGACTGATGCGCTCAGTGCTGAGGTCGGTTCGGGCGATGTGACGTTCGAGCTCTACCAGGCCCCCGCGAAGTCGATGGACGTGAGTGTGGGCTCGGGCGATGTGGAGATGATGGTTCCGAACTCGACGGGCTTTAAGGCGAGCCTTACCTTGGGCAGCGGCGACTTCGAGAGCGATTTCCTTCCGCTTGGCTACGACGGCGAGACCATATTGAATCTTGAATTCGACAACGGCGATAAGTCTGCTACGTATCGTTTCGAGGTCGGTTCGGGCGACATGTCGTTCAATCCGGAATGACGACGGCGGGCTAAGTCCGCAAACATAGATGCTTATACGCGCTCTTTGATGGAGGCGCCGGAGCCGTGACGGGCTTCGGCGCCTTTGCCTTTACAATGGGGACATGGAACAGACTATCTTGAACATACTCGAGGCTCTGCGTCGCGGCGAGACCGTGGACGACAAAGCGCTCGTCAAACTGATACATGCCGAGGCGCGCCGTGAGGGTGCCGACAAACGCGATTTGGCCAAGCGCCGTCTGCTGCCGTTCTACCAGCGGGTTAAACGTGAGGAGCCGGTTCGGTGGGCTGCGTGGAATGTCGATTCCGATCTGGAGCGTCAACTGCTGCAGGTCCTGCGTATGAAGCCGCGCCGAACGGCCTCGGGCGTGGCGACCATTACCGTCATTACCAAGCCTTGGCCATGCTCGGGCGATTGCCTGTTTTGCCCCAACGATCTGCGCATGCCCAAAAGCTATCTGCACGCCGAGCCGGCGTGCGCCCGTGCGGAGCAAAACTGCTTCGACCCGTATCTGCAGGTGAGCGCTCGTCTGACCGCGCTTTCGCAGATGGGACATGCGACCGACAAGATAGAGCTCATTGTGCTCGGCGGTACCTGGAGCGACTATCCGCAAGGGTATCAGACGTGGTTTATGTCGGAGCTTTTCCGTGCGCTCAATGACGATGCCGTCGCCGGTGTGGCGGCAAACCCCATGTTGGCGCGTCCGGGCATCAGCCGTGCCGAGGCAGGGCGCCTGCTCGATGACGCTCCCGCCGATGCTCCTGCGTGGGATACTGCTGGCGACTTTGCGGCCGCAGCCGTTGAAGAGGCCGATTCTTTCCAGCCTGTCTTCTACAACGAGGCCGGCGACATCGTGAACTACGATCCAAACCTGCAGGTGGCTTCCCGCGCCTG
>CAJMRD010000041.1 GCA_905215725.1 uncultured bacterium | reverse complement strand
GAGGCGCTTGCCGCGCGCGAGCCGGTTCCCGGCGGTGGCAGCGCGAGCGCCTTTGTGGGCGCGCTGGGCGCCTCGCTGTGCGGAATGGTTGCCCGCTACGGTGCGACAAACCCCGCGTTTGCCGATCGCGCAGACGATCTGACGCGCGCGTTTGCCCAGGCGGATGAGTTGGCGCAGGAACTTGTGGGTCTGGTTGCCGAGGACGTTCGTGCCTACGGGCAGGTGTCCGCGGCGTACGGTATTCCGCGTGACGATCCGGCTCGAGCGACCGCGATTCAGGATGCGCTGCATGTGGCCGCTATGCCGCCGTATCGCATTATGGATGCCTGCGGGCGTGCGCTGGCGCTGCTCGAGGACATGGCCGACAAGGGCTCGCGTCAGCTGCTGTCCGATGTGGCGTGCGGCGCCGTGTTCTGCCGTGCTGCTATGCAGGGCGCGAGTTTGACGCTCTTTGCGAACACCACGTCTATGAAGGATCGCGCTCGTGCTGAGGAGCTTGAGACGGCGTGTGATGAGTTGCTCGACACATGGTTGCCGCGCGCCGATGCGCTGGCGCGTCGCGCCTCCGACGCTGCAAGGAAGAGAGGATAGCCATGGCTGAACTGCTGAAGGGTGCTCCCGTTGCTCGCGCTTTGACTGAGGAACTTGCTGCTCGCTGCGCAGCCCTGCGCGAGCGGGGCGTTGTTCCGACGTTGGCTATCGTGCGTGTAGGTGAACGCGAGGACGACCTATCCTACGAGCGCGGTGCGCTCAAGCGCTGCGAAAAAGTGGGGATTGAGGCTCGTCGCGTTTTGCTTTCTGCCGATGTTTCGCAGGACGAGCTGTTGACGGCCATCGAGGACATCAATACCGATTCGGCTGTTCATGGCTGCCTGATGTTCCGCCCGCTGCCCGCCGGCCTTGACGAGAATGCCGTCGCCGCAGCGCTCGATCCCGCCAAGGACGTTGACTCCATGACGCCGTCTTCGCTGCTTACCACGCTTTCGGGGCGCGGCGAGGGTTTTGCTCCCTGCACGGCCGAGGCAGTGTTAGCGTTGCTGGATCATTACGGCGTTGAGCTGGATGGAGCTAAGGTTGCTGTGGTCGGGCGCTCGCTGGTGATCGGGCGTCCTGTTGCCGTCATGCTTACGGCGCGCAATGCCACAGTGACGACGTGCCATACGCATACGCGCGACCTTGCTGCCGAGTGCCGTGCGGCTGATATTGTGGTTGCGGCCGTTGGGCGCGCGCACACGATTGGTGTGGACGCGGTTCGCCAGGGCCAGACGATCATCGATGTTGGCATTAATTGGGATGAGGCTGCCGGAAAGCTGATCGGTGACGTCGATTTTGATGCTGCGGAGCCGATTGTTGATGCCATCACGCCCGTGCCGGGCGGCGTGGGAGCTGTGACGACGGCGATCCTTGCCAAACACGTGATCGAAGCGGCCGAGCGCGCATCGAAATAGGCATTTTTGCACACAGGGGCCCCGAGGGGTCCTGAAGGGTTGCGGTTTCGCCCTTTTTGCGTCGAAGCGATACACTGTTGCCGTTTGATTTCTTCGCTCAAGGAGGATGCGCATGCCGTGCACAACGATTCTGGTCGGTAAGAACGCAAGCTACGACGGGTCGACCCTGGTCGCCCGCAACGAGGACTCGTCCAACGGGGTGTTTGAGCCCAAGCGTATGCGCGTGGTGCATCCCGACGAGCAGCCGCGCGTCTACATGAGCGTCCTGAGTCACCTGACCGTTGAACTGCCCGATAACCCCATGCGCTACACGAGCGTCCCCGATGTTGTCCCGGGCCACGGCATCTGGGCCGAGGCCGGTTTCAACGAGCTCAATGTGGGCATGTCCGCAACCGAGACGCTCACCACCAACGAGCGCGTCCGCGGCGCCGACCCACTCGTGGACTACGTGCCCGCCAAGGGCAACGAGGGTGAGGACGGCTATGTGCCGGCGCAACCTGGTGGCCTGGGCGAGGAGGATATGGTGACCCTGGTCCTGCCCTACGCCAAGTCCGCCCGCGACGGCGTCCGTATCCTGGGCGACCTGCTCGAGCGCTACGGCACCTACGAGAACAACGGCATCGCCTTTAGTGATGTGGACGAGATCTGGTGGCTCGAGACCATCGGTGGTCACCACTGGATTGCCAAGCGCGTGCCTGACGACGCCTATGTGACCATGCCCAACCAGCTGGGTATCGACAGCTTTGACCTGGATGACGCCGAGGGCGCCCAGGCCGACCATATGTGCTCCGCCGACTTGCGCGCCTGGATGGCCGAGTGGCATCTGGACCTGACGCTGGGCGTCGAGGGCGACGGCCCGGCTGTGGTCTTTAACCCGCGCGAGGCCTTTGGCTCGCACAGCGACAGCGACCACGTCTACAACACGCCGCGCGCCTGGTACATGCAGCGTTGCCTCAACCCCAGCGACGTGTGGGATGGTCCCGAGGCCGACTACACGCCCGAGAGCGACGATATCCCCTGGAGCCGCGTGCCCGAGCGCAAGGTGACCATCGAGGACATCAAGTACGTACTCTCGAGCCACTACCAGGGCACGGAGTACGACTGCTACGGCAGCAAGGGCACGCCCGCTACGCGTGGCGCATATCGTCCCATCGGCATCAACCGCAACAGCCAGCTTGCCGTGTTGCAGCTGCGCCCCTATGCACAGTCGGCCTACCGCGCCGTGCAGTGGATGGCCTTTGGCTCCAACTCGTTTAACGCGCTGGTTCCGCTGTACGCCAACGTCGAGACCATGCCCGAGTACTATGCCGACACACAGGCTCGCGTGACGTCCGAAAACTTCTACTGGGCCAACCGCCTGATCGGCGCCCTGGCCGACGTCCGTTTCCATGAGTGCGGCCGCGCTGTGGAGGACTATCAGGAGAAGGTCGGTGGCATGGGCCACAAGCAGATCCATGACGTCGATGCTGCCGTAGCCGCTCTGCCCGAGGCCGAGGTACCTGCCGAGCTTGCACGCGCCAATGAGGCCTTTGCCGAGCGTGTTCGCGTGGAGACCGATGCTCTACTGGGCAAGGTGCTCTACACCACGAGCTGCGCCATGAAGAACTCTTTCGCGATGAACGACAACGTGAGGTAGGGATTTCCCGTCGATCGAATAGTGCTAAAACGCTTTGTCGCTTTCACTCAATCTTGGGTACAAGAACGCCAATGCAGTTGTTTGTGATTGGAGACAACCATGGTTATGAAACTCGATCAGCTTGTTAACGGCGCCATTAACGTGGGCTTTGGCGCTGCCGCCGTTGCTGTTGAAGGCGGCAAGAAGGTCCTCGACGACCTTAATACCAAAGGCGAGCAGGTCCGCAAGGACACCGCCACCCCCGATATCGCCCGCAGTGTGTCCGATATGTTCGAGCAGGCCGGCGGTACCATCTCCGATCTGACCGAGCGCTTGGGTACGCAGGGCGAGACCGCGGCCCAGCGCGTGCTCGACGAGCTTATCCTTGCCCGTGTCCGCGTCATGACCGCCCCCGAGCGCACGGCCTTCTTGGCCCATGTGCGCGACATCGTCGATTCGGTCGAGGACAACGTGACCTCGGTGCCCGTTGAGTCCGTTGAGCCCGACGATGCGAAGGATACCGAAGAGGCCGAGTAGCAGCGCAGATGGCAGATTCCACCACCGATTACAACAATCTAGATCCTCTGGGTGACGAGGCGGCGGTTGTCGATGAGGTCGACGCCGCCGTCTCGGGCGCTCGCAAGAAGCCGCGCGCTGTCGATATGGTGCCCGAGGAGCCCGACGCGATGGCGCCGGACGAGGAATACCAGCTCACGCCGGCGGGTCGTCGCGAACGCATCGGGCAGATTGTTCGCCTGGTCAAAAAGTACCGCGTGTGGGATAACCTCACGCCGGTTCGTTTGCGCCGCCTGCTCGAGGAACTCGGCCCCATGTTCGTCAAGATGGGGCAGATTCTGGCCAACCGGTCCGAGATTCTGCCGCAACGCTTTTGCGACGAGCTGCGTCGTCTGCGCTCCGACGTGGAGCCTGTGCCGTACGAGGTCGTACTCAGTTGTCTGGAAGAAGAATACGGCCTGCGCCTGGGGGAGATGTTCGATGCGATCGACCCCAACCCGCTTGGTAGCGCATCGCTCGCGCAGGTGCACCGCGCTCGTCTGGTGACGGGCGAGGACGTGGCCGTCAAGGTGCAGCGCCCCGGTGCGCAGCAGGTTATGGCACAGGACATCGATATCATCCGCTCGGTGGTGCGTATCGTTTCCAAGTTCGTCAACACCGATCAATTCGTTGACCTGCACGGCGTGGTCGAGGAGCTGTGGACCTCGTTTCGCGAGGAGACCAACTTTTTGGCCGAGGCCAAAAACCTCAACGATTTCTATGAGTTCCATAAGAGCGTCCATGGCGTGTCGTGTCCCAAATCCTACCTGGACCTTTGCACCGAGCATGTTGTGGTCATGGACTACATTGACGGCATCTCGATTGCCGATCCCAAACGACTGGCAGCCGAGGGTTATGACTTGGAAAAGATTGGCGCCGCGATCGTCGAGGACTATTCGACGCAGGTGCTCGACGACGGCTTTTTCCATGCCGACCCGCATGCGGGAAATATCATCCTCAAGGACGGCATCGTTTACTTTATCGACTTGGGCATGGTCGGACGCATGTCGAGCCACGATCGCGGTATCGTCAAGGACATGATTTTCGCCGTGGCCGAGGGTGACGTGCCCAAGCTCAAGGATTCGCTCATGCGCTTTGCCGTGACGCGTGGCGATTCGGCCGAGCTCGATCATTCAGCGTTTTTGTCCGATCTTGACTTTATCGTGGCTGACTTTGCAGGCCTTGACCTGAAGGATCTGGATATCGGCGAGTTTTTGACCTCGCTGTTAAACCTCGCGCGTAAGAATGATGTTGAGCTGCCGAGCGTGGTGACGATGTTCGCGCGCGGCATGGTGACGCTCGAGGGTTTGTTGACCGAGTACATGCCCAACGTCAACATGATCCAGATTATCCAGACGCACATCAAAAACGAGAAAAGCACCTATGCGCGCGTGCGCGACATGGGGCGCGATCTTGCCGCGAGCAGCTATCGCGCAGCGAAGGGCTCACTCGAGGCGGCTGAGTACCTGGGGCTGGCTTCGCGTATGCTCACACGCGGGCAGCTTAAGGTGAACACGCAGATTATGAGCAGCGATAAGGCGCTGCGACAGCTGGGCGGAATTATCGACCGCATGTCGATGGCTATCGTTATCGCCGGCCTGTTTATCGGTTCGTCGGTGGTGTACTACGCACGTATCGAGCCGGTTGTGTTTGGTATCCCAGTCATTGGCTTTATGGGCTACGTGAGCGCGCTGGTGCTGGCGCTTATGCTGGGCCGCAATATCTGGCTCAACAGCCACGGCGGCAAGCACTAGAGGCTGCGACCGTCACCGCATTTCCTATCGCAAACAATAGCTTTTACCTTGGGCTTCGCCTGCGTGCGAGGCCCTTTTGCGTGATACCATTTTGACGGTAATAATCGATGGCCTAGATGGTGGTGCGGAGACGCACGAATGCGCGGTTTTCCTGCGCGTTTGGGAGAATCGGGGTGCAAGTCCCCGGCTGTACCAGTAACCGTAATTCCTCTTGGCTCGGGATGTTCGCGTCGCAGATCGGACGGCGCGCCTGAGCCGTTAAGGTTAAGTCGGATCGCCTCCCATCTTGCATGCGGCTGCGGCGTATGCCGTCGGTGTGCATAGGGCTCTGGAGGGAAGGGGACCCCGATGGGGGAACTCGAGCGCAACATGCGCGATGACGTGGGGCAGCCTCAAGGCAACGCTCCGAGTACAGACAATGGGGGACAAATGGATATGTTTGAGGACGAGCGCGAGCGCGCCTCGTTGCATCGCCGTGGCGCGATTGCACGCGGTGTAGCCAAGCGCTGCCTGGTGGCATTCCTGGCCTTCGCGATGGCCTTTGGCACCACACCGGCTCAGCTGTGGGCCGAGGGCGCCGAGGGCATTGCCGAGGCTGTGGCTCAGGCTGCGACACCGAGTGAGGGCACGGGGGCCGCGGACGGTGCTGCCGACCAGGGCAAGGCCGAGGTTTCGGATTCCGGGAGCGCGCCTGCAGCCAGTGCCGCCACAACAGGGGCAGCAGCTGGCGACGAAGGCTCGGTGACGGGGGAGAGCCCTGCCTCGAGCGAGCAGTCTTCGACGGCATCCGCTGGCCAAGCAGGATCTGCCGCCGCGGCTGCCGTTCAGACAGGGAACCCGACAGAAACTGGCGATGTCGCCAAGAAGCAAGTCGAGGTCTCGTTCTCGATTATCGGCACCGATGCCGACGGCAAGGCTCAGACCTGGGTGGCACCTACGCAACTCAAGCTTGACGAGGGCTCGACGGCTGCGGACGCCTTCGTTAAGCTGCAGCAGAAGACGGGCTTCAAGGCAGACTACGATGCGAACACGGCATATGGGTTCTACCTCAAGAGCATCACGTCTCCGAGCGATGGCCGCACGCTTGCCTACGATCCGACGACTTATGCCTTCTGGCAGCTGTTCGTCGACGGCGCGTCTTCCTCGGTTGGTGCGAGCAGCATCAAGCTCACCCAGGGGCAGAAGATTGAGTTTGCCTATACGGCTGGTAGCGCGTCCCCTATCGTTAAGGATCAGGTTGCCGCAAATGTGACCGTCATTGGTCGCGATGCCTAGGGCAAGACTCAGACCTGGGTCGACAACGCGCAGTATGTGGTGACGTCCGGCTCGAGCGCACTTGACCTTACGAAGGTCGCGCTCGAGGCGAATGGCATCGACGCCGTTGCTGCGGGCTCTTTCATTCTGAGCCTTAAGTACAACGGTGTTGAGCTGGGTACGCCGCTCGATTATTCGACCTATTGGCAGCTGTTTATCAACGGCAAGTCGAGTGACTATACGGCGGACAATGTCACCATCCATGCCGGCGATACCGTCACGTGGTTCTACGGTGGCTGGGGCGACCAGTTGCCCTCTGATTCCGTTCATGCTTCCGTTCAGGTGCTTGGCAAGGACAAGGACGGCAAGCAGCAGGTGTGGGCCTCGACGGGCCAGACGAGTCTCAAGGCGGGCTCTACTGCCAAGGATCTCCTTGAGCAGACCGGCCTTACTCTCGATGCTGGCGAATCGTCTTGGGGCTGGTTCCTCAACGGCATTACTTCGCCGTTCGACAGTAAGTCCTATGGCTGGGATGCTGCGACCAAGAGCTATTGGCAATTCTACGTAAATGGCAAGTTCGCCGACGTTGGCGCCGGTGCCTACAAGCTCCAGGAGGGTGACGCCGTCACCTTTATGTATGGTGCTGACTCCGATGCCCTCCCCGGTCAGGTTCTTGGGTCCGTCGATGTTATCGGTCCCGATGTCAACGGGAACAATACGCGTTGGGGCACGGCAAGCAATGTTTCTCTGCCCGAAGGCTCCACGGCCCAGAACCTTATTGAGGTAGTTCTGAAGGCCAAGGGCGTTACGTACAACGGCTCCCAGAGTGGTGAGTACTGGTTCCTTAATTCCATTACTTCGCCGTTCGATCACAAGCCGTATGTCTGGGATGCTGCGACCAATAAATATTGGCACCTGTATATCAATGGAGAGCCCTCCTTACTCTGCGCCAATCAGATTACGCTCAAGAGCGGCGATAAGGTTACGCTTGCATATACCACCGACGATTCGGCCATGCCCGATCCCGACAAGATTGTCGTGGACCCGAGCGCGACGGCTCCTGATTGGGGTGCCGAGTGGGCCGGCTACGGCAACAGTGGCAACGGTTCGACCGTAACGGATGCCAAGACGCCTGCGCAGGCCGCCGGTCTTAAGTGGGCCTTCGATTGGAAGGCCGAGTCTGGCCAGCAGTATGCCAACTGCAGCGAGCCTGTCATCGCTAACGGCTTTGTGTACATCGCGACCGAGAACGAACTCATTAAGATCGATTCGTCCACGGGCAAAAAGGTTGCCTCTGCGCCGCTTGCCTCCAAGGTGAGCTATACCTCTCGTCCGATCTATACCAATGGCCTTATCATCGTTCCGCTCAACGGCGGTGCGGTCCAGGCGATTACTGCAGACAAGCTGATCTGCAAGTGGCTGACGCCCGGTTTGACGGACTTGACGCAGAGCTCCTGCACCGTCGTTTCGGACGGCGAGTACGTCTATGTAGGCACGGCTGATGGGAAGAAATACGTCAACGGTTCCTTTACGCGCATCAAGATCGCCACAGGCGAAGTCTCTTGGCAGAACATCGACGCAGCTGAGGGCTATTATTGGACTGGCGCTGCCCTGACGGATAAGTACGCCATCGTCCCCACGAGCGCAGGTACGCTTAAGTGCATTGATAAGGCAACGGGTGATGTCGTTTCGACCATGAAGCTCGGCGCCCTTGCGAACGCTGACTGCGTCGCCGATCCGTCCAATGGCTCGACCTTCTATCAGATGACGCACGATGGAAAGCTCCATGTGATTTCGCTTTCGGCGAAGGGCGTGCTGAGCGAGCAGAAGACGGTCGACCTGGGTCTTACTAATAACATGAGCGCCCCGGCGGTCTCTGGCGACAACTTGATTGTCGGTGGGCAGACGGATACTGGATCTGCTCTGGTTCTCTATAACCTGAAGACTGGTAAGACCACGATGGTCACCGCTGCTGACGGTAAAGAACTACCGGCCGGATTTAACGGTATTGCTGCTACTCCGCTGGTGAGTGTTCAGGGCGGCAAGACCTATGTGTACTTCACCGTTAACAGCGCGGATAGCAAGGATTACGTCAACTACTCAACTGGTGGTGGCGTGTATCGCTATACGCTCGGCGATGCAGAGGCGACGCAGATTTATGATGCGGCTGGCCATTACCAGTACTGTGACTCTCCGGTCATTGCCGATGCATCTGGCAACCTGTACTACATCAATGACTCGGGCACGCTGTTCAAGCTCGGGGCCGTTGAGTCTTGGACGGTTGCCTTTAATTCCAACGGCGGGTCTGCTTGCGATACTAAGTTTGTTGCTACGGCCGATGGCAAGCTGGTCAAGCCGGCCGATCCGACGCGCGATGGCTACACTTTCGGCGGTTGGTATACCGATGAGGCTTGCACGCAGGCGTATGACTTTAGCACACCGGTAACGGCCGACCTGACGCTGTATGCCAAGTGGACCAAGAATGCCGTTAACCCTGGCGGTAACGGCGGCGCTGGTTCGAATGGCGGCGGTTCTGGTATCGGTACTGGTTCCGGCACTGGCGCTGGCGCGGGTTCTGGCTCCGGCTCGAAGGGCGGCGCTATTGCCCCGGGCAAGAAGCCGGTGGCCAAGACGACGGTGTCGACCAAGAGAGAGACCAAGGACAACAAGTCCAACAAGAAGGACTCCGATAAGTCCGATAAGAAGGGCGAGAAGAAGTCTGACAAGAAGTCTGACAAGAAGGACAGCAAGTCCGACAAGAAGTCCGACAAGAAGTCCGATTCCAAGTCCGATACGGGTGCTGCTTCTACGACCACTGCTAAGAAGTCCTCTAGTGCTTCCGAGCAGGAGACTGGCACCAACCCGCTCGCCATTGTTGGCGTTGCCGCCGGCGTCATCGGTCTCGCCATCGTCGGCGTGTTCGTGTTCACCAAACGTCGGTAGGTGAGGGTTGTGTCCAATAAATCCAAGGACGCTGACCCCAAGCAACCAGATTCCTCGTTCATTCAGTTCGACGATGCAAAGCAACAGGGCGCCGCTTCGGCGGCGTCCGCCTCTCGTCGCAAGGCGCTCCTTGGCGTTCTTGCTGCCGCGTGCACCATTCTGATCGTCGTCTCGCTGGGCTTCGTCCATCCTTCCGAGAGCGGCGCCTGGTCCATTGACTGGATCGTTCAGACCGTGACGGGGGAGAGCGTCGTCGCCAAGGACACCAAGGGGTCTGGCTCGTCTGCCGCTTCGGGCGAGGCTAGTTCCAAGGATTCCAAATCTTCGAATGATGCAAAAGACGAGCCCAAGGGTTCGAACGACGCCAAGGACGATTCCGAGTCTTCAAACAAGGAATCGGACAAAAACTCGGATAGCAAGAAGTCCGAGGACCGGGGCGGCAAGAAGTCTGGCGATAAATCCGCTGCCCAAAATACGGGAGCCGGTGATACTTCCAATGCGTCTGGCGGTGCTTCTTCGGGCGGTGGCCAGTCGTCTGATGGAGCCTCATCCTCTAATGGTGGAAACGCCTCCTCGGGCAGCCAAAGCGGCTCACAGGAGTCCAACTACGTTACGGTGACGGTTTCGGTCACATCGAGCGCTGTGGGCAATCCCGTGTCCTCTGGCGGCACCTTTACCTTTAACGAAGGCGCTACCGTTTACGATGCCCTGTGCGCGCTAGGCCTTTCTGTCAACGCACACGGCTCGTCGTACGGCACGTATGTTTCCGCGATTGGTGGTTTGGCCGAGAAACAGTACGGCGGCACGAGCGGGTGGATGTACTCCGTCAACGGCACAACGCCCATGACGGCCTGTAGTAACTACGTTCTCTCAAACGGCGACAACGTAGTCTGGTATTACGTTACAGGCTAGAGGCCTCGACATAGCGCGCCAGACGGGCGGTTCGGACAAACATCCGGGCCGCCCGTTTTTCGTGCGAATGGGACTGGGTCGCCGGATCTCTCGGCAAACAAAAAACCGGTTGGAATGGGAATTCCAACCGGTTATACATTCAAGCAAATAGTGAATCGACTATGACCGTGCGCCCTCGAGGAAGAAGCGGCGGCTGAAGTAGTTGTACCAGGTGACGAGGAACGTGGCGATGGCCTTCATGGCCTGGTAGCCGATGCTCAAAAACGTGACGCCCACAAACATGTACAGGTCGTTGAGGCCCAGGCCGATCACCGACAGGATGGTGAAGATCGTGAACTCGCGCTTGCGGCTCATGCCTTCGCGGTGGTCGAACACGTACTTCATGCTGAGCCAGTAGTTGACCACGACGGACGTGATAAACGAAACCGTGGTGCTCATCAAAAAGTCGAGGTGGAACAGCTCGACGAGCGCAATGAGCATGCCCCAGTCGATGCCAAAGGAGATAAGACCCACGACAGCAAACTTGAGGAACTGCTTGGTATGAGGTTGTGCCAGCGCCTTGCGCACGTAATCACATCCAATGCGTTGATGAATCGAGCAGAGGATACTTTAGAGCTTTTACAAGGGAAACGTAAGGTCTTTGCCAAGAACTATATGAACTCGCCAAATTTTCAAGAGCTAATCCGCAAACGTTGAAAATTTGCCCGTAAACGAGCGACACCCACGGACGATACTGCGCTGAGTGCGCGTCGTCCGTGGGTGCCGTAATGCTGCAGGGGTTTCGAGCTATTTTGTCTCGTCGCCCTCCAGGAAGATTTTTCGGGTCACAAAGTTGTAGACCATGACAAGCGCGGTGGCGCAGATCTTGGCGATATTGGCCTCGAGTCCCAGGCCGGCGTTGAGCGCCAGCACGATGCCGTCGTTGAGCACCAAACCGATCACGGACAGCACGACAAAGATGATGAACTCGCGGCGGCGGCTCATGCCTTCCTTGTGCGCAAACACGTACTTCATGCTTGCGAGGTAGTTAAAGATGAGTGAGATGATAAAGCCGCTGGTGTTGGCGATTAGGATGTTGAGGCCCAGACCGTAGTGGAGCAGATTCATAATGCCAAAGTCGATAACCGTGGCAATGACGCCGACGATGCCAAATTTCATGATCTGCGCAAGGAGCTTTTGCATGGTACCTGCCTTAGGGTGGCGCGGGGACGCCGTGGGGATGACAAACTCAGCAAGTTTAGCCAATCCCCACGGGTGGGGCTAGACGCGCTCTTCGATAGCACCGTTTCTATATGCATCGAGCAGCTGGCGCAGATCCTGGATCTGGCTGCGAATCTTGGCGCCAGTATCGGTGTCGCTCACCATGCGGCGACGGTCTGCTTGGTCAAAACGGTTGGTCTCGCTTTCGATGTCCACGTTGCGCGTGAGTGCCTCGGCAACCGTCGTAAAGGCCCGGTGCGACTTGAGGCGGCAGCCGCGCGAGCTCGAGATGAGCGTATAGCCGGCGATGCCCGTCTTGGGATGGTAAGCGCGGCAGAAGCCGCCATCGATGACCAGCAGCTTGCCCTCGGCGCGGATGGGCTGCTCGCCCTTGGTGGTTTTAACGGGCGTGTGGCCGTTGATGATGTGGCCGGTCGGCGAGCATGCCATGGGCGCGACGCCAAACTCGCGCATGATATCATCGCAGACCGAGGGCGACTTGGTAAGCGTAAAGTACGGGTCCATCGGCTCGACCCAGGTGCTCTTATCGGCGATATAGGCGCGCTCAAAGGTACGCACCAGGCGTCCGCTGGCGGGTGAATTGAAGCCAATCCACAGGTACCACATCCAGTCGAGGGCATCGCGGTCGCCCACGCGCCACGCGCGGCGGGCGATGTGGTCGCAAAAATCGAGATAATCGCGGCCAGCGTGCCAGGTGCCCAGGCAGTTCATGCTGCTAAAGGTGCCGTCTTCGTTGAGCGGAACGCAGCCGTGGAAGAGCAGGTTGCCGTTGGCGACCTTGTACATCGAGCCGTGGGTGTAGAGGAAATCGATATGGCGATGCAGGTGATCGGCGGTTACAAACTCGGACACGAGCTTGTCGATGATGTGCTGCTCCTGAGACGTGAGCGTGTAGGGGTCCGCCGGGTCGACGGTGGGGAAGTCGTTGGTCGTGAGCGGCCACACGCTGCCGTCGGCGAGCGTGACCGTGCCGGTGCCGTGGTCGATCTTGTCGAGTAACAGGCGGTCGGTCATATCGAACTCGGGGTGGCGCTGGATAATCTGGCCCTCGAGCTTAAAGAGCAGTACGTTGATGGCCTTGATCAGCGGGGTGATGGACTCACCGGCGGTGTAGGTGGCATCGGCAAAGGCGACAAGCTCACGCAGCGAGATGCCGTAGTCGTTCTCCAGGATCTCGTAGTTGTCGTAGCGTAGGTTGTTGCGCAACACCGTGGCGATGCAGGCGGGCTCACCGGCCGCAGCGCCCATCCACAGCAGGTCGTGGTTGCCCCACTGGATGGCGAGTGAATGGTAGGTGAGCAGACGGTCCATAATTTTGGCCGCGCCGCCGCCGCGGTCGAAGATGTCGCCCACCAGGTGCAAGTGGTCGACGGCCAGGCGCTTGATGAGCGAGGCGAGCGACTCGATAAAGTCGTCGGCGCTGGCGGTCTCTAGGATGGACTCCACGATGCGCTCGTGATAGCGCACGCGATAGTTGTTCTCGTCCGGGTGCGTGTGCAACAACTCGTCGATGATGTAGGCGTAGTCGCGCGGGATGGCCTTACGCACCTTGGAGCGCGTGTAGCGGCTTGAAAGTGAGCGAGCGACCATGATGAGCTGGTCAAGCATCGTCTTGTACCAGGTTGGCGAGTCCTCGCGCCGGCTGCGGACCAGGTCGATCTTCTCGCGCGGGTAGTAGATGAGCGTACACAGCTCGCCCTTTTCGTCAAAGGAGAGCGTGTCGCCAAAGATCTCGTCGACATGTTCGCGCACGACGCCCGAGCAGTTGTTGAGGATGTGCATAAAGGCTTCGTACTCACCATGCACGTCGCTCATAAAATGCTCGGTGCCCTTGGGTAGGTTGAGGATGGCCGAGAGGTTGATAATTTCGGTAAATGCGGATTGTTCGGTGGGGAACTGTCTCGACAGCAGGCGCAGATACTTGAAGTCTTGCGGGTTGCGATCGAATGCGACCATGAAACACCTTCCGATGGGGCTGGTAAAACTGATAAACAGCGTCAAACGTTTACCAGTATGCGCCGCTTTTGTTTCGATTTTGCGCCAGCGGCTGAATTGTCGGCTGAACGGTTTGGTAAATCGATTTAGTGAAGGTAGATGTGTTGGTCGGGTGGAGACGACAGAGGGTGTTTTCTCAGATATTTATGCGTCGGGTCGGTGGAGACGATGGTGGTAAAGATGTTCACTATTTTTGGTTCGATTTGGTAAATAGTGGACATATGTACCGCATGTAGGCTCACTGTGCGATAATTTGCGCAGCAATGAGTAAGGAGCCTCATATGAGTGATTTTGTCCTGACCTGTGAATCCGCCGCCGATCGAACCCGTGAGTTCTTTGCGTCGCGCAATATCCCTGTCGTGTGTTTTCATTACGAGATCGACGATGTTGTCTATACGGACGATCTGTATCAGTCGATTACGCCGGACGAGTTTTTTGCCCAGATTGCCGCGGGCGCCATGCCCAAGACGTCTCAGGTGAGCGTGGGTGAGTACGAGGAGTTTTGGGAGCCGTTTGTTGCCGAGGGTAAAGACGTGCTGCCCCTGACGTTGTCGTCGGGTATTTCGGGCACGTATGGATCGGCCTGCGTCGCGGCGCAGATGCTTGCGGATCGCTATCCCGAGGGCGGCAAGGTGCGCGTCATCGATTCGCTGGCGGCGTCTTCGGGCTTTGGCCTGTTGTTGGAATATGCCGCCGATGTGCGCGATAGTGGGGCTTCACTCGACGAGACGGCTGCCTGGATCGAGGAGCACAAGCTCAACCTGCACCACTGGTTCTTCTCGACCGATCTGTCGAGCTACCTGCGCGGCGGTCGCATTTCGGCCGCGAGCGCGATCATCGGCACGGCGCTTAAGATTTGCCCGCTTATGACGGTCGATTGCGAAGGTAAGCTGTCGCCACGTGAGAAGATTCGCACTAAGAAGCGCGCGATTTCCGAGATGGCTAAGACCATGATGGCACACGTACAGGACGGTGCAGATTATTCGGGTAAGTGCATCATGTCGCAGTCGGCGTGCCGCGAGGATGCCGAGGCAGTTGCGGCGCTGATTGAGGAACAGGTTCCGCAGCTTAAAGGCAAGATTGAGATCAATGACATCGGTACTCTGATTGGCTCGCATACCGGACCTGGTACGGTGGCGCTCTTCTTTATGGGCGACAAGCGCGTGGATTAATTTGCCCCATCACGTTGCTGCATGATTGCTCAAACGAAAACGGCCCGTCTCACGTTTGTGGGGCGGGCCTTGCTGTTGCGGCTAGCGTTTCTTTCCGCGGAAGAAAAAGCCGTGCAGTGACGGCTTGAGGCCGCGGTTGGCGCGATGCTCCTCGACGCGCTCGTGGATCGAAGCGACGCGCTCGATGACTTCGTCGGGAATCGGCACATCGGGATTCATGTTCTCGACTTGGCTGACCTCGGCGGCGGCGACCTGGTCGATAATGGGC
Organism: uncultured bacterium; assembly: GCA_905215725.1. Taxonomy (GTDB): domain Bacteria; phylum Actinomycetota; class Coriobacteriia; order Coriobacteriales; family Coriobacteriaceae; genus Collinsella. Next base: position 3,094 of record CAJMRD010000041.1, on the reverse strand, counting down.
ACGTCGTCGCGCGAGATGACAGGTGTGGCGTCTTCCTTCATCTTGCGATAACGCTGCATCATGTCGGTCTGTAGCTGCTGGGCCGAAGGCGGTGTCCAGATGATGGCGTTGGCGCCGGCGGCGATGGTCTCGCGAATGCTCTCGGGCGTCTTGCCGCCCGGCGCGATAAGCGGCAGGTTGGGATAGTGCTCGCGCAGCTCGCGTAGGACCTGGGGCGTGTTCTTGCCGGCGGCGATGTTGAGAATCTTGGCTCCAGCGCGCACCTTGGCGTGGGCATCGTCGTCGCAGCGAACGACCGTGGCGATGACGGGGATGTCGGCGATGTTGGTGATGTGCTCGACCATCTCGGCAGTAGCGGGGGAGTTGACCACGCAGCCCGCCGCGCCCTGCATCTCGGAGACGGCTGCCATCTGCACGGAGCGCTTACCGGTCGTAGTTCCGCCGCCCACGCCTACGAAGACCGGGCACTCGGCGACGGTCAGCAGCGCTTGCGTAATGGCGGGCTGCGGCGTGAAAGGGTAGACCGCAAAGACGGCATCGGCGTTGGAGTTGCGGATAACCGCGACGTCGGTGGTGTAAATGAGCGACTTGATGCGTCGGCCGAAGAGCGTAAAGCCGCTGGCCTCCTCGATCTCGTCGGGCATGCGAAGGGCCGCCTTGCGCAAACGCCCGTCGATGGGCAGCGGCTCCATGGGGAGCAGTCCGTTGGGGGTCACGGCTACCTGGGGCTCGGTGAACTCGTCTGCGAGCTCGACCTCGGAGAAATCGACCGAGGCGACGATGTCCTCGTGAACCTCGGCGGGTACATCGATGGGAGCTTGGTCGTTTGCCGCGGCAGGCGTGCCGAAGGAGCTGGTGCCGACGAAGGCGTCGACGCGCTCATTTAGATCGTTGAGGGTATCCATGGAGACTCGATTCTATGTGATGACGGCCGGCGCGATGCAGCCGGAATTGCGAATGCTAAATCGTTTGACGAGTTGATTTTTCCCCGCCGCGCCATCCGTTAGACCGAAGGGCCGGCGAACGTGAAGGAGCTGTGGTGGCGGGTATCGAGGTGCTATCTTGAAAGCCCCGTTTAAAAGAGAGGTGACGCGGTATGGAATTGACAGCAATGTTTGGCTCGATCGGCCTGTGTGTGGCCGCAATCGTTGCCGCCGCGGTCATCTACTTTGTGGTCACGGCCATTAAGGGCAAAAGGGCCGAACGCAAGGAGCGCGCGATGCTTAAACAGCATCGCGACCAGCAGGGCAAACGCGCACAGAGATAGCTTGTTGAGTTTTGGATCCGTGCGCTAGCTGCGTTTTCGGATCAGGGCAATGTAGAAGCCCTCAAAGTCGCGGCTAGGCGGAATGGTGAGCGTGCCGGGCAGGCCGTTGGCGATGGCCGATACCTGACCCGCGGCAATGGCTTCGGTCAGAGCGTTGGACTCGATGCGCGGCTCCTCACCAGCTTCCTGGGTGCGTCGTGCTTCACTTTCGCTTGGCGTGCCGTCGAGGGGAATGAGCTCGCAGTCCATATGCTTGTCGAGGGCCTCTTGCAGGGCGTCCTCGTTTTCCTGCGGCAAGATCGAACAGGTCGAATAGACGAGCGTGCCGCCCGGTTTGAGGGCACCCATGGCGCGGTCCAGAAGTGCTCGCTGCGAGCGGGCGCACTTGCTCAGCAACTGCTCGGTGAGGCCGCGCAGGCTTTTCTCGTTGCCACTGATGACGGTGCCCGTGCCGGTGCAGGGAGCGTCGAGCAGGATGCGGTCAAAGCGGAAGAACTCGTCGAGCTCGCGTGCGTCGATGCGCATGACGGGCACGTTTTTGGCACCTTGGCGGTGGAGGTTGGACTCAAGCTTTTCGGCGCGGGGAATGCTCATCTCGCAGGCCGTGAGGTGTGCCTGGCCCTGGGTGAGGGCGGCGATCTGCGTCGTCTTGCCGCCAGGGGCTGCGCACATGTCCAGGATGTCCTCGCCTGCCTGGGCGCCCAGGACCAACGGCGGCATCATGGATGACAGGCTCTGCAGGTAGATCTTGCCGTCGCGGTAGATGTCGAGATCCCACAGATCGGAAACCTGGGCCTCGGGCAGGATAAAGGCGTCTGGGTACCAGGAGACGGGGTTGTGGGCGATGCCGGCTGCATCGAGCGCCGCAGCGATGTCCTCGGCGGTCGCCTTGAGCGTGTTGGCGCGCAGCGTGACCGGGCGTGCGGCTGCGGCACCGAAGCCCTCGATCATGAGCTCGGCATCGGCGGGCGCATAGGCGCCGGCGACCGTGTCGACCATAAAGCGCGGCAGGTCGGCGGCGCAGGGAAGGGCGGCAAGCTGGTCGGAAAGCTCGGTAGCAGCAAACTGCCTGAGCTTGAGCTCGGCCTTGACCTGCTTTTTCTGCTTACGACGACGCGGCTTGGACATCCGTCTTTCCTTCCCATTCCATTACATGTCGAGTGTTGTTTTAGCACTGGCTCTCGTGCTTGCTGAAGAAGTCGAAGCGCGGGGGCAGCGGCTTCACGCGGTGCTCGCCGGGCTTCTCGCCCAGGCTCTCCACAAACTCGTCCGTGGAGGCAAAGATGTTATCCCAGCTAAAGAAGGCGACCGGGTCGACGTCGAAGTACTCACAGATGAGCTCGCAGCCGGCCGGCACAATACCGTGCATCAGGACGGTCGCCACGCGCAGCTCGGTAAAGGCGTCGACGAGGGCCTGCGTCATGGCGGCGTCCGCCTCGTTGCCCTCGAGCTTGTTGGCGGCCTTGGAGGCGTCGCTCCAGCGCTTGTTGGCGGCGCGCAGGTAGTCGTCGCACACGGCAAGCGCGCGGTGCGTCTCGAACTTGTACATGGCCTGCTCAAAGGCAAGGGTTGCCTGCTGGGCGGCTTCGACCACGGTGTCAGAAGCGGCACCAGCGGGGATGCAGCCGTTGCGGTAGGGGCTCTCGTCGCCCTCCTTGACGGCGACGCCGTAGAAGCAGCTGCGTGCCAGACGGTTGAACACGCCGGTCAAAAGGGCGCTCTCCTTAAGGGCCGGGTCGATAACGCGCTTGTCGTCGCAGGCGCACACCTCGTTGCCGTCCTTGTCCTTGCGGGCAACCTTGGTGGTAACTTTAACAGTTTCGAAGT
>CAJMRD010000040.1 GCA_905215725.1 uncultured bacterium | reverse complement strand
ACATGGGGCGTCTCGAGCAGGCCATGCAGCTTCTGCAGCACGGCAAGGGGCACGGCACGTTGAAGCGCTGGAACGGCCGCTTCCGGGCGCTGTGGCACCGCGGCGTGCGCGCGGTGCTGCGCGAGCTGCCGGGCAACACGGAGCTGGCCGAGCAGACCGAGGAGATGCGCTGGCTGCAGACGGCCACGCGCACCTATGCCGTGGAGCATTTGGAAGCGGCCGTCGCTTCCAGCCAGGTGCCCACCGAGGACGCGGCGGCGGTGCTCGTGGAGTACCAGCGCTCGGTGGCGGCGCTGCGCGATGCGCGGCCCACGGTGACCTCCGTCATCAAGGCCGGCGACCGCACCGAGGACATCAAGCGCAAGGCCTATACCTTCGAGCTGGAGCAGATCCAGAGCGCCTACGAGGACGACCGGCTCTCCCGCGCCCATGCCCAGCGCATGCGCGAGAGCGTCCAGCTCATGCAGATGGACCTGGAGGACACGGTATAGAAAACGGCGCCCCCTCCGCTGAGGGGGCGCCGTGGTCGCGCGGCGTCGATGAGGCTTGCCTGCGGCGGCTAGTACACCATGCCCATGGCGTCCTGAACCTCTGCCAGGGTCTGATCGGCGATCTCGTTGGCGCGACGGTTGCCCTCGTGCAGGACGTCCTTCACATAGTCCAGATCGTTCTCGTAGCGCTGGCGACGCTCGCGGATCGGTGCGAAGTACTCGTTGACGGCCTCGGTCACGTACTTCTTGAGCTGGCCGGAGCCGCCCATGCCAATCTCCTCGGCAATCTCGACCTCGGAACGGCCGGTGCAGATGGCGGCCGTCGAAAGCAGGCCGGACACGCCGGGGCGGTTCTCGGGATCGAACGTGATCATGCGCTCGGAGTCGGTCTGGCTCTTCTTGATGCGCTTGGCCGTCTCCTCGGCGGTCATCGAGATGTTGATGGCGTTGCCGTAGCTCTTGCTCATCTTGCGACCGTCCAGGCCGGGCAGCAGCGGGGTCTCGGACAGCAGCGCGTCGACCTCGGGGAACACCTTGCCGTAGCGGTTGTTAAAGCGGCGGGCGATGGTGCGGGTGAGCTCGATGTGCGGCAGCTGGTCGCGGCCGACGGGCACCACATTGCCCTTGCAGAACAGGATGTCGCAGGCCTGGTGCACCGGGTAGGTGAGCAGAAGGCCGGTGAGCTCGTGCCCCGAGGCCTCCATCTCGGCCTTGACCGTGGGGTTGCGCGCCAGCTCGGCCTCGGACACCAGCGACAGGAACGGCAGCATGAGCTGGTTGGCGGCGGGCACGGCGGAGTGCGCGTAGATCATGGCCTTGTCGGGGTCGATGCCGCAGGCAAGGTAGTCCATGACCATGTTGTACACGTTGTCCTGGATGTGCTCGGTGGTGTCGCGGTCGGTGATGACCTGGTAGTCGGCGATGAGTACGTTGGTCCTGGCGCCCATGTTCTGCAGCTCCACGCGGCCCTTGAGGGTGCCAAAGTAGTGACCCAGGTGCAGACGGCCGGTGGGGCGGTCGCCGGTAAGCATGGTGAACTTCTCGGGCGTCTTGGCCAGGCCCTCGCGAATGGCGTTGCTCTTTTGCAGCGCGACTTCGTAGCTGTTCTCGTTTGGCATGATTGCTCCTAACGTTCGTTCGCAGGTTTTGATGATAACGCGTTTATTGGAGGGGCGGGGCGTAAGGAGGCGAGGGGCGGGAGAGGGGTGGCTTGTGCGATGGGCGCGGCGTGGCCGCGCTTGGCCAACGGTGCCTTGGCACATCCTCGGCAGCTTGCCCTAGAGCTTGTGGTGGCGCTCTTCTTTGCGCTCCTCGGCTGCCTGCTCCTCCTGCTTAAAAGCGGGGTCGTCGGGGGTGACCAGCTCATCTTCGTGCGTGCGCTTGTTGTAATGGTGGAGCAGCACGGGCTCAAATAGATGTAGATGCTTGGCGAAGGCCGCCGAGCCAATGGCGAGCACGGTAAAGATGAGCACGCGCATGGGCACCTCGACCTGGTTAATCGCGGCGGCGCCGGCCGAAAGCATGATGCACCAGGCATAGATGAGCAGCACGGCCTGTTTTTGGTTGTAGCCTTCTTGGATCAGGCGGTGGTGGATGTGGCCCTTGTCGGCCTGCCCGATGCTAATGTGGGCGCGCTTGCGGCGCACAATGGCGCTAAACGTGTCGATGATGGGCACGCCGGCAACGATGAGCGGGATGATAAGCGAGGTGAGTGCGGCGGTGCGGCTCACGTTGAGCAGCGAGATGGAGCCCAGCGCAAAGCCCAGAAGCAACGACCCCGAGTCGCCCAAGAAGATGCTTGCGGGGTTGAAGTTGTAGCGCAAAAAGGCCAGACAGGCGCCAAAGAGCGCAATGGAGAGCGCGGCGGCGTCGATGCGGCCCGAGAGAACAGCCATCGAAAACATGGTGAACGATGCGATGCCGCAGATGCCCGTGGCCAAGCCGTCGAGGCCGTCGATGAGGTTAATGATGTTGGTGAATGCCACCAGATAGATCACGGTAATGGGGTAGGCGAGCCATCCGAGCATGATCTCGCCGGGAGCAAACGGGTTGACGATGACGCCGATCCGCAGGCCGCCCATGCAGGCGATAAGCGCGGCGAGGACCTGTCCGGCCAGCTTTTGCTTGGGCGTGAGCTGGAAGACGTCGTCGATAGCGCCGGTCGCAAAGATAACGGTAAAAGAAAGCGCAAGTATGGGGTAGCTGATGTGCAGACGGGGGTGGGGCACCAAAACGGGCGGCCAACCCAGGTACCAGGTGCCTAGGATTTGCACAGTGCAGGCGACGACCAGGCCCAAAAACACCGCCGTTCCGCCCAAACGCGGGATGGGCTTGGTGTTGATGCGGCGCTTAGAAGGATAGTCGACGGCGTCGAGCTTGATTGCCAGGCGCTTGACCAGGGGTACCGTGAGGAAGGTCGTGATAAAGGCCGCCGCTGCCACGCATAGGTACGGTATGTAGCTCGGGGATGAAGCCATGAATCTAAAAACCGCCAAGCGTCGAAGGAAAAGGTCAGAAGAACGCCATGCGCAAAGGGCATAGCCGAACCATAATACTCGACCAAGGGGGGTGCATGGAATTGCACGCAGCGATAATCACGCGCTTACCAGATATTGGGATGTTGTCGATGGCTTGTCGGGATGCCGGCGGGGATCCATATGGACTGTAATGGTGATTTTCGGCAAAAGAAAACCACCCCCCACGTTACGAAAATGAACCCACCTAAAACAGGTGGGTGCCCTCATCGACTGTTCCAGCGTCCTTAACAACGAAGGATACCTGTACTAGGTACGACTGTGTGGGCTCCCTAAATAAACGCGACGGTTCACCCAGTTGCTCCGCGGGGGGCGGAATACCTACATCATAAAGCGGCACTTTATCGATTCCAGTCTTGACATTACAAAAATCGTGTCGGACGATTACGGCGCCTTGGGCTCGAGCCGTCTGTGGGGTTGATCCCTTTACGTTTGAGCTGCTGAATCGTTGTTTTGGAGCATGGTTTTATGCCGACGTCGTTGACCGAACTTTTTTCGCCCGCCTGCCATTTGTGTCCGCGCCGTTGCGGTGCGGCGCGCGATGAGGGCGCGCACGGCGTCTGCGGTGCTAACGACACGCTCAAGGTGGCCCGCGCCGCGCTTCATATGTGGGAGGAGCCGCCTATCTCGGGCGAGGCCGGTTCGGGCACGATCTTCTTTAGCGGCTGCTCGCTCAAATGTATCTACTGCCAGAACCACGAGATCTCGACCGGCAATTTTGGCCTTGAGATTTCGCCTGAGCGCCTGGTCGAGATTATGCTGGAACTGCAGGACCAGGGTGCCAACAACATCAATTTGGTGACGGCGACGCACTATGCGCACCTGTTGCCTGCCGCGATTGCCGCGGCACGGGCGCGCGGACTGGTTATCCCAATCGTCTACAACACGAGTGGTTACGAGCGCGCGAGTGCCGTGGCGGCGCTGGGCGACCTGGTCGATGTGTGGCTCACCGACTTTAAATATGCCGATGCCGGGCTTGCGCAGTCGCTCTCCCATATAAAGGATTACCCGCGTGTGGCCGTGTCGGGTCTGGCCCAGATGGCGCGCGAGATCGAGCGCCGCGGGGGAGAGTTGGTGGACGAGGACGGGCTTATGAAGCGTGGCATGATCGTGCGTCACCTGGTGCTTCCGGGGCATGCAGACGATTCGTGTCGCGTGCTGGACCTGGTGTGGCAGACGGTGGGCGACGTGCCGATCTCGGTTATGAACCAGTACACGCCCAATGCGCTCATGCGCGAGCAGGGCGGCGACCTGGCACGCGCCGTGACGCGTGAGGAGTACGAGCAGGTGCTCGACCATGCCGACGACCTGGGTTTTACGACGATGTTCTGGCAAGAGGGCGGCGCGGTAGACGAGAGCTTCACCCCGGCCTTCGACACCACCGGTGTTCTTACCAGCGCAAAGTAGTGCGTTCGTCGATGATTTTTCTGGGACGGGGATAAAAAATCATCGAGAGGATCGCCTGTTCGAAAAGTTGCCAAAATAGCCGCGCCCCAAAAAGACTGGTTATTGGGCGTTGACAGTTGGCGAGCCGTAGGTAAAATATCGACTTGTCCTGGGGACGTAGCTCAGTTGGGAGAGCGCTGCCGTCGCATGGCAGAGGCCGAGGGTTCGACTCCCTTCGTCTCCACCCTTGGATTTGATAAGCCGCTGACATTGTGTCGGCGGCTTTTTTTAAAAGAAAGGGCTATACCATGGCCGAGCTTGAGTCCCAACCATTGTCCGACGAGGAGCGCGCTGAGTTGGAAGAGCTCCGCGCTGAGAAGGCCCGCCGCGAGGCTCGGGAAGAGGCCCGTCGCGAGCGTGAGGAGCTGGCTGCCCTGCGCGCCGAGCGTGCGAAGGCCGAGGAGGTCGCCTCGAACGCCGCATCCGAGCGCAAGCCCGCGCCCGCACCCAAGCCCGCTGCTGCGAAGCCTGCACCTGCCGCGCCCAAACCTCAGCCTAAAAAGGCCGCTCGTCCCAAGTCCGTCGAGCCCAAGCCGAGCCGTGACGAGATGACCTTTGCCCAGCGCATGGTTACCTCCAGGGAACCTACGGGCGAGAACGAGATCCCTGGCATGGCGCCGGCTCAAAAAATCATCATTGTCCTTGCCCTCATCGCGTTTGTCATCTTTATGGGCTACACGATCCTGACCAGCATGGGCCTGCTCTAACCTATTTGCATCGGGCGTCATGTCCGCATCCTCTGCTCTCGTCTAACCCTCAAATTCTGTACCACACATCCGAAAGGTCGCCCCATGGCTTTGACCGACATCTCGCATCCCACCGACATTGCAATGCTCACCGATCTGTACGAGCTCACTATGGCCCAGGGCCTGTGGGAGAGCGGCAAGGCCAATGAGCAGGGTTGTTTTACCACGTTTTACCGCGACCATCCCTTTGGCAGCGCCTATGCCGTCATGTGCGGCACCGCCGAGCTGCCCGAGCTGGTCGAGAACCTGCGCTTTACGCCCGAGGATATCGACTACCTCGCATCGCTTGAGGCCCCGGCCGGCGGCGCGATGTTTAAGTCCGCATTCCTCGACTATCTGCGCGATTTTCGTGCGCATGTAAACATCGACGCCGTGCCCGAGGGCGAGCTCGTCTTTCCGCGCGAGCCCATGGTGCGCGTCACCGGCCCCGCGCTGGAGTGCCAGCTGCTCGAGACGGCGCTGCTCAACATCGTCGGGTTCCAGACGCTTGTCGCCACCAAGACGGCGCGCGTGGTGCTCGCCGCTGACGGTCGCCCCGTGGCGGAGTTTGGCCTGCGCCGTGCCCAGGGCCCCGATGGCGGCCTAGCTGTTGCGCGCGCGAGCTACGTTGCCGGCTGCTCCTCTACGTCCAATGTGCTCGCCGGCCGCCGCTACGGTATTCCCGTCTTTGGCACGCATGCGCACAGCTGGGTGATGAGCTTCGATTCCGAGCTCGAGGCCTTCCGCGCCTTTGCCAAGTCGAGCCCCAAGAACTGCACGCTGCTCATCGACACCTATGACGTGCGCGAGGGCTGCGAGCATGCCATTACGGTTGCCAAGGAGATGGAGGCGGTGGGCGAGCGCCTGTCGGCTATTCGCATCGACTCCGGCGACCTTGCCAAGCTCTCCAAGTATGTTCGCGGCCGTTTTGATGCCGAGGGCCTGCCCTATGTGGGTATCTCGGTGTCCAACGACCTGGACGAGTACACGATTCAGTCGCTGCTCGACCAGGGCGCGCCCATCGATAGCTTTGGCGTGGGTACCAAGCTCGCGACCTGCTACGACCAGCCGGCGCTGGGCGGCGTGTACAAGCTTTCCGCCCGCCGTGCGAGCGAGGCCGACCCGTGGACGCCGGTGGTCAAGCTCTCCGAGCAGCCCTATAAGCGCACGATCCCGGGCGTACAGCGCGTGCGCCGTTATTACGACGGCTTTGGCGGCCCGGTCTGCGACATGATCTACGACGAGGACCATCTGGCGGGGGAGGGCGCCGCGCGCGGCAATACCCTCGTGGCCGTGAATGATGCCGCCCTGGTGACCGACGTGTCCGAACTTGAGTATCGTGAGCTGTTGGTGCCGATCGTGCGCGACGGCAGTGCGGTGGCTCCGCGTGAGAGCATCCAGGACGCGCGCGAGCGCTGTGTTTGGGCGCTCGATCATCTGGATGCGGCTTTCAAGCGCTTCCTGTATCCGCAGACCTACGTGGTGGGTATGGAACAGGGCCTGGCCCAGGTGCGCGACGAGCTCGTGCGCAAGAATATGGCCGCGGCCTCGGCTTTCCCCTGGGCAAAATGATTCCTTGGGCGGTAGGGGCGAGTCACGCTCCCTTGGCCGCCAGCTCGGCCGTTCGCTGAACAGTTGATTGGTTTGACGTATGACGACTTCTTATAAAACGATGGTGGTAAAGATCGGTTCGTCCACGGTGGTGGGCGCCGATGGCAAGGTCAACCGCGCCTTTATCGGCGGACTTGCCGATCAAGCCGCAGCGCTGCGCAAGCTCGGCTGGCGTCTGGTCGTGGTGAGCTCGGGCGCTATCGCCTGTGGCTATCCCGTGTTGGGCTTCGACCGCAAGCCGGTCGGCGACCTTCCGAGCCTGCAGGCCTGCGCCTCGGCTGGTCAGTGCATCATCTCGTCGGCCTACGACGAGGAGTTCCATGCGCGCGACCTGCTCACCTCGCTCGTGCTGCTCACGCGTCACGACACGGCGCGTCGCACGTCCTACCTGCACGCGCGCGACGCCCTGCTGCGTCTGGTGGAGCTGGGCGTGGTGCCGGTCGTCAACGAGAACGACACCGTTACCGTCGACGAGATCAAGTTTGGCGACAACGACACGCTGGCGGCGCTCGTGAGCTGCCTGGTTTCCGCCGACCTGTGCGTGACGCTGTCCGACATCGACGGCCTCTACACCGCCAATCCGCACGAGGATCCGACGGCCGAGTTTGTCCCGGTCGTGCATAAGATCGATGCCAAGATCATTGCCTCGGCGGGCGATTCTTTGACCTCGGTGGGTACGGGCGGCATGATCACCAAGATTCGCGCGAGCCGCATCCTGATGACGGCGGGCATTCAGAGCGTGATTTGCTCGGGCGAGGAGCCCGATGCCCTCGTGCGTCTCGCCCGCGGCGAGAGCGTGGGAACCCTGTTCGATCCGCCGGCGGAGCGCCTGGACATCGCACCCCGCAAACTGTGGATCGCGCTGGGCGACAAGGCCCACGGCTCGGTGACGGTTGATGACGGTGCTGCGAAGGCGCTGGTCAGCCGTGGCTCTTCCTTGCTTGCGGTGGGTATTCGCGAGGTCGATGGCCAGTTTGCCGAGGGCGATGTGCTCGATGTGTGCGATCCGAGCGGTATGGTCGTCGCCCGCGGTATCGCCGAGGCCGATTCGGACGTGCTGGAGCTTGCAGCCGGCCGCCGCCAGGACCAGATCGCCAGCAACCGCCTGCTCGCTAACCTGGCCGAGAAGCCGGCGATACACAGGGATAACTTGATCGTATTTGCATAAAGAAAGACAGCGCTGCGGATCGTTTCCTGCAGCGCTGTCTTTCTCGTGCCGGCACTTGGGGACGTTCCTTATGTGCCGGCACTTTGGGACACTCCTTAGCTAGAAGATCCGGCGCAGGTCTCCGCGGTTGAGCGCTTCGTCGAAGAGGTGCTTGAACACCACGCTGCCGTGCAGGCCGTCGTGCTCGAACTCGTTGGTCACCCAGGCATGCGAGTTGCCCACGCGGCTGAGCGTATCGAGCTGCATGCCCGAATCGACGTACATATCGTCGAAATACACCGCGGCCTGGAGTGGCACCTCGTTGCAGACTAGGCGCTGCGGGTCGTAGATCTTGTCCCAGCTGGTGTCTTCCATCAGCAGGTCCATGGCGGGCTTAAACGGCATAAGCTCGGGCATCTGCTCAAACATCCACGGGAACATGGCCTCGCCGGTAAACATGAGCGGGCGCGCGAGTGTGTCGAACTCGGCACGATGGGCCTTCTCCTCTGCTGCGGCCCAGCGAATGGGCATGGTGTCGCCGTCGGCGTAGATAAACTCCTGCAGCGTCCAGTACAGCGGGTTTGTACGCGTGTTGGTGCGCTCGAAGGCGCGCATCAAAAAGCTGTCGGATACCGAGGAGCCGCAGCTAAGCGTACCGTCGCCAGTAACAAACGCGTGATCGATAATCCAATGCATGCGCTCAAAGCTCGGCTTCATGCCAAAGTCGCTGCCCATGAGCTGTAGGCGCTCGACCGTCATCGGCGAGCCGTCGGGCAGCACGGGCTTCTGGGCCTCGAGCGCATCGGCCAGGGCTGCCACGCGGTCGACGTCAGCGGGGTAGCGGTCGTAATACTGCTGCGTCTTGGCGGCCATGCGCGGGAAGGTGTGTGCGTAGACCTCGCTTGCGCTCGCCGGCACGTGGGGGATGCCGCCGCAGGTAAAGCTTGCCGCTATGCCCTCGGGGAAGAGCGACAGATAGCTCAACGTCAAAAAGCCGCCGTAGCTCTGCCCGAGTGTGACCCAGGGCTTGCCGCCAAAGCCCACCAGGCGCAGGTACTCAAAATCGCGCACGATGGAGCTGGCGAGGTGGCGCTTGAGGAAATCCGCCTGCGAGCGTGCGGCATCGGAGCCGGCCGCCGTCGCGCGCTCACCCAGTGCCTTGATCGTGCGTCCGTCCACGCAGCTACTGCGTCCGGTGCCGCGCTGGTCGGGAAGGACCACGCGGAAGTGCTTGACGGCCTCCTCGATCCAGCCGTCGCTTGTGGGCGACAGCGGACGTGGGCTCTCGCCGCCGGGGCCGCCCTGCAAAAACAGGAGCAGCGGCAGATCGTCGTTGATGCGGTCGGGCGCGCAAACCACGCGGTAGAAGAGCTTGATGCTCTCGGGCGCGCCGGCGATGGGTGCCGGCATAGCGCCGCGGCGCATGGTACTGCCGACGGCCAGGAGCATCGGCTCCAGGCCGCGCCAGTCAAGGGGGACGTCGATGCTGTGGTCCTCGACGTAAAGGCCGGGGACGTGGTACGAAGTGATGAGGGCCATGTGAGTCTTCCGTTCGTTGCGGTGTTTCGGGTTGACCAATTCTACCGCCGCGGGCGAGGCCATGCGCAAATCGGCTACCATGGTTGCAAACTTCTAGGAGAAAGGGCCGCCCATGTCGGTCGATATAGCCACGTATGTCCACGATCTTGCCGTTGCCGCCAAGGCAGCGTCGGCCTCGCTTGCCACGGCGAGCGATGAGCAGCGCCAGGAGGCCGTGCGCGCCATGGCCGCAGCACTGCGCAACGGTGTCGACTCCATCGTCGCCGCCAACGAGCTCGATATGTCCGCCGCGCGCGATGCGGGCACTTCGGCCGGTCTGCTCGACCGTCTGCTGCTGACGCCTGAGCGCGTCGAGGGCATGGCCGCCGGTTTGGAGAAGCTCGCCGAGCTGCCCGATCCCGTCGGCCGCGTGCTCGACCACCGCGTGCTTGCGAGCGGTGTGGACCTGACCCGCGTGAGCGTGCCGTTGGGCCTGGTCGCCATGGTCTACGAGGCGCGCCCCAACGTGACGGCCGACGCCGCAGGCATCTGCATCCGTACCGGCAACGCCTGCATTCTACGCGGCGGCTCGCTGGCCTATCACTCGTGTGCCATGATCGCCGAGCTGCTGGCCGATGCGCTCGAGGCCAAGGGCTTCCCGCGCGAGGCCGTGTCGATGATCGAGTCCACCGACCGCGAGGCCACCGGCGAGCTCATGAAGCTCCGCGGTATTGTCGACGTACTCATTCCGCGCGGAGGTGCAGGCCTGATCCAGCGCTGCGTGCGCGAGTCGCTTGTGCCGGTGATCGAGACGGGCACGGGCAACTGCCACATCTACGTGCATGAATCCGCCGACTTTGATAAGGCGCTCAACATTATCGTTAATGCCAAGACCCAGCGCGTAGGCGTGTGCAATGCCGCCGAGTCGCTGCTGGTCGACCGTGCTGTGGCCGATGCGTTTTTGCCCGCGGTCGTGACCGTGCTGCATGACCACGGCGTGCTCATTCACGGCGACGAGGCAACCTGCGCCGCATGCGCCGATGCCGGGCTTGTGGAGGGCGATGACTACGTCGCCGCGACTGAGGAGGACTGGGGTCGCGAGTACCTGGCGCTCGAGATGAGCGTGAAGGTCGTGGCAAACGAGGACGAGGCCATCGTACACATCAACCGCTACGGCACGATGCACTCCGAGGCCATCGTTGCCGAGGATACGGATGCTTGCGAGCGCTTCCTCGATGCTGTCGATGCCTCGGCCGTGTACTCCAACGCCAGCACTCGCTTCACTGACGGCGGCGAGTTTGGCCTGGGTGCCGAGATCGGCATCTCGACCCAAAAACTCCACGCCCGTGGCCCCTTTGCCGCCGAGGCCCTCACCACCTACAAATACAAGCTCCGCGGCACCGGCCAGGTCCGTCCCTAACGCCCGCGCAAACAAAAACCACCACAAAGGTGCCTGTCCCCTTTGTGGTGGTTTTAGGTGGCGTTGACGGTTAGGCCTGGAAGGTATCTCGGTCGGGGGCGAAGGACTGCATGGCCGCGATGGTGCGGTCAAAGAGCTCGGGGAGCTCCCAGCCCAACATCTCGGCGCCCTGCGAAATCACGTCGCGCGAGCAGCCGGCGGCAAAGCGTTTGTCCTTGAACTTCTTCTTGAGCGACTTGGTCGTAAAGTCCATAACGCTCTTGCTCGGGCGCATGATGACGGCAGCGCCGATCAGGCCGGTGAGCTCATCGCAGGCAAACAGGATCTTTTCCATCTGCAGCTCGGGCTTGGGTAGTGAGGTGTTGAAGTCCGACGTGTGCGTCTGGATGGCGCGAATGAGCTCGGGAGACGCACCTTCGCCCTCAAGAATCTCGGCAGCATAGATGGTGTGGTTAATGGGGTCGTCCTCATGCTCCTCCCAATCCAGGTCGTGCAGCAGACCGACGATGCCCCAAAACTCCTCGTTCTCGGGGTCGAACTCGCGCGCAAAGTAGCGCATAGTGCCCTCGACCGTCTCGCCATGGGTGATATGGAACGGGTCCTTGTTGTGCTCATTGAGCAGTTCGAACGCGCGGTCGCGGGTGATTCCGGCGGTAAGCGGCTCTGCCATAAGAGACTCCTTGTGCTCGTGGGTATCGATAAGAATGAATACTACTAGAACAAGAAAACCACCACAAAGGTGCCTGTTCCCTTTGTGGTGGTTTTTGGCGCGGATGGGTTAGTTGAGGGCGGCTTGGGCTAGGCGGGCTTCGGCGGCCTCCTCGGTGACGCCAAGGGCCACGGCGAACTCCTCGATGGAGCGGCGTTTGGCCTCCTTGAGTACGCGCATGTAGTAGGAGCTGGGTTTTTTATCAGCTTCCTCGGCCTGGCGAATGCGGTGCATCATGGTCTTTGCCACGCGGACCGTCTCGGGCGCGCCCAGCTTGAGCTGCTGCTTAAAGTGTGTCTCCTCAAGCGAGCTGTTACGCTCGGTAAAGGTGTCGCACTCCAGCTCGTCATAGTGGCTCAGCAGGTGCTCGGCATCTTGCTGAGAGATGGCGGCGTGCAGACGGTCGGCCTGCGCCACGGGGTACATGAGGATCGTCTGCGCATGTCCCTGCTTGGTCTCGAGCAGCAGCATGGGCTGCGGTGTGTCGTCCCTAAAACCGACGACGGTGCAGACTCCCTGGCCCGGATGAATGACGTGTTGACCGATTGAGAACATGCTACCTCCAACTTATACGAATTTACGTATGTCTAGAATAACACGCTGACGTGCGCAAACCCGTACTTTATGCAGGAAAAGCACACAACTCTGATAGGTAAGAGTATTCGATAACAGACGCAGCTCATTCACACCTTTATGCATTTTCAACGCCTGCATAATCTGCAGGCAGACCGGCATCTTTGAGTGACTCCATACAAGCTGTAGTCATTTTTGTGCATATGCAATATCTATTAGCTTTACCCTGCGACAGTGCCCGTCGCTTGTGATAGAGTGCTACAAACTCTGGCTTTTGCCCTACGAGTGACCAAGAGCTCGGGGGCTTTAACACAAGGAGGATCTATGCCCGAGAAGATTGAAGAGCTGGTACGCGCTGCGCTTGCTGCGGCCCAGGAGGCCGGCGACCTTTCCGCATTTGAACTTGACGATTGCGCTATCGAGCGACCGGCTGACACTTCTCATGGCGAGTGGACCTCTACCATGGCCCTGAAGTCCGCCAAGCTGGCCCACTGCGCCCCGCGCAAGATCGCCGAGGCCATCGTTGCCCATATGCCCGAGGACCCCGCGATCGAGAAGGTCGAGATCGCAGGCCCCGGCTTCATCAACTTCTACCTCTCCGTTGCCGTCAAGAATGCCATCTTTGGCGAGGCTCGCAAGAAGGGTATGGACTTCGCTAAGTCCAACGTCGGTGGTGGCCTGAAGACCCAGGTCGAGTTCGTTTCCGCCAACCCCGTCGGCCCCATGCACATCGGCCACGGCCGCTGGGCCGCGCTGGGCGACTCGCTCTGCCGCGTTATGGATCACGCCGGTTACGACATCCAGCGTGAGTTCTACATCAACGACCACGGCTCTCAGATGAACACCTTCGGCAACTCCATCAGCACGCGCTATATGCAGCTTGCCGACATCATCGCCAAGCAGGGCGTGGATATCGACGAGGCTCACAAGCTGCTGATCGCCGACCGCGACGCCTTTGTTGCCGACGAGAACGACGAGCATCCCGAGACCCATCCGTATCAGGACAACTTTGCCGAGACCCTGGGCAAGGACTCCTACGGCGGCGACTACATCATCGACGAGGCCGCCGAGTTCTGGCGCACCGACGGCGATAAGTGGGTCAACGCCGATCCGCAGGAGCGCATGGAGAGCTTCCGCGAGCGCGGCTATGTAAAGATGGTCGACAACATGCGCGACCTTTGCCATGCCGTTAACTGCGACTTCGATCGTTGGTTCTCCGAGCGCTCGCTGTATGTGAAGGACACCGAGGTCGAGACCGCCGGCACCTCCGCCGTCGACCGCGCTTTTGAGAAGCTCGACAAGATGGGCTATCTCTACACCAAGGACGGCGCCCTGTGGTTCCGCTCCACCGACCTGGGCGATGACAAGGACCGCGTTCTGATCAAGTCCGACGGCGAGTACACCTACTTCGCCTCCGACGTTGCCTATCACTGGGATAAGTTCCAGCGCGTCGACCACGTCATCGACATCTGGGGCGCCGACCACCACGGCTACATCGAGCGCGTCCGCTGCGTCTGCGATGCCTTGGGTTACCCCGGCAAGTTTGAGGTTCTGCTGGGCCAGCTCGTCAACCTGCTGCGCAACGGCAAGCCCGTCCGTATGTCCAAGCGTAAGGGCACCATGGTGACCCTGCAGGAGCTCGTCGACGAGGTCGGCTCCGACGCTGCCCGTTACACCCTCATCTCCAAGAGCTCCAACCAGATGGTCGACTTCGATATTGAGGCCGTCAAGAAGCGCGACAACTCCAACCCGGTGTACTACGTGCAGTACGCTCACGCCCGCGTGTGCTCCATCCTGCGCCGTGCCGCTGACGTTACGCCCGAGCAGGCTGACGAGATGGGCATGAAGGCCGTCGCCGCCAAGGCCATCGGTGAGAACGTCGATTACTCGCTGCTGACCGACCCGACCGAGCTCGCCCTTTCGCGCAAGCTCAACGAGCTCACCGACCTCATCGCCAGCTGCGCTCGCGACCGCGCCCCGTTCCGTCTGACGCACTTTGCTGAGGAACTCGCCGGCGACTTCCACAGCTTCTACGCTGCCTGTCAGGTGCTGCCGAGCGAGGGCCGTCCCGTCGACCCCGAGCTTTCGCGTGCCCGTCTGGCCGCTTGCGATGCCGTCCGTGTGACGCTCGCCCTGGTGCTCACCCTCGTTGGCGTTTCCGCGCCCGAGCAGATGTAAGCTACGGGTCATTTGACCGTACAGACTTGGTTTAACTAAGCCTTGAAAGCCCGATCTCCCACGGAGGTCGGGCTTTTTGCAAACGCCGACGTATTGACGAATTTGGAACTGCTGGAAATACGAAACTATGCCGGTTTACTACGATGAAATGAGAAATTCCAACTACGCCGGCTTTTCGCAAAAAAGTGCAAGGCATCTACCTGCGGTTTTAGTTCAACAAGTTTCGGAGTGATCGCGGTTGAGCGATTCATCGTAGTAAACCGCCACAGTTTTGGCGGAGGCAGTCAGATTTGTGGGTGTTAAACCAAAGATTGTCCCTTTTGACTAGTCGTTTAAGAACGTCCTCAATGACTAAGTTGCAGGTGGTTGCGGTTGTGTTACACTAACGCTGCGTATATGACGCAAATATCTCGATACAGATCAATGATGTCCGTCGGTATTTGACGGAGCTAGACTGTTTAGCCGCCCTGAAGGTTTATGCAGGGAGCATGTGATCACAGGGCTTGAAAAGAAAGTTGAGCAAACACTGTGTCTGATCAACAGCAAGAAAACGAAATAACGACGACGCAAGCCGCTCCCGCTGCACCGGTTGCGTTGGACCAGGTCGCGGCGCCCGCGCAAGCCTCGGCTCCTGAGACGCCTAAGGCTGCTTCGACGCCTACGCCTTCAGCGGCTGAGAAGGCCGTGCCTGCAACTGGTGAGGAGGCTGCTCCGGCAAAGCCCAAGCGTACGCGCCGCACGGCCAAGTCTGCTGCTGACGGCGAGGAGGTCACCAAGCCCAAGCGCCGTACCACGCGCACGACGCGCGTCAAGCGCACCGTTGCAGCTGACTCCTCGGAGCCGATTTCCGATGAGGTCGCGCAGGCGCGTGCGTTGGCGCAGATTAGCGAGGCTCAGGTGGTGCGCGCCCGCCGTCGTGCTGCCGAGCGCGAGGCCGCGGCTCTGACCGAGCTTGCAGCTCCGTCTGTGCCCGAGACACCTGCCGCCGACCAGCCGACCGAGAAGCCGGCACCGCGCACACGCCGTCGCACGGCTGCTAAGGCCGAGCAGGTTGCCGATCAGGTAACCCTCGAGCTCACCGAGGCTTCGGTTCGTTCCGCGGCAGGGGAGGGCACATCGCCTGCTGAGTCCGCTGCGCCTGTCGAGGCCAGCGAAGTTCCCGTTGTCGATCCGGCTTTGCGCCCGCACCGTCGCGGTCGCAAGCCCAAGGCCTTCGTCGAGGCAGAGAAGGCCGCAGCCGCAGCTGCAGCCGCTCGGGATGCTGCGGCGACCGCCGAGTCTGCAACCGCTGCCGATGCACCCGTCCAGGATGCTACGACTTCCGAGGCCGCTCCCGCCGATGTCGAGCCCGCCGACGTCCGTCCTGGTCGCAGCCATCGTACTGCTGCTAAGCGCACGTCCAAGGCCAAGACTGCCAAGAAGGGTGCGTCCGAGGATTCCGCCGAGACGACCGCCGATGCATCGACTGATGCCGCCGAGCCCCAAGACGTCGAACAGTCTGCGTCCGAGAAGCCCAAGCGCGGTCGTAAGAAGTCCGCTAAGGCCAAGGCGTCCGAGCAGCAGGCCGAGGCCGAGCTGCAGGGCGATTCCAAGGCCGAGGCCAGCGATGATACTGCGGCTAACGCCGATGCCGCCGCAACCGATGGCGCCGTGCCCGCCGAGGCC
The DNA here is from genome assembly GCA_905215725.1 of uncultured bacterium. Classification (GTDB taxonomy): domain Bacteria; phylum Actinomycetota; class Coriobacteriia; order Coriobacteriales; family Coriobacteriaceae; genus Collinsella. Next base: position 2,425 of record CAJMRD010000040.1, on the reverse strand, counting down.
GAAGACGGCGCTCGCCCCAACCGTCGCCAGCACAAGCGCAACGACGAGCGCAACGAGCGCAAGGACGAGCGCAACAACGACCGCCGCAACCGCCAGCGCGATCGCAAGCAGCGCAACAAGGAGCGTAATGCCGCTCCCACCGAGCCCACGCTTTCGCGCGAGGAGCTCGCGGCCATGAAGGTCGCCGAGCTGCGCGAGAAGGCCAAGGAGTTCGAGATTGAGACGACCGGCAAGAAGAAAGCCGAGCTCGTCGAGGAGATCTACGTCACCGCCGCGAAGGCCGAGGGCTTCCGCGACATCAAGGGCATCCTGCAGATTCGTCCGGACAGCTCCGGTATCATCCATGCCCATGGCTACATGAAGTCCAACGACGACGCCTTCGTGCCCGCCTACCTCATCCGCTCCGCGCGTCTGCGCACGGGCGACGTCATCGAGGGCTCGCTTCGTCCTTCGCGCGGCGGCGACAAGCGCGCCGGCCTCGCCAAAATCACGACCGTCAACGGTCTAGACCCCGAGCAGATTCGCAACCGCCCCAAGTTCGGTGACCTCACCCCGGTCTATCCCAACGAGCCGCTGCGCATGGAGCATGGCAAGGACTCCATTACCGGTCGCGCCATCGACATCGTGTCGCCGATCGGCAAGGGTCAGCGTGGCTTGATCGTGTCCCCGCCCAAGGCCGGCAAGACCACAATCCTCAAGAAGATCTGCCAGTCTATCTCGATTAACAACCCCGAGGTGCACCTCATCTGCCTGCTCGTCGACGAGCGCCCCGAAGAGGTTACCGATATGCAGCGTTCCATCAAGGGCGAGGTTGTGGCGTCGACCTTCGATATGCCCGCCGACAACCACACTCGTGTGGCAGAGCTCGTCATCGAGCGCGCCAAGCGCATCGTGGAGCTGGGCGGCGATGTCGTGGTGGTGCTCGACTCCATCACGCGTCTTGCCCGCGCCTACAACTTGGCGGCGCCCGCCTCAGGCCGCATCCTTTCGGGCGGCGTCGATTCGGCGGCACTGTATCCGCCCAAGCGCTTCCTGGGCGCAGCCCGCAATATCGAGAACGGTGGCTCGCTCACCATCCTGGCCTCTGCCCTCATCGACACCGGCTCCAAGATGGACGAGGTCATCTTTGAGGAGTTCAAGGGCACCGGCAACATGGAGCTCAAGCTCGACCGCGACCTGGCCGACCGCCGCATCTTCCCGGCTATCGACCCCGTTGCCTCCGGTACGCGTAACGAGGACCTGTTGGTTGACGAGCAGATGCGTCCGTTTGTCTTTGGCCTGCGTCGCATTCTTGCCGGCATGAACAACACCGAGCGCGCAGCTGCGTCGTTTATCAAGGGTCTTAAGGGCACCAACACCAACCAGGAGTTCCTGGTGCGTTCGGCCAAAAAGCACAGCGACTACGAGCAGACGTTCTAGGTTGTCATCCACACGCAGCGATAGTCATCAATGCAATAAAGGGTCGGGGCTTTGAGCCTCGGCCCTTTTCTATATCGCCGCTCCGCGCTTATTTTTGACCATAAGACTGGCAAGCAGCAGGTTTCCCGTTTCAATCCGACATCGTCGCTTGCAATCGACAGGGCGGTTTCGCATAATAGCTTTTAAGCTTCGCGACGGATAACGCAGATGAAACGAACCATATACCGTTGCTTTGGGGCATAGCCCCGCTTCATCTTCTCTCGCGCAGCCAACTGAATGATGCGATTTGGGTGCTGGAAGATGGGGAGAGCTCATGGCTTCTTCTGATGCAACACAACGAGCAGTCCTTGCCGGACTTTCGTGCGGGATCGGCCTTGCCGCTCCCGTGGTTATGTATGCCGCGACGCTGCCGTTTTCGTCTGTGAACGAGACGGTCGTGGCGGGTGCGGTTCCCTTCGCCGTGGGCGCGGTGGCGGGCGTGGGCATCTATGCCGCCTCGCTGGGTATCTCCGAGTATCGTGCGCAGCGTGAAGAGCGTCTGTTCCAGCCCGATGCCATGGGCGGTGCCGCCAATCTCAATCAGCATCAAAGCGAGTTCAAGACCGCCTCGATTTCAGCTCAGCAGCAGGATGCGACTCCTTACGCTGCGGCTTCTGATTCTCAGGCTCAGGCGGAGCAGTCTACCTCGGCATTCCTTTCCGGCCTGACTGGTGCGTTCCAGCGCCGTCATGCCGATGATGGTGTCCCTACCATCGCTCGAGCCGCAGATGCTATGGACGAGGACGAGGCTTGGTCCATGATCGACAGTATGCTTGACGACGATTCGCCGGTGAGCTGCGACCCTGCACACTCGCGCGACGTCTATCAAGTCGCCATCGACGAGCTCACCAACGGCGGGCAGACCGGCTCCTTCAATCGCGACGACATCGCCGCCGCGGCACGCGCCGTGTCTGGCTCCCAGGCCGCCCCTGCGGGCAGCACGGCGGCTTTCGGGGCACTTGTCGCC